>NZ_JBEZGX010000114.1:0-11079 GCF_040650235.1 Kitasatospora sp. NPDC048722
CGCTCGGCTGGGAAACCCCAGCCGAGCGCCTGCATAAACTCATCGCGGCCTAACCAACCGACCACGTGTTGCGACGACCGCTAGAAACCGCCGAGTGGAGCGGGCCCTTCGTCCGTCAGCCGGCGGTTTCGTCAACTACCGGCGTACGGGTTCAGTTCTTCCAGCGCGGCTTGCGGTCGTCCCGGTTGAAGCCGCCGCGGTCCTCGCGGTTGAAGCCGCCGGAGCGGGCGCCGCGGTCGTCGCGGTCACGGCCGCCGAAGCCCGAGGACTGCGGACGGCCGCCGGAGCGGTGGTCGTCGCGGCGCGAGAACGGACGGCTGCTGCCGCCGCGCTCGTCGCGGTCACGGCCGAAGGACGGGCGGTCGCCGAAGGAGCGGGCCGGACGGTCACCGAAGGAACGGCCGCCACGGTCGTCGCGGTCACGGTTGAAGCCGCCGCGGTCGTCACGGTTGAAGCCACCGGAGCGGGCGCCACGGTCGCCGCGGTCGTCACGGTTGAAGCCACCGGAACGGCCACCGCGGTCGTCGCGGTCACGGCCGCCGAAGCCACCGCGGTCACGGTCGAAACCGCCCGAACGACGGTCGTCGCGGTCACGGTTGAAGCCGCCGCGGTCGTCACGATTGAAGCCACCGGAGCGGGCGCCACGGTCGCCGCGGTCGTCACGGTTGAAGCCACCGGAGCGGGCGCCACGGTCGCCGCGGTCATCGCGGTTGAAGCCACCGGAACGGCCACCGCGGTCGTCGCGGTCACGGCCGCCGAAGCCACCGCGGTCACGGTCGAAACCGCCCGAACGACGGTCGTCACGGTCACGGTCGCGGTCGCGGCCGAAGGCCGGACGCTCGGTGCGGGCCTCGCGGTAGGACGGGGTCCGCTCCTCGGCGGCCGGGCCGGACTGCGCCGGCACGGCGGCCGCGGCGTCGGCGGCCTGGGCGCCCTCGGCGACGGCGTCGCCCTCCGCGGCCGGGGCCTCGTCCTCGATGCCCAGCTCGGCCCGCTCGCGCGCCGCACGGGCGGCGAGGCGGTCGGCCTCCTCGCGCAGCTCGGTGGCGCGGCGCTGCGCGCGCTCCAGCTGGCGGGTCATGTCGGCGAGCTCGCGCTCGGCGGCACCGGCGATGTTCGCGGCGCTCTCGGCCTGCACCTCGGTCAGCGAGCGGGCGCCGGTGATCTTGGCGACCTCGGCGTCGAACGCGTGGTCCAGGATGTGGCGGCTGGCGTCGACGCCCGCGTCCTCCATGAGGCGGAAGACGCCGCGGCGCTGGTGCGGCAGCACCAGGGTGACGACGGCACCGGAGCGGCCGGCGCGCGCGGTGCGGCCGGAGCGGTGCAGGTAGTCCTTGTGGTCCCCGGCCGGGTCCACGTTGAGGACCAGGTCGATGCCGTCGACGTGGATGCCGCGGGCGGCGACGTCGGTGGCGACGACGACGTTGACGTAGCCGTCCTTGAAGTCGCCGAGGACGCGGGTGCGGGCGCCCTGGGTCATGCCGCCGTGCAGCGCGTCGGCCTTCACGCCGGCCTCGATGAGCTGCTCGGCGACGCGGTCGGCGCCCATCTGGGTGCGGACGAAGATGATCGTGCGGCCCTTGCGGGCGGCGATCGCGTTGGTGATCGGCGCCTTGTCCTTGGGCTTCACCACGAGGATGTGGTGGGTCATGGTGGTGACGGCGCCGGCCGACGGGTCGACCTCGTGGGTGACCGGGTTCTTCAGGTAGCGCTTGACCAGGGTGTCGATCTCGTTCTCCAGCGTGGCGGAGAACAGCAGGCGCTGGCCGCCGGCCGGCACCTGGTCGAGGATCTCGGTGACCTCGGGCAGGAAGCCCATGTCGGCCATCTGGTCGGCCTCGTCGAGCACGACGGTGCGGACGTCGTCCAGCTTGGCGCTGCCGCGGTTCAGCAGGTCGCGCAGACGGCCGGGGGTGGCGACCAGGATGTCGACGCCGCGCTCCAGCGCGTAGATCTGGTTCGACATCGAGGTGCCGCCGCAGACGACCTTGAGCTTGAGCCCGAGCACCGAGCCGAACGGCTCCAGCGCGTCGGCCACCTGCATGGCCAGCTCGCGGGTCGGGACGAGGATCAGGCCGCGCGGGTGCTTGGGCTTGGTGCGCTCGCCGTCGGCGAGGCGGGTGAGCAGCGGCAGACCGAAGCTGAGGGTCTTGCCGGAGCCGGTGCGACCGCGGCCGAGCACGTCCTTGCCGGCCAGGGCGTCCGGGATGGTCGCGGCCTGGATCGGGAACGGGGTGGTCACGCCGCGCTTGGCGAGGGCGCGCACGACGTCGTCGTGCAGGCCCAGGTCGCCGAAGGTGATGGTGGGCTCGGCGGACTCGGCGGCGTCGGTCTCGACGGCCTCGGTCTCGGGGGTCTCGACGGCCTCGACGGCGTCGGTCTCGGGGGTGGTGGTGACATCGGCGGCGGACTCGCTCGCGGGCATGGCGAAGCGGGCGTCGTCAACGAGAGACATGCAAAACCTTCCGGAAGTGGCACGCGCCAAAGTCCGGGGTTCTGTTTCACAACCGCCTCTATGCGGTCAGCCACGGATCGCCGGTACGCGCCAAGGGCGCCAGATGGGAGTAGGGCGCCAGACAAATGAATCAAACGAACGATCTACCACCATAGAGGATCCTCGGGATCGGAGGCAAATGCCCTGGCCATCCCCCTAATGCGTGGCCGGGTGGGGGCTCGGGGCCGGGGAACCGGAACTGCCGGAGGACGGTTCCGGGGCCGGCGGGACGGTCGCGGCGGGCGAGGAGTGGTCCGGCTCGGGGGTCGTGGACGGGTGGCTGCTGGGCGTCGCCGAGGGGGCGCCCGAGGTGCCGCCACCGGACCGTCCCTCGCCGGTGCCGGAGCCCGCCGAGCCGCCCGTGGCCGCCGTTCCGCCGCCCGCCGGCGAGCCGCTGCCCGGCTTGGGTGCGGGGCTGGCGTTCACGCCCCCGGCCGCGCCGTTCGCACCCGGCGCTCCCTCCGCCATGGGGGCGCCCGGCACGGGGATCACGCCCGCCGTGGCCGCGTTCGCGCCCGGCGCCGGCTCACCCGGAGCCTGTGACGTGCCCCCGGCGGGCGCGTTCTCCGTCTGCAAGCCCCCCTGCCGCTCCGAGCGCCCGGACGCACCCCCGAGGTGCCCGCCGCCCGCCGTGGCCGAGGGGCCGACCGTCGCCCCCGGCTTGACGGCCGGACCGGCCTGACCCACCGGCGCGGTGCCACCGGGCTTCTCCTCCGCCGCCGGGCCGACCGACATGCACCCCGTCAGCCCCAGCCCGGCCACCGCCAGCATCGCCGCCGCCCGCACCACACCGGCCCGCAGGTGCGCGCCCCGCGCCTGCTCCGCCGCCTGCGCCCGCGCCGAAACCGTACGCACCGCCGTCCGAACCGCCCGCACCGAAGCCACCGAGCTCCCTCTCTACCGCCCCACCCCGGCCGCCCCGTGCGCGCGGCCGTTCCCGGTGCCCAACGCGCGCCGGGCCCGGCGGGACACGGGCGGCGCACGGAGAAGCCACCGGCCGCCAACCGCCCGGCCCAACACCGGCGGTTCAAACGCGTGTCTGTTGGAATTCACCCCCGCGGGGGAGCGCAGAACGGCGGCCCGTCACGTCCGGGAGCGTCACCCCCAGAGCGCCGAGGCCAGCTCCGCCCCCGCGTAGACCGCCGCCAGCCCGGCCGCCAGGCTGCCGGCCACGTTCGCCACCGCGTACCGCCCGGCCCCGGTCTCCACCAGCCGCAGCGTCTCGTACGAGAACGTCGAGTACGTCGTCAGCGCGCCGCAGAACCCCGTCCCGACCAGCAGCTGGACGTGCGGGGAAGCGGCCCCCGCCGCGACCGCGCCGGTCACCAGGCCCAGCACCGCGCAGCCGACGACGTTCACCACGAACGTCCCCCACGGGAACACCGAGTCGTGCCGGGACTGCACCGCCCGGTCCGTCAGGTACCGCATCGGCGCCCCGACCACGGCCCCCGCCGCCACCAAGAGCCAGTTCACTTCCCGTCCTCCCCGGCACCGGTCGCACCGGCCGCGTCCGCCGACCCCGCCCGCCCGACGTACCGCACGACCTCGCACGGGTCGAGCACCACCAGGCCCTCCGCGACCAGTTCGTCCAGCTCGGGCAGGAAGCCCCGCACCCGCTGCTCCTCGTCCACGATCACCACCGCCACCGGCAGGTCCTCGCTCAGCGAGAGCAGGCGCGTCGTGTGCACCAGCGACGACGCCCCGAACCCCTCGATCCCCCGGAAGACGCTCGCCCCGGCCAGCCCGGCGGCGCGCGCCCGGTGCACGATCTCGCTGTACAGCGGCCGGTGGTGCCAGCGGTCGTTCTCCCCGACCAGCACGGTCAGCCGCAGCGCGGGCCCGCTGATGCGCCCGCCTCGCGGCGCTCGGCCGCTTCGCGAAACACGCACCTCCTGATCCGTCCGCTCGCCCCGCTCACTCGATGCCGTCATGCCCGGCCGCCTTCCCTGCCGTCTTCCCTGCCGGCCTCGCGAGCGCCGCGGTGGATCAGACGGCGCGTGACCAAGGCCGCCGCCCACACCGCGAGGAGGGCCGCCGCCAGCGTCAGCCCGAGGTACGCCAGGCCGGGACCGAGCCGGTCCGCCCCGATCAGACGCCGGACGTCCACCGCGTACGTCGAGAACGTGGTGAACCCGCCCAGCACGCCGGTCCCGAAGAACGGCCGCAGCAGCGGGTGCGCCGGGCGGCCCTCGGTGATCGCCACCAGGAAGACCCCGATCACCGCGCAGCCGACCACGTTGATCAGCAGCGTCGTCCACGGGAACGCGTCCGGCCCGTCCGTCCACGTCAGCCCGGCCGCGTACCTGGTCGTCGCGCCGATCGCCCCTCCCACCGCGATCACCGCGACGGCCGGCCCCTGCCCGCGCAGCACCGGCGGGCGCCGCCGCGCCACCGCCACGACCGGCGGCACCGTCCGTGCCACGTCGTCCACCGTCCCGTCCGAGGTCGTCATAGGGCCATGAAACACCGGCTCCCACCACCTGGCACGCCCTCATCCCAGACCCGACAATGATCTGGTGGAGATGACCCGGGAAGAGTTCGAGACGCTGGTCGGCGACGCGCTCGACCTGATTCCCCCGCAGCTCGCGGCCATGATGGACAACGTCGCGGTGTTCGTCGAGGACGAGCCGGAGGCCGCCGACCCGGAGCTCCTCGGCCTCTACGAGGGCACCCCGCTCACCGAGCGCGGCGAGTGGTACGCCGGGGTCCTCCCGGACCGGATCATCATCTACCGCGGCCCCACCCTGCGGCACTGCGAGACCCGCGAGGAGGTCGTCGAGGAGGTCCGCGTCACCGTGATCCACGAGGTCGCCCACCACTTCGGCTTCGACGACCACGAGCTCCACGACCTCGGCTGGTCCTGACCCCTCCCGGAGGGCCCCCGCCCCACCCCGCCGAAACCCGTTTTGGCGATCCGCCCGACATCCCATATGCTTCTCGACGTCCCCGAACGCTGGAAACAGCGGGACAGGCCGCAAGCCCTCATCGTCTAGTGGCCCAGGACGCCGCCCTTTCAAGGCGGTAGCACGGGTTCGAATCCCGTTGGGGGCACGCAGTACCGCAGTACACGTAGTAAAGTGCAGTGCCGCAAGACCTGGTGGCCCACCGGCCACCTAAGGTCCCGTGGAGCAGTTGGTTAGCTCGCCACCCTGTCAAGGTGGAGGTCGCGGGTTCAAGTCCCGTCGGGATCGCTCGTCTCGCAAGAGACGGTGCAGTACGGCCAGGTAGCTCAGTTGGTACGAGCGTCCGCCTGAAAAGCGGAAGGTCGCCGGTTCGACCCCGGCCCTGGCCACATAGCCTGACCAGGCACGATGCCCTCGAAGCAGTTCGCTTCGGGGGCATTTTTGCGTCGCTTGACGCCGGCACAGCGGACGGTCAGGCCCTCCGCGTCTTTGCCGCAACTCCACCGCCCCCACCGTCACGCCGCATCGGCGTGACGGTGGGGCACGAAGCGCATCGTCGTCCTTCCGTCCAGGGGGCCAGTCGGATGTCGAGGTCCGCCTCCAACGCCTCGGCGAGCCGCGCCAGCATGGGAAGGGTCGGGGTCGTGTCCCCCAGTTCCACGCGGGAGATGCCAGGCTGAGTCATGCCGGCCCGCCGGGCGAGTTCGGTCTGGGAGATCCCCAGTTGCCTTCGCCTGTCCCGCAGAGCGGCCGACAGCTGCTGCCCGTAGTCCACAGCTTCCTCCCGGCTATGCGGCGCGAGCGGCGAAGCTGACTGCCGTGCCCGAGGTCGCCAGATGGACGTCCACGGACACCTCCAGAGCCGCGGCAATCCGGAGAAGCAGGTCGGACGTGACCGGGAGGACTCCACCAACCTCGATGTGTTCCACCTCGTCAGCGGTGCTACCGAGGCGAACCGCCAGCTCGTCCTCGCTCAGACCCAGCTGGGTACGCCGGTCGTAGACCAGCTGACCGAGCGCCATGGCCAGACGAATCTGCTCTCGCTCGGCGATGATCGCGGGGGGCTCGAACTCCCCGTGGATCGCGCGCTTGTCCCGAGCCAGCTGCCAGCGTGCGTGGTTCACCGTTCCTCCTCCGCCGTGTTGCGACTGTAGATCTCATGAGCTACCGGATGCCCGGTCTCGCACACCAGCTTGGCAGCCTTGGCTCGCTTGACCTCCGCTTCCTCACGCATTCGGGTCTTGCGAAAGACAGTGAGCAGAACGATGCGGCGTCCAGGCGCCAGCCAGTAGCTGATCCGCACCGCGTTCCCGCTCAGACCGAGGCGCAGTTCCCGCACCCCATCACCCAGGTTCCGCGAGTGCGGCTCGTCGAGCGTGGTTGGGTACTCGGCAAGGAGATCAGCCTTCTCCTCGACCTGCCGATAGTGCTGCGGGTGAGACTCTCAAGCCAGAGACGCACCTCCGGTTCCAGCTCAATGGAGTAGCGCTCGCCCATACCAGCCACTGCATATCACGCAGATGGTATGGGCCGTCGGTTCGTTTCAAGCGCCCCGAGCATGCAGGTGGCGTCAGCCTCGCAGGGCCCGGTCGTCGAGCCGGCGCAGCAGGCCGGGCAGGTGCCGGTATTGCTCGCGGAGCGTGGCCAGCCGCTGCCGGAACTCCGGGCCGCGCCCGACGTGGTCACACGCATCACGGAGCTGGACCAGGAGGGCCACGGCGGTGTCGTAACGGGCTGCTTGCTTGCGGGCGACGTGGTTCTCGACCTCGCGCCAGATCGTTTGCTCGTCAGCGGCCAGGGTGGTCAGCTGCTTTGCCCGTGCCTCGACTCGAACCCGCTCGGCACCCTGCCGGCGCTCGGTGGCCAGCGTGTGCGCGGCATCCAGCAGTTCTGCAGCCGAGCGCTGCCCCGGCACCGTCGCGACGGGCGGTTCGCCGTGCAGGCGGCGCAGAAGCTCGGCTCCCAGCTGAGGCTCATCGCCCAGCGCCAGGCGCAGCAAGAGGTCGTTCTTCACCTTCTCGGGAAGCGCGGCGATCAGCGGCGCCAACTCCTTCCTCCCAGGCCGCTTGCGAGGTGCGGGGGCCGGCGGGCTGGCCTGGGCGGCGACCGCGAGCAGGTCGTCGTCGACACGGTCGGGAGCTCCGGGGCGACTTCACCGCCACGATGCGGTGCACACCGCCCTGCCCGAACGCTTGGGACGATCCCCTGGTCACCGGCCCGCCAGCAACGCGCCCGCCAGCGACCGGGCAGTGTTCGGTCCCTTGCCGTGGCGCGGTCGTGCTCCGGACAGTGACGGCATGCGGTTGGGGCCGTGTTCCCGGCGGGCCTTCTCGATGACCGTCGTCCCGGTCTCCGCCTCCAGCACGGGGGCGTAGCCGGCAGATCGAAGCGCGGCGAGGGTCGCGTCGGGCTCGGCCGTACTGATCAGCACCGTCGGCGCGATCCGTCGCAACCCGAGCTTGGCCAGCGCACGGGCTGCGGCGAGCTCCGACACCAGTGCCTCGTCGTCGGAGCGGATGCAGCACGCGGAGCGCACCACTCGCATCCGGCCGTGGGTCCGCGCGGTGTCCTTGATCAGATACTCCAGGGGCTGCGGAAGCGGCCGCCCGCCCTCGGAGACGTCGGCCAACCGGGCCAGCAGGTCGGCGGCGTCCCATCCGGAGTCCAGCGCCCGGCGCACCGTCGCAGGGGTGATCCGCCACACCACGGCATGGCCCTCCGACTCCCGGTCCGCACAGGCGGCCAGCAGGTCGGTCAGCTCCGGTGCGCCAGATCCGGCGACCACGGCCGTCAGGTCCGCCTGGAACCGGGCGGTGGTCTGCGGCGAGGGCAGCAGCACGTCCAGGGCCGCGGACACCTGCCGAACCGCGTCGGCCAGCGCAGGATGGTCGCGCAGCTCCGGCCCGGCCCCCGGAACGGCGGGGAAGTGGCGGTGTGCACCCGCCCTCAGGAACCCGAGCACGGCGTGCCCGAGACGAGTCAGCGCTCCGTGCGCGACGACCCCGAGCAGCTCCGCCTCCGCCAGGGTCGCCTCGACCCGCTCAGCCTCCCACGGACCTTGGGCGAGGGCGGTCGGACGGAACCAGGCCGCCGTGGCGATGAGACCGGCGAGCGCGGTCACCCGCGTGCGAGTGGACTTGCCGGTGGCGACTCCGTGACCGGCCGGCAGGGTGGCCAGAGCCTCCAGCACGGCATAGCGCAGAGCGACGGCCTCGCCGTCCTCCGGAGTGATCAGCGCGACCGGGGTGTCGTTCTCGTCCGGCCAGTAGCTGAAGACCTCGGGCACCACCGCCCAGGTGGCGACGATCGGCAGCAGCCGCTGAGCGGGCGCGGCCGCCAGCCACTCGTCGTACCGCTCGGTGGGCAGCATCCGGGCAGGCGGCTGGGGTTCCGGGCGACGCGTGCGGCCCCGTCCTCTCGCCGGGGCCTCCGGTTCCTCGGCGCAAGGGGTGATCAGGTCCGCGTTGTTCGCCAGGTCGAGCCACAACCGGACCTGCTCCTCCGGCAATCCGACCGCCTTCGCCAGCCGACGGGTGTCCCGGACCGCGATCCCGCCTGCCTTGCGCACGGCGAGCGGCTGCACGGCCATCTGGCGGAGCACCAGCTCGACCCGGGAGGCCGCCTCGGCCAACGCCGCCTGCGCCTGGCTCTCGACTGCACCACCGGGGATCTCCACCGCCCCCTCGACCGGGGGCGGGGCAGACTGGTAGCTCGGCGCGCGGTCGTGGTCGCGCAACGCGTCGGCCACCTCGCGCGGCAGTTCCACCAGGTCCTCATCCACCGGAACGACCATGCCCCGGGCGGCCAGCCAGTCCGTGCCGGGATCTCCCGAGCCGCCTTCCCGGAAGGTGAACTTGCCTCCGGAGCCCGGGTAGAAGCCGCCGCCGTACCGGGAGACGAAGCAGTGCGTGCGCAGCAGTGGCGGGCCCGGAACCAGTTTGTCCAGCAGGTCCAAGGCCGCGGGCGGCGCCTCGGCGGCCATGGCGCGCACGCGCTTCGCGTCCCTGAGCACGTCCACGATATGCCGCTGCGCCTCGTCTCGCGTCCGCGCCTTCGCGAGCCCCAGCCCCTGCGCGATGCGGTGGATCTCCGGGGCGTTGAAGGCCTCGGTGAGCAGTTGCTCGGCGGGCCGGCCGTAACCGCCGCCTTCGCCCGCCTGGCGGTGGACCAGGATCGGAACGGTGACCCTGCTCCCGGACGAGGGCAGCACCAGGGCCCGCTCGGCCAGCCGGGACAGCGCGGCCGCGGCCGCGGACCGCCCCGCGTCGTCGAGTTGCAGGAATCGGAAGAGCTGGTCCCGGGTCACGGACCGGTCAGCGGGGTCGACCGCAGGCGCGTCGAGCCGCGGTGAACGGCCGCCGTAGCCGCTGAACAGGTGATGGCCCGGTAGGGCAGCCGGAAGCGGACCGTGCAACCGTTCGGCCAAGGTCGCCACAGCGACCAGCAGTTGAAAGTCCCCGAGGCTGATCTCACTCAGCCCCTGGGCCGTCGAAGCGTCCGTCAACAGGTGGCCGGCCAGGTCGGCCAGGCTCGTCACCCTTGCCGCGTAGGGAAGTTCGCGCTGCTCCAACAGGTCGGTCAACTGTGAAGGTGTGCGGTCGGCCAGCCAGATCGTGAGGCTTCGTACTGATTTCACCGCACCAAGCGTAGTCAGTCGACGACGGGGAGGGGGTCCGAGGTTTGAAGCCGACCCGACGCCCTCACCGCCCAACCTCCGGCGATTACGCGAAGACCTCGATGCTGCACTTGGCGGCGCCGCTGCGCCGGATTCGGGCGTCACTGGTGACGAGTGGCACACCGAGGGTCTCGGCCAGCGCCACGTACTGCGCGTCGTAGGCGCTGATGTTGTGGTGGAGTTCTCGAACGCGCTGCCACAGGATCAGCGTCTCGTGTCGCGTGATGGCGAGGGCCTGGTAGTCGGCAACGGCCTTCACCGCTTCCTTCTCCGCGAGCTTGCCGCCGCGCACCATGCCGAACAGGGCCGAGACGAGCTCGTAGTCGAGCAAGCCAGGGGCAGCGAGCGCATCCAGCCCGCGGAGTCGGTCGCGGACGGCCCGGCCGGCGGGACCGTGGTCGGTGAGCACCCGAACGAGCGCGGAGCAGTCGATGACGACGCTCAGATTCACCGGCGCTCCCGGCCCTCGTCGATCGCGGAAAGGATGTCCGCCGTACTGACCTCAGAGCGGGTCTCACGGTCGAGGCGGCTCATCATCTCGGCCAAGGTCGGCGTGGCCGCCTCACGGGTGACAAGGTCGAGCAGGTACGCCTGAAGGCTCTTTCCGCCCTGGGCCGCCTTGATCTTCAGAGTTTCGAGAATCGAGTCCGGGACCTCACGAATGGTGATCGCAGTCATGCATGCATTTTAGCTGCACTGCCTGCAAAGTGCCATCACTTACGCTACGGAGGAATGCCGGTCGAAGCCGACGCTGACGCCAACCGGTCCGCACAGTGACACCCGAAGCCGCACTTCCACAGACGACAGAAGCGCTCAAGTACGGGCATCTCACCGCCCCGGCTTGGCCTGAAAAGCGGAAGGTCGCCGGTTCGACCCCGGCCCCGGCCACCGCCGGGAAGGCCCCGGAGAGATGGCGGTTTCTAGGGGTCGTTGCAACACGTGGTCGGTTGTCTAGGCCGCGATGAGTTTATGCAGACGCTCGGCTGGGGTTTCCCAGCCGAGCGTTT
>NZ_JBEZGX010000115.1:0-10911 GCF_040650235.1 Kitasatospora sp. NPDC048722
CTCCATCTTGTTTTGCGGCGCCTTCGCGGCGTCCTTTGCGGGCGGGGGGGGGGGGGCCCCGCCCCCCCGCGCCCCCGCCCCCCCCCCCCCCCCCCGCCGCGGGGAGAGTGGTGGAGGCCCCGGCAGCCCCGACCGCCTTTCGCCACCGGGGGCACCCTGGCGAGGCGCGAATGCAACCGCGGATGTGGCCGAGCGGCAGCACGCACCCGGCGTGCGGCCGCTCGGGCGGTCCTCGGGGTCAGCGGCCGGCGTTCCGACGTCCGGCCCGCAGACCCGCAGACCCGCAGACCCGTCCGGCCGTCAGCGGGCCGACAGGACTCGCAGACCGGGGGCCCGTCCGGCCGTCAGCGGACCGGCAGGACCCGGGTGTGCTCCTCCCGGACGGCCTGCAGGGCGTTCGGCTTGAGGCCGAGCAGCTTCAGGATGGTCGGCGCGATCTGCTTGGTCTCGACCTTCTCGTCCTCGCGGACGCCGCCCGGGGCGCCGGCGCCGGAGACGACCAGCGGCACGTTCAGGTCGTCGGCGTGGGCCCCGCCGTGCTCGGCGATCTTGCTGCCGCCGGTGTAGACGACGCCGTACTGCGCGACGCCGAAGACGTCCGGCACCCGGGGATCGCCCGGGTCGACGCCGAAGTGGTCGGCGGCCTCGTCGCCCGCATGGATCCGCTCGATGCCGCTCCGGGTGAACGGGCGGGCCTTGCCGTTGATGTCGACGCCGTTGCCGCTCTGCGCCAGCAGGTAGTTCTTGGCGAACCCGGTGGCGGCGTCGGAGCGGTCGTTGAGCCAGAGCAGCACGCCGTCGTCGTCGACCGCGTGGGCGACGAGGGTGTCGGCGCCCGGGTGGGCGGCCTTCCAGGCGGCGTTGAGGCCGTCCAGCAGCGGCCCGTCGTCGATCCGGTTGAGCGCGGTCGGGTCGGTCGGGGACTGGCCGTGCTTGGCCGACAGGATGATCGTGGTGGAGCCGTCGAGGTGCTGCGCGCGCAGTTCCGCGGTCAGGGCGCCGATCTGCTGGTCGACGAACTCCAGGTTCTTCGCGAGCAGCGGGCCGGGCACGCCCTTGGTGGCGTAGCCGCCCTGGAGGCCCTCGGAGCTGTTGAGCTTCTGCGCGGTGGAGACGGATTGGAGGTTCAGGCCGAAGACCGCCGGCGTGCCGACCTTCTGCGAACGGCTGTGGTCGTAGCCGTCGATCTCGTTGAGGACGGCCTGCACCTTGTACGAGTCGTACTGCTGGGTGGCCTTGTTGTCCTTGGTCCAGTCGCCGCTGTACCCGGCCGCCTTGCTGTTGATCTCCGGAGTGAAGAGGTCCTGGACGCCCTCGCCGGAGGGGCCGTTGAGGATGTCGTAGGCGGCGTGCTTGTCCGACCACGCGGTGCGCAGGCCCGCCTGGCGGGCCACCTCGAAGACGGTGTTCACCTGGAGGTAGGAGTGCGGGTAGACCGGCTTGCAGGTGTCCGGGTCGACGGGCAGCTTGGCCGGGTTGATCAGGTTCTGCGGCCGGCCGGTCATCTGCAGGATGGAGCCGGGCAGTCCGGCGAGGCCCTGGCCGGCGTCGATCGCGTCCTGGTTCTTGTCCAGGTCCTCGGTGAGGTCGACCTCGACGCCGGACTTGGCGTTCTCGCAGCCGGTGGTGCCGGCCGGGAGAAGTTCGGCGTTGTAGGTGTCGTCGTAGTAGACGCCGGTGGTGCCCGGGCCGCCGCCGGTCAGCTGCGCGACCATGCCGGGGAAGGAGTCCGAGGGGTTGGTGGTGCTCGCGCGGGTGTACTCGACACCGCCGCCGACCAGCCTGGCCAGCGCGGACTGGGGGTGCTGGGCCACGAACCAGGCGAGGTCCGACTGGTGCAGGCCGTCGACCGAGACCAGCAGCACGTGCTCGACGCGGGCGCTGCGGCCCTCTTCGGCGGCGGCTGCCTGGGCGACGGTGGATCCGGCCAGCACACCGGCGGCGCCGAGGGTGGCGGCGAGCCGGACATGGCGACGGGTCACGGAAGACTCCTGTCGAGGGGGAAGGTGGCTGCGGCGGTGCGCTCATAGGGTGGGAGGCCCCGGTATACCGGCGGCGGCCGGGGAATGAACAGTTCCGGACCCCGCCGCGGAGAAATTCGAGAATTCGGCGATTCTCGCCAAATGGACTCACTGTCAACGGAATTGGTGAACATGCACCGTCAATGAACGGGCGGCGTCCTGGAATGTCCCCCGTCCGAATGCCCCCGGCCGCGGCGCTCCGGGGAGTCCGGACCGCCGCGGCCGGGGGCGGGGCGGTTCAGTCGTCGGTCGCCGTGGTCGTGTACGGGGCCCGGGCGTGGGTGGCGGCGTACATCAGGGCGGTCTTCATCTTGGGCCAGAAGTAGGAGTCCTGGCAGGAGTAGGCGGGCATGAAGCCGGAGCAGCCGCGGGAGTCGCTGTCGCCGACCTCGATGGTGAAGCTGGCGGTCCCGAGCTTGTCGTAGACCCAGTCGTCGGTGCCGCCGGCGGCGTCGTAGAGGATCTCGCCGGCCTGGCCGGACTGGTAGTTGGTGAGGGCGCCGAGCTTGCCGGCGAGGGCGCGCAGCGCGGCGTCGTTGCCGGTGTGGGCGGTGTGGTCGTGGGCCCACGGGAAGATGACCATGCTGGCGTCACTGTGCAGGGTGATCATGATGCCGCGGGTGTCCGCCGGGGCGGGGTCGGTGTCGCCGGGGCCGCGTACGGCCGGGTAGAGGGTGCGGAACAGCCCTTCCAGGGCGGTGTTCTCGGCCTCGGAGTCGGCCTGCGGCCCGAGGTAGATCTCGGAGCACGGGTCGGGCGAGGTGCCGAGCCCGCCCCAGTGGGTGCCGGCGTTGCGGTTGAGGTCGACGCCGATCTGGCCGGAGAAGTCGCAGGCGGAGCCGTTCGAATCGTCGGCGTTCTTGCGCTGGTAGAGCGGGTTGTCGCCGCCCTGCTGGACGATGTCGACGCCGTCGGGGTTGGCGATCGGCACGACCCAGAGCTCGGTGGAGTCGAGGAGCGCGGTGGTGTCCTGGTCGGTGCCGTAGCCGCCGGTGAGGTGGTCGATCCAGCGCCACGACATCTCGCCGGTGGTGATCTCGCGGGCGTGGATCTGGCTCATCAGGAAGAAGCGGGGTTTGGTCGAGTTCGGTGAGAGCGAGCAGTCGCTCCCGGTCCGTTTGGTGATGCAGACGGCTTTGAGGTCGTAGCCGCCGGGCCGGCCGTTCTGCTTGCGCCAGGACTGGCCGTAGGTGACCACGGTCGCCAGGTCGGGGTGCTGGGAGGCGACTTGGTCGAGGTGGGCGTAGTGGGCGTTGACGGTGTGGTAGCCGCCGTCGTACGTCTCGTTCGGGTCGCCGGCCGCCAGTTGGCCGCTCCTGGGGCGGAGTTGGAGCGGCGCCCGGGCCGGTTCGGGCATCGTCCGCTCGACCGTGGGAGTGAAGCCGAGCAGTCGCAGCCGGGTGCCGTCGCGGGCGTCGCCGAGGACGAACAGGTCGTCGCCCTGGCGGTGTTCGAGCAGGTCGAAGCCCGCGCCGGTGAGCGTCTGGGCGTCTGCCGCGGTGTGGGTGGGGATGCGGTAGACGAAGACGTTCCCGGGGCCCGACCGGTGGGTGTTCTGGGCCGTCGCGCTCGGTACGGCGGTGAGGGCGAGCGCGGTGAGTGCGGCGACGGTGCCGGCCGCGAGGGCGATGGAACGCTTCCTGGCCATGGGGGGCCTCCGAAGTCGTGGGGGTGTCACGTGGAGGACGGGTGGCGGGGCGGGCGAAGGAGCGGAAAGCAGGGAGCACGTACCGGCTCATGTCGCGTACATGACATTAAGCCCGTCGCGCGTCGCCGCCACCGTCCCTGAAGCAAAGCGCCGCCCTGACCGCCCGTCAACTCCCGGCGGGGAGTTTTCCGTTGCGGTCAGGGCGGTCGAGCCGGCCCGGCGCCCGGGCGTGAAGCCGCCCCGGGCGCGGTCAGCCCTCCTCGCGCCAGCCCTCGTACTCGGCGGCGAGCGCGTCCAGGGCACGCAGCCGGGCCGGGGTCCACCCGCCTTCCGGGGGTTCGACGACGACCAGCCACTGGGCGTCCTCGGCGTCGTCCTCGCCGGCCAGGGCGTCGCGGACGACCTCCAGTTCGCCGAGGTCGGGCTGGGTGGCGCTGAGTTCCTCCGCGGCCTCGTCGGCGGCGTCGCGGTCGGGCAGGACGAGCAGTTGCCGGGCGTGCGGGTCGTCGACGTCCGGCTGGTCGGTGGTGAGGTCTTCGGTCACCGGCCCATTCTCCAGGTCCGCCGGCCGCCGCGGGCGCGCAGGTCCGGCCGGGGCTGTCCGCGCTCCGTGGGATGCTGGTGGGGATGGCCAGGAAGAGTGCACCCGACGACCTGCTCGCCCCGCTGACCCTCGCGGTCGGCCAGGAGGAGCTGCTGCTCGACCGCGCGGTCGCCCAGGTGGTGGCGGCGGCGAAGGCGGCGGATCCGGACACCGACGTGCGGGACATCCCGCCCGGAGGGCTCCAGCCCGGCAGTCTGGCCGAGCTGACGACGCCGTCGCTGTTCGCCGAGCGCAAGGTGATCGTGGTCAGGGCCGCCCAGGACCTCTCCGCCGACTCCGTGAAGGAGGTCAAGGCGTACATCGAGGCCCCGGCCGAAGAAGTGATCATGGTGCTGGTGCACGCGGGCGGCGCCAAGGGCAAGGGCCTGCTCGACGCGGGGCGCAAGGCGGGCGGCCGGGAGGTGGCCTGCGCCAAGCTGGCGAAGGCGAGCGAGCGGTTGGCCTTCGTCAAGGGCGAGTTCCGCACGCTGGGGCGCTCCGCGACGCCGGAGGCCTGCCAGGCCCTGCTGGACGCGCTCGGCAGTGACCTGCGCGAGCTGGCGGCCGCGTGCAGCCAGCTCACCTCGGACGTCGAGGGCACGATCGACGAGACCGTCGTGGCCCGCTACTACAGCGGCCGGGCCGAGGCCACCGGCTTCGAGGTGGCGGACCTGGCCGTCACCGGCCGGGCGGCGGAGGCGCTGGAGCGGCTGCGCTGGGCGCTGGCCGTCGGGCAGCCGCCGACGGGCATCACCTATGCGCTGGCGTCCGGCGTGCGCAGCATCGGGCGGCTTGCGAGCGCCGGGCGGAACATGCGCCCGGGGGATCTGGCACGCGAGCTGGGCATGCCGCCGTGGAAGGTCGACCGGGTCCGCCAGCAGATGCGCGGCTGGACGGGCGACGGCGTGGCCGTCGCGCTGACGGCGATCGCGCAGGCGGACGCCGCGGTCAAGGGCGGCTCGGACGATCCGGCCTTCGCCCTGGAGCGTGCGGTGGTCGCGGTGGCCCGTGCGGCCCGGGCGGGCAGCCGTCCCTCGTACTGAGTCGCACAAGCGCGCACCGAGCCGTACTGACCGTACCGAGCGCGCACCGCACCGAGCGCGCGCAGAGTCGTACTGAGTCGCGCCGAGCCGTACTGAGCCGTACTGGCGGCACCGAGCACGCACCGAGCACGCACCGAGCACGCACCGAGCACGCACCGAGTCGCACGGGGGAGCGCGGGCGAGGGCGGGGGCGCCTTGAACGCCCCGCGCCCACCCCGGACGTCAGCACCCCTCCACGGCACACCACCGAACGCGACAGGCGCCGTGACCGGCCTCTGGGGAAGAGGCGGTCACGGCGCCTGTCGTGATGCCGTGTGCACCGCACCCGCGTGGCGAACGCAGGCCGCGTGCGGTGCGAGTCTCGCGCGCCTCAGGGGTCCGGGTAGAGGGCCGGGTCGCCCTGGGGCGGTGGGGGCAGCGGCCCCCGGGGGCGTCAGGCCTGGGCGGCGGTGTTGACGCGCTTGGTGATGGCCGACTTCTTGTTGGCGGCCTGGTTGGCGTGGATGACGCCCTTGCTCACGGCCTTGTCCAGCGCCTTGGAGGCGGCGCGGGCCAGCACGACGGCCTTCTCGGTCTCGCCGGCGGCAGCGGCCTCACGGGCCTTGCGCAGAGCGGTCTTCAGCGAGGACTTGACGGCCTTGTTGCGCAGGCGCGCCTTCTCGTTGGTCTTGTTGCGCTTGATCTGGGACTTGATGTTCGCCACGAAGGAGCCTCAGTCTTGTCTGAATGGTTTGAACGGGCTGCACCGTCGGCCGTCGGACCAGCTGAGAGGGCATGCCGAGGCCAGGTGCAGCTGACTACGCTACCAGGGGCCCGCTGCCCGCCCCAAACCGGCCGGGGCGTCGGCCGGCCGGCTACGCGTCGAGGACCGGCTCGCCGTAGTGCTCGACCGCCGGGAAGGGCCGGTAGAAGCGGTGCAGCAGGTCCCGCCAGCGTTCGTACTCGGCGGAGCCGCGGAAGCCCTCGGTGTGGTCGGCGAGGGTCTCCCACTCGACCTGGAGCAGGAAGCGCGAGCCGCGTCCCTCGTCGAGGCAGCGCCGCAGCTGCAGCGAGCCGAAGCCGCGCTGGACGGCGATCAGCGGCCGGGCCTCGGCGAAGGCGGCGAGGAACTCGTCCTCCTGGCCGGGCAGGACGTCGAGCAGGGCGCTTTCCAGGATCACGGGACGCCATCCTGCCGCCGTCCGGGCCCGGTGGGAAGGGCGGCTCCGCACCCCCACGAACGACCCGGGCCGGACCGAACGGCGGCCCGCGCCGGGGTCGTGGGAAGATGGGAGGAACTATTTCGATCGGACGAGACTGTCCGGTCCCCCGGGAACCCGGTCAGCGATGACCCGGACGCCCCCGGCCCCGGACCAACGGAGAATCGGACCAAGGTGCCCGCGACCCCCAGCAATGTGCCAGAGCCCAGCCGTACCGACCCGGCGCTGATCCGCAACTTCTGCATCATCGCCCACATCGACCACGGCAAGTCGACGCTCGCAGACCGGATGCTGCAGATCACCGGCGTCGTCGACCCGCGGCAGATGCGTGCCCAGTACCTCGACCGCATGGACATCGAGCGTGAGCGCGGCATCACCATCAAGTCGCAGGCGGTCCGCCTCCCGTGGGCGCCGAAGACCGGGCCGAACGCCGGGTCGACGCACATCCTCAACATGATCGACACCCCCGGCCACGTGGACTTCACGTACGAGGTGTCCCGCTCCCTCGCCGCGTGCGAGGGCACCATCCTGGTGGTCGACGCGGCCCAGGGCATCGAGGCGCAGACCCTCGCCAACCTGTACCTGGCGCTGGAGAACGACCTCACGATCATCCCGGTGCTCAACAAGATCGACCTGCCGGCCGCCCAGCCGGAGAAGTACGCGGCCGAGATCGCGCACATCATCGGCTGCGACCCCGCCGACGTGCTCCAGGTCAGCGCCAAGACCGGTCTGGGCGTCGAGGACCTGCTGGACCACATCGTCAACACCATCCCGGCCCCGGTCGGCGTCAAGGACGCCCCGGCCCGCGCGATGATCTTCGACTCGGTGTACGACTCCTACCGCGGCGTGGTCACCTACGTCCGTGTCGTGGACGGCCAGCTCACCAAGCGCGAGCGCATCGCGATGATGTCCACCGGCGCCACCCACGAGCTGCTGGAGATCGGCGTCATCTCGCCCGAGCCGAAGGTCGCCGACGGCCTCGGTGTCGGCGAGGTGGGTTACATCATCACCGGTGTGAAGGACGTCCGGCAGTCCAAGGTCGGTGACACGATCACCTCGATGAACAAGGGCGCCACCGAGCCGCTCGGCGGCTACAAGGACCCGCGCCCGATGGTGTTCTCCGGCCTGTACCCGCTGGACGGCTCGGACTACCCGCTGCTGCGCGACGCCCTGGACAAGCTGCGCCTGAACGACGCGGCCCTGGTGTACGAGCCGGAGACCTCGGTCGCGCTCGGCTTCGGCTACCGCTGCGGCTTCCTCGGCCTGCTGCACCTGGAGATCATCCGGGAGCGGCTGGAGCGCGAGTTCAACCTCGACCTGATCTCCACCGCCCCGAACGTGGTCTACCGGGTGATCATGGAGGACGGCACCGAGCACACCGTCACCAACCCGAGCGAGTTCCCGAGCGGCAAGATCGCGGAGGTGTACGAGCCGGTCGTGCGCGGCACGATCCTCGCGCCCAACGAGTTCGTCGGCGCGATCATGGAGCTGTGCCAGTCCCGCCGGGGCAACCTGCAGGGCATGGACTACCTCTCCGAGGACCGGGTCGAGCTGCGCTACACCCTGCCGCTCGCGGAGATCGTCTTCGACTTCTTCGACCAGCTGAAGTCCAAGACCCGCGGCTACGCGTCCCTCGACTACGAGCCCATCGGCGAGCAGAGCGCCCAGCTGGTGAAGGTCGACATCCTGCTGCACGGTGACGCGGTCGACGCGTTCTCCGCGATCGTGCACAAGGACAAGGCCTACAACTACGGCGTGATGATGGCGGGCAAGCTGCAGAAGCTCATCCCCCGCCAGCAGTTCGAGGTGCCGATCCAGGCGGCCATCGGCTCCCGGGTGATCGCCCGCGAGACGGTCCGCGCGATCCGCAAGGACGTCCTCGCCAAGTGCTACGGCGGTGACATCTCGCGCAAGCGCAAGCTGCTGGAGAAGCAGAAGGAGGGCAAGAAGCGGATGAAGATGGTCGGCCGCGTCGAGGTCCCGCAGGAGGCCTTCATCGCCGCGCTGTCCACCGACGCGGAGGCCCCGAAGGAAAAGAAGTGACGGAAGCGGGGTAGCAGCGGCGGAAGGGCCCGGAGCGCGATCGCTCCGGGCCCTTCCGCGCGTCCGGGGACGGTCACTTCAGCGCCGCGAGCACCCCGGCGACGATCGCGGCCTTGGCCAGCCGCCCCGCCGTCCCGGTGAGCACGGTGGGCCGCATCGAGTCGTCCCCGCGGACCAGCTGGAGCAGCCCGTCGTGCCGGCCGAGGCTCAGGCACTGCGCGACGTACTTGTACGCGAAGGGCTTGTCCGTCCGCCCGTCGAGCAGCTTGCCGACGTACTGGCCCATCGGCAGGGCGGTGGCGCAGCCCATCCGCAGGGTTCCGGTGCCGGGGACGGTCACCGCGGCGGCGTCGCCGACGACGTGGACGTCCGGGTGGGACACCGACCGGAGGTACTCGTCGACCAGGGCCCGGCCGCGGTCGTCGACGGCCAGTCCGGCCGCGGCGGCCAGCGGGTGCGGCTCCATCGAGGCGGCCCAGACGGTGACGTCGGCGTCGACCGGGCCGGTGGTGGTGCGCAGCCCGGTGGGGGTGACCTCGGTGACGGTGGCGTCCTCGTGGACGCCGACGCCGAGCCGGTCGAGGACGCGCCGGACGTGGGCGCGGCCCTTGGGGGAGTAGATGCCGCCGACCCGGCCGGCCGTGACGATCCGCACCCGCCACCGGGGGTGGGCCTCGGCGAGTTCGGCGGCGAGCTCGATGCCGGTGGCGCCGCCGCCGACGACGGCGAGGGTGCCGGGTTCGCCGGCCCCGCGCAGGCGGCGGTCGAGTTCGGCGGCGCGCTCGGCCCCGTAGGCGTGCTCGGCGGCGCCGGGGACGTCGTGCCAGGCGGTGCGGCTGCCGAGGGCGTAGACCAGGGTGTCGTAGCCGAGGACGGTGCCGTCGTCGAGCTCGACCTTGTGGCCGTCGAGGTCGAGTTCGACGGCCCTGGCGCGGTGGTGCTCGATGCGCCGGCCGCGCGCGAGCTGTCCGATGGCGGGCCAGTCCTGCCCGCCGCCGGCCGCCGCCTCGTGCTGGCGGACGCGGTGGAGGAGCCGCTCCTCGGGCGCGACGAGGGTGACGGCGTGGTGCCGGCCGGCGCCCTTGGCGGTGCTGAGTCCGGCGTAGCCGGCGCCCAGGACGACGATCCGCTTCTCGGTGGTGCTGCTGCTCATCCCGTCCGCCTCCTTGCGGGGTGCGCTGTCGTTCAGCGCGGTTCGGCAAGGGGACGGCGCGGCGGCGCGGAGTGTGACAGTGACCTGCGTCACACTCCGGTGTTCAGCTCGCGACGGGGGCGATGTGGGTGAGTTTCTCGGGGTTGGCCACGACGTACGTCCCGGTGATCAGGCCGTCGGCGACGGTGAACGCCAGCACGCCGGCGACGGTTCCGGTGGTCGAGTCGTACCAGACCATGCCGGGTTCGCCGTTGACCTCGGCGAGGGCGAGGCGGAGCTCCGGCGTGAGCCACTTCGCGACCGAGCCGGCGATCAGGCGGGTGACCTTGTCGGCGCCGCGGACCGGGCGGGCGGCGGCGCGGACGATGCCGCCGCCGTCGGCGGTCCACACCACGTCCGGGTCGAGGACGGCCATCAGCCCCTGGAGGTCGCCGCCGAGCGCCGCGGCGGCGAACGCCTCGACGGCGCGCCGGTGTTCGGCCCGGTCGGCGCTCGTGCGCCGGCCGCCGTCCCGCACCCGGCGGCGGGCCCGGGAGGCGAGCTGGCGGGCGGCGTCGGGGGTGCGGTGGAGCGAGTCGCCGATCTCGTCGAAGCCGACCGCGAAGACGTCGTGCAGCACGAACGCGGCCCGCTCGGCGGGGGTGAGCTGTTCCAGGACGGCGAGCAGTGCGAGCGAGACGGACTCGCCGCGCTCGGCGAGTTCGGCCGGGGAGTCGGGGGCGCTCGCGTAGGAGACGGACGGCTCGGGCAGCCACTCGCCGGTGTAGGACTCGCGGCGGGCCCGGGCGGAGCGGAGCTGGTCGTAGCAGAGCCGGGTGACGACGGTGGTGAGGAACGCGCGCGGGTCGGCGACGGCGGCGCGGTCGGCGGCCCGCCAGCGCAGCCACGCCTCCTGGAGGACGTCCTCGGCGTCGGTGAACGTGCCGAGAAGCCGGTAGGCGACCGAGCCCAGGTAGCGTCGGTTCGCCTCGAACGCGTCCGGGGCCTGCTCGTCGATCACGGGCCCACGGTAGCGGTCCGCACGGGGAGAACGAAGGCCGGGTGAGCGAGTCCGGGACGCGCGGAGGGCCGGTGCGCTGCCGGGGAACGCGAAGGGCCCGCGAACGCCAAGGGCCGGAGCGGGAGAGCCTGGGTTCTAGGAGTCGTTGCAACACCCCAGCTCAGGGGATGCATTGGACTTCGAGATCCGTGAGGACCGGACAGCTCAGGGGCCCGTGAAGC
>NZ_JBEZGX010000116.1:0-10615 GCF_040650235.1 Kitasatospora sp. NPDC048722
GGCGCATCGTCCTCCCGGACCTCGCCCACGCCTACGACGGCACCGCGCTGGAGCCCGTCCCGACGTCGTTCCGCCGCTGGGCGCAGCAGCTCACCACGCTCGACCGCTCCGCCGAACTCCCGCTCTGGCAGGCCCAGTCTGCTGGCGAGGACGCGCCGATCGCCGTCCTGGACCCGGCCGTGCACACCGCCGCGACCGCCCGGCAACTGAACCTCACCCTGCCGTCGGACGTCACCGCGGCCCTGCTCACCGACACCGCCGCGCGCTACCGCGCGACCGTCAACGACGTGCTGCTCACCGCGTTCGCGCTCGCCGTGAACGCCTGGCGCGACGGCCAGGGGACGGGTGTGCTCGTCGACCTGGAGGGCCACGGCCGCGAGAACGTCGTCGAGCACGCCGACACCACCCGCACGGCCGGCTGGTTCACCAGCATGTTCCCCGTCCGCCTCGACCCCGGCGCTCCCGGCGACCCCGGCCGCGCGCTGAAGGCCGTCAAGGAGCAGCTGCACGCCCTGCCGGACAACGGCATCGGCTACGGCCTGCTGCGCGGCGCGCTCGACGACGCCCCCCGCCCGCAGCTCGGCTTCAACTACCTCGGCCGCTTCGCCACCGCCGGGGAGAACGCCGACTGGGCGCTGTGCACCGACGCCGACCTCGGCGACGGCCGGGACCCGGCCATGCCGCTCGCCCACGCCGTCGACCTCAACGCGGCCACCCTCGACACCCCCGAGGGCCCGCAGCTCACCGCCGACTGGTCCTGGCCCGACGGCCTCTTCACCGAGAACCACGTCCGCGAGCTCGCCGAGGCCTGGTTCGCCGCACTGCGCGCCCTCGCGGCGACCACCGGCGGCGGCCTCACCCCGTCCGACGTCCGCCCGCTCGTCACCGTCACCCAGGAGCAGATCGACCGCCTGGAGGCCGACCACGGCCCCCTCGCCGACCTCCTCCCCCTCTCCCCGCTCCAGCAGGGCCTCTACTTCCACGCCACCTACGACACCGACGGCCAGGACGTCTACACCGTCCAACTCGCCCTCGACCTCGAAGGCCCGCTGGACGTCCCCGCCCTGCGCACCGCCGCCGCGGCCCTGCTCGCCCGGCACGGCACGCTGCGCGCCGCGTTCCGCCAGGACGGCTTCGAGACGCCGCTCCAGGTGATCCCGGTAACCGTCGAACTCCCTTGGCGCGAGCTGGACTTCACCGGCCGCCCCGCGGACGCCGACGCCTGGACCGCCGAGGACCGGGCCGAGCGCTTCGACCCGGCGCGCGCCCCGCTGATGCGCTTCGCCGTGCTGCGCACCGGCGCCGACCGGCACCGGCTGGTCCTGACCAACCACCACATCCTGCTCGACGGATGGTCGATGCCCGTCCTGGTCAAGGAGCTGTTCGCGCTCTACCGGGGCGAGGGCGCGAGCCTGCCCCGGGTCACCCCGCACCGCGAGTACCTGGGCTGGCTGGCCGGCCAGGACCGCACCACCGCCGAGGACGCCTGGCGACGGGCGCTGGACGGCCTGGCCGAGCCCACCCTGGTCGCCCCGGCGGACCGGGACGGCGCCGCCGGCACGCCCGACCGCGTCACCGCCGAGCTGCCGGCCGAGCTCACCGCCCGCCTCACGGCGGTGAGCCGGGCCCGCGGCACCACGCTCAACACCCTGCTCCAGGCCGCCTGGGCGCTGGTCGTCGGCCAGCTGACCGGCCGGGAGGACGTGGTCTTCGGCGGCACCGTCTCGGGCCGCCCGCCGCAGGTCCCCGGGATCGAGTCGATGATCGGCCTGTTCATCAACACGCTGCCGGTCCGGGTCTCGCTCGACCCGGCCGAGACCCTGGGTGCCCTGCTGGACCGGCTCCAGGAGCAGCAGGCCGCCCTGCTGGACCACCAGTACCTCGGCCTGACCGACCTCCAGCACACCACCGGCCTCGGCGAACTCTTCGACACCCTCGTGGTGTTCGAGAACTACCCGCTCGACGCCGACGTGCTGGACTTCGGCCGGGGCCTGCGCGTCACCGGCCTGGCCGGCCACGACGCGACGCACTACCCGCTGATCCTCACCGCCGTGCCCGGCGAGCGGCTCCAGCTGCGTCTGGACCACCGCACCGGTGCGTTCGACGCCGTCGCCGCGACCGCCCTGCTGGAGCGCGTGGTCGGCGTCCTGACCGCCGCCCCCGGGCTGCTGGACGCGCCCGTCGGCCGGATCCAGCTGCTCGCCGCCGAGGAGCGGGAGCGGCTGCTCCACGGCCTGAACGACACCCCCCGCAACCCCGGTGCGGCGGTGCCGGTGATCACCCGGCTCTTCGCCGAGCTGGCCGGCTGGGCCCCCGCCGCCGAGGCCGTGGTCGCCGACGGCGGCAGCCTCTCCTACGGCGAACTCGACGCCCGGGCCAACCGCCTGGCGCACAAGCTGCTCGCCGCCGGGGTCCGCCCCGAGGACCGGGTCGCGCTGCTGATGGAGCGCTCGCCCGAGCTGGTCGTCGCGATCCTCGGCGTGCTCAAGGCCGGCGGCGCGTACGTGCCGCTCGACCCGCGCTTCCCGGCCGCCCGGATGCGGCACGTCCTGGCCGAGACCGGCGCCGCCGTGCTGATCGCCGACGCGGCCGATGACGCCGCTGGGTTCGGCCTCGACGAGGACGCCGACCTGACCGTCCTGGAGGCCGCCGCCGCGCTCGCCGAGGGCCCCACCCACGACCCCGGCGTGGACGTCCGCCCCGGCCAGCTCGCCTACGTGATGTTCACCTCCGGCTCGACCGGCCTGCCCAAGGGCGTCGGCGTGACCCACCGCGACGTCGTCGCGCTCGCCGAGGACCGCCGCTTCGAGTCCGGCCACGAACGGGTGCTGCTCCACTCGCCGACCGCCTTCGACGCCTCCACCTACGAGCTGTGGGTGCCGCTGCTCGGCGGCGGCCAGGTCGTCGTCGCCCCGGCCGGGGACCTCGACGCCGTCCGCCTGCGCGAGACCGTCACCCGGCACGGCGTCACCGCGCTGTGGCTGACCGCGGGCCTGTTCCGGCTGATCGCCGAGGACGGCCCCGGCTGCCTGGCCCGGGTGGGCCAGGTGTGGACCGGCGGCGACGTCGTGCCCGCCGCGGCCGTGCGCCGCGTCCTGGAGGCCTGCCCCGGCCTGACCGTGGTCGACGGCTACGGCCCGACCGAGACCACCACCTTCGCCACCACCCACCGGATCGGCTCCGCCGCCGAGGTTCCGGCCGCGATCCCGATCGGCCGCCCGCTGGACGGCATGCGGGTGTACGTGCTGGACGCCGCCCTGCGGCCGGTCCCGCGCGGCGTCGCGGGCGAGCTGTACCTGGCCGGGGACGGCCTGGCCCGCGGCTACCTGAACCGCCCCGGCCTGACCGCCGAGCGCTTCACCGCCGACCCGTACGGCCCGGCCGGCGCCCGCATGTACCGCACCGGCGACCTCGTGCGCTGGAACGCGGCGAACGCGCTCGACTACCTCGGCCGCACCGACGACCAGGTCAAGGTGCGCGGCTTCCGCATCGAACTCGGCGAGATCGAGGCCGTCCTGGCCCGGCACCCCGCCGTCGCCCAGGCCGCCGCGATGGTCCGCGAGGACGTCCCCGGTGACCAGCGGCTCGTCGCCTACCTGGTGGCCGCGCCCGGCGCCCGGATCGAGCCGGCCGAGCTGCGCGCGCACGCCGCCGACGGCCTGCCCGGCTTCATGGTGCCGTCCGCCTACGTCGCCCTGGAGACGCTGCCGCTGACCGGCAACGGCAAGGTGGACCGCCGCGCGCTGCCCGCGCCCGCGCTCACCGCCTCGGTCGGCCGCGCCCCGCGCACCCCGCAGGAGGAGATCCTGGCCGGGCTGTTCGCCGGGATCCTCGGGCTGCCAGCGGTCTCCGTCGACGACAGCTTCTTCGACCTCGGCGGGCACTCGCTGCTCGCCACCCGCCTGGTCAGCCGGATCCGCCCGGTGTTCGGCGTGGAGCTGGCCGTGCGCACGCTCTTCGAGGCACCGACCGTGGCCGCGCTCGCCGAGCGGATCGCCGTGGCCGGGCACGCCCGCGCCGCGCTCACCGCCCGACCACGGCCGGAGGAGATCCCGCTCTCCCCCGCCCAGCGCCGGCTCTGGTTCCTCAACCGCTTCGAGGGCGCCACCGCCTCCTACAACCTGCCGCTCGCGCTGCGACTGGAGGGCGCGCTCGACCGGGCCGCGCTGACCGCCGCGCTCGGCGACGTCACCGACCGGCACGAGAGCCTGCGGACCGTCTTCCCCGAGTTCGACGGCCGCCCCCGCCAGTGGGTGCTCCCCGCCGGCACCTCGGCGCTCAGCCTGCCGCTGACCGAACTCGTCGACGGCGAGGATGCGTTGGACGCGGCGCTGGCCGGGGCGATCGCCGAGGGCTTCGACCTCACCACCCAGCCCCCGCTGCGCGCCGAGCTGTTCCGGATCTCCGCCACCGAGCACGTGCTGCTCGTCGTGCTGCACCACATCGCCGGCGACGGCTGGTCCCTCGCCCCCTTCGCCCGCGACCTCGGCACCGCCTACGACGCCCGCCGGGCCGGCACCGCCCCCGCGTGGGAGCCGCTGGCCGTCCAGTACGCCGACTACACGCTCTGGCACGCCGAGGTGCTCGGCGACGAGGGCGACCAGGACAGCCCGCTGGCCCGTCAGGTCGAGCACTGGAAGCAGGCCCTCGCCGGGCTGCCCGAGGAGCTCGCGCTGCCCGCCGACCGGCCGCGCCCGGCCGACGTCAGCTACCGCGGCGAGTCCGTCCCGCTGGCGTTGCCCGCCGAGGTGCACGAGCGGATCGCCGCCGTCGCCCGGGCGCACGACGCGAGCGTCTTCATGGTCGTGCAGGCCGCCGTCGCCGCCCTGCTGCACCGGCTCGGCGCCGGGGACGACATCCCGCTCGGCAGCGTCATCGCCGGGCGCACCGACGAGGCGCTCGACGAGCTGGTCGGCTTCTTCGTCAACACCCTGGTGCTGCGCACCGACCTGACCGGCGACCCGACCTTCGCCGAGCTGCTGGCCCGCGTCCGGGAGACCGACCTCGCCGCCTACGCCCACCAGGACGTGCCGTTCGAGCGCCTGGTCGAGGTACTCAACCCGGTCCGCTCGCTGGCCCGCCACCCGCTGTTCCAGGTGATGCTGGCCTTCCAGAACAACGCGGCGGCCACCCTCGACCTGGACGGGCTGCGCGCCACCGCGCTGCCGGTGCGGCTGTCGGCGGCCAAGTTCGACCTGCTGTTCTCACTGGAGGAGACCTTCACCGCCGAGGGCGGTCCGGCCGGGCTGACCGGTGTCCTGGAGTACTCCGCCGACCTGTTCGACCGGGCCACCGCCGAGTCCCTCGGCGACCGGCTCGGCCGGCTGCTCGCGGCCGTCACCGCCGACCCGGACCTGCCCGTCGCCGCCGTCGAGGTGCTGACGAGGGACGAGCGCGCCCTAGTCCTGGACGGCTGGAACGACACCGCCCGCCCGGTCGCCGAGACCACCGTGCCGGAGCTGTTCCGGGCGCAGGCCGCCCGCACCCCGCAGGCCCCGGCGGTGCTGCACGCCGGCACCGAACTGTCCTACGCCGAGCTCGACGCCCGCGCCAACCGGCTGGCCCGGCTGCTGATCGCCGAGGGCGCGGGCCCGGAGCGGTTCGTCGCGCTGACCCTGCCGCGCACCGCCGACCTGGTCGTCGCGCTGCTGGCGGTGCTCAAGTCCGGCGCCGCCTACCTGCCGGTCGACCCCGGCTACCCGGCCGACCGGATCGCCCACATGCTCGACGACGCGCGGCCCGCACTGGTGCTCACCAGCACCGGGGCGGCCGGCGCACTGCCCGCGGACGTCCCCGCGCTGCGGCTGGACGACCCGGCCGTGCGCGAGCGGCTCGCCGCCCTCCCGGACGGCGAGGTCACCGACACCGAACGGCTGCTCCCGCTGGACCCGCGCCACCCCGCGTACGTCATCTACACCTCCGGCTCCACCGGCCGCCCCAAGGGCGTCGTGATCCCGCACCGCAACGTCGCCGACCTCGCCGCCTGGGCGGCCTCCGACATCGGCCCCGAGCGGCTCTCCGACGTGCTCGCCGCGACCTCGCTCAACTTCGACGTGTCCGTCTTCGAGCTGTTCGGCCCGCTGCTGTCCGGCGGCCGGATCGAGCTGGTCCGCGACGTGCTCGCACTGCTGGACGCGCCCGAGGGGCGGCACTACGGCCTGGTCAGCGCCGTCCCGTCGGCGCTCGCCCACACCCTCGGGCAGGCAGGCGCCCCGCGCTTCGGCGCCGACCTCGTGGTGCTGGCCGGCGAGGGCCTGGCCGCCCACACCGCGGACGCGATCCGGGCCGCCGTGCCCGGCGCGCGCCTCGCCAACATCTACGGCCCCACCGAGGCCACCGTGTACGCCACCGCCTGGTACGAGGGCGAGGACGGCGCCGGGCGCACCCCGCCGATCGGCCGTCCCCGCCGCAACACCCGGGCGCTCGTCCTGGACGCCGGCCTGCGGCCGGTCCCGGTGGGCGTCGCGGGCGAGCTGTACCTGGCCGGCGAGGGCCTGGCCCGCGGCTACCTGAACCGCCCCGGCCTGACCGCCGAGCGCTTCGTCGCCGACCCGTACGGCCCGGCCGGCTCGCGGATGTACCGCACCGGCGACCTGGTCCGCCGCAACGCCGACGGCGAGATCGAGTACCTCGGCCGCACCGACTTCCAGGTCAAGGTCCGCGGCTTCCGCATCGAACTCGGCGAGATCGAGTCCGTGCTCGCCAAGCACCCGGCCGTCGCCCAGGTGGCCGTCCTGGTCCGCGAGGACACCCCAGGGGACCAGCGCATCGTGGCCTACGTCGTGCCGGCGAACGGCGCCGAGCCGGAGCCCACCGAGCTGCGCGCACAGGCCGCCGCCGCTCTGCCGGAGTACATGGTCCCGTCCGCCTTCGTCCCGTTGGAGCAGCTGCCGCTCAACCCGAACGGCAAGCTCGACCGGCGCGCCCTGCCCGCCCCCGACTTCGGGGCCGCGGCCGGGGCCGGGCGGGCCCCGCGCGACGAACGCGAGGAGCAGCTGGCCGGCCTGTTCGCCGAAGTGCTCGGCGTACCGCGGGTCTCGATCGACGACGGCTTCTTCGACCTCGGCGGGCACTCGCTGCTCGCCACCCGGGTGGTCAGCCGGGTGCGGACCCTGTTCGGCGTCGAGCTGCCGGTGCGCGCCCTGTTCGAGACCCCGACCGTCGCCGCCCTCGGCGAGCGGATCGGCGCCGCGGGCCGGGCCCGGCAGGCGCTCACCGCCCGGGTGCGCCCGGAATCGGTGCCGCTGTCCGCCGCGCAGCGCCGACTGTGGTTCCTCAACCGCTTCGAGCAGCGCACCGGCACCTACAACCTGCCGCTCGCCGTCCGCCTCACCGGCCCGCTCGACGCCGCCGCCCTGGCCGCCGCCCTCGGCGACCTCACCGCGCGGCACGAGAGCCTGCGGACCGTCTTCCCCGACGCCGGCGGCCGGCCGCGCCAGCAGGTGCTCCCCGCCGCCGAGGCGCGCCCGGCGCTGCACACCGCGCCGTACGACGACGCGGCGCTCGCCGCGGCCGCCGCGCTGGACTTCGACCTCGCCGCCGAAGTGCCGCTGCGCGCCCACCTGTTCACCGTCTCCGCGACCGAGCACGTGCTGCTCGTGGTGATCCACCACATCGCCGGCGACGGCTGGTCGATGGCCCCGATCGCCCGCGACCTCGCCACCGCCTACGCCGCCCGGCAGGACGGCCGCGCACCGGAGTTCACCCCGCTGCCGGTCCAGTACGCCGACTACACGCTGTGGCAGGCCGAGGTCCTCGGCGACGAGGCCGACCCGGCGAGCGAACTCGCCCGCCAGACCGGCTACTGGCAGCGCACCCTGGCCCGGCTGCCCGAGGAGCTGGCCCTGCCCGCCGACCGGCCGCGCCCGGCCGAGCAGAGCTTCCGCGGCGACACCGTGCCGCTGCACCTGCCCGCCGACGCGCACGCCGCCCTCGCCGCGCTGGCCCGCGAGGCCAACGCCAGCGTCTTCATGGTCGTCCAGGCCGCCCTGGCCGCCCTGCTCGGCCGCCTCGGCGCGGGCGAGGACGTCCCGATCGGCTCGCCGATCGCCGGGCGCACCGACGAGGCCCTCGACGAACTGGTCGGCTGCTTCGTCAACACCCTGGTGCTGCGCACCGACCTGACCGGCGACCCGACCTTCCGCGCACTGGTCGGACGGGTCCGGGAGACCGACCTCGCCGCCTACGCCCACCAGGACGTGCCGTTCGAGCGCCTGGTCGAACTGCTCAACCCGGAGCGCTCGCTGGCCCGCCACCCGCTGTTCCAGGTGATGCTCTCGCTGCAGAACAACGCGGCGGCCGAGCTCGTCCTGCCCGGCCTGGCCGTCGAGCCGCACCCGGCCGTGGTGGACGGCGCCAAGTTCGACCTGTCCTTCCAGCTGGCCGAGGAGTTCACCGCCGACGGCGCGCCGGCCGGCCTCGTCGGCCGGATCGAGTACGCGACCGACCTGTTCGACCGGGACACCGCGGCCGGCCTCGCCGGGCGGTTCGCCCGCGCCGTGACCGCCCTGGTCACCGCGCCGGACCGGGCGCTGTCCGAACTGGACCTGCTCACCGCCGAGGAGCGCGGGCGCGTCCTCGTCGAGTGGAACGCCACCGCCCGTGAGGTGCCCGCCACCACGCTGCCCGCGCTGTTCGAGGCACAGGCCGCCCGCACCCCCGGCGCCCCCGCCCTGACGGCGGCCGGCGAGCGGCTGACCTTCGCCGAACTCGACGCCCGCGCCAACCGGCTGGCCCGCCTGCTGGCCGGCCGGGGCATCGGCCCGGAGCGGTTCGTCGCCGTCGCCCTGCCGCGCACCGCCGACCTGGTCGTCGCGCTGCTCGCGGTCATGAAGGCCGGCGCGGCCTACGTCCCCGTCGACCCGGCGCTCCCGGCCGGGCGCATCGCCCAGCTGCTCCAGGACGCCGGCACCGCCGCCGTCATCACCGGCGACGGCGCCCGCGACGCGCTGCCCGCCGGCCTCGGCGGCGAGCGGATCGACCTCGACTCCCCGGCGGTCGTCCACGAGCTGCACGAGCTCCCCGGCACCCCGCTGGCCGACGCCGAGCGCACCGCCGCCCTGCGGCCCGCGCACCCGGCGTACGTCATCCACACCTCAGGATCGACCGGCAAGCCCAAGGGCGTCGTCGTCCCGCACGCGGGCCTCGGCAACCTGTTCCACCACCACTTCACCGAGCTGTACGCGGCGGACATCGCCGCCGCCGGCCGCCCGCTGCGCGCGGCGCTCACCGCCGCCGTGTCCTTCGACGCCTCGCTCGACCCGGTGCTCTGGCTGCTCGCCGGCCACGAACTGCACCTCGTGGACGACGACACCCGGCGCGAGCCGCAGGCCCTGATCGGGTACGTCCGGGAGCACCGGATCGACTTCCTGGAGCTCACCCCGTCCTACGCCGAGCAGCTCGTCGAGCAGGGCCTGGTGCGGGACGCATCGGCCCGGCCGCGGATCCTCGCCCTCGGCGGCGAGGCCGTGAGCCCGGCGCTGTGGCAGGAGCTCGCCCGTACCCCGGGCGTGACCGGCTACAACCTGTACGGCCCCACCGAGGCCACCGTCGACAGCGCCACCGCGAGCACCGCCGACACCGGACGGCCGCTGGTCGGTCGCCCCGTGGCGAACGTCCGCGCCCTCGTCCTCGACGAACGCCTGCGGCCCGTCCCGGCGGGCGTCGCGGGAGAGCTGTACCTCGCCGGCGCCGGACTGGCGCGCGGCTACCTCGGCCGCCCCGACCTCACCGCCGAACGCTTCACCGCGGACCCGTACGGCCCGGCCGGAAGCCGGATGTACCGCACCGGCGACGTCGTGCGCTGGACCGCCGACGGCCGGCTCGACTACCTCGGCCGCACCGACGACCAGGTCAAGATCCGCGGCTTCCGCATCGAACTCGGCGAGATCGAGACGGTGCTGGCCCGCTACGAGGGCGCGCTGCGCTCGGCCGTGGTCGTCCGCGAGGACCAGCCGGGCATCAGGCGCCTGGTGGCGTACGTCGTGCCGCGCGGCGGCGCCCTCGACGAGGCCGTGCTGCGCGCCCACCTGGCCGCCGCGCTGCCCGCGTACATGGTCCCGTCTGCCTTCGTCGCACTCGACGAGCTGCCGCTGACCGTCAACGGCAAGCTCGACCGCCGTGCCCTGCCCGCGCCCGAGTACCGCGGCACCGGCCGCGGACGGCCGCCGCGCACGCCGGGCGAGGAGGTCCTGTGCGGGATCTTCCGTGACCTGCTGGGCGTGGCCGAGGTGTCCGCCGAGGACGGTTTCTTCGAGCTGGGCGGCGACAGCATCGTCTCCATCCAGCTGGTCAGCCGCGCCCGCACGGCCGGGCTGGTCCTCACCGCCCGCGACGTGTTCCGGCACCGCACCCCGGAGGCGCTGGCCACCGTCGCCGGCACCGCCGCCGCGCTTCCGGCGGAGGAGCCCGGGGCCGCGTACGGGCTCGTCCCGGAGACGCCGATCGTCGGCTGGCTGCGCGAACTCGGCGGCGCCGTCGACGGGTTCAGCCAGACGATGGTCGTGCGGACGCCCGCAGGCGCCACCTTCGAGCGCCTGGCGGACGCCCTCCAGACCGTGCTCGACCACCACGACGTGCTGCGCGCCCGGCTGGTCCGCGGCACCGGTGCCTGGAA
>NZ_JBEZGX010000117.1:0-9899 GCF_040650235.1 Kitasatospora sp. NPDC048722
CGACTCCGACCCGGTCGCGCTCGGCGTCGCCCAGGGGGCGCTCGCCGAGGAGGCGCCCGAGGTCCAGCTGGGCCGCCGTCGAGGGCGAGGACCTGCACGCGCTGGCCGCCGACCTCGCCGTGGACGGCGACGCGCTCGGTGCGGTGCTCCCCGCCCTGTCCGCCTGGCGGCGCCACCACCGCGACCAGTCCCTGCTGGACGCGCTGCGCTTCCACGAGTCCTGGCGCGCGCTGCCGGGCGGCTCGACGGCCCGGCCCGCCGGCCCGTGGCTGGTGGTGACGCCGGCCGAGGGCGGCGACGAGGCGTGGACGGCGGCGGCCTGCGAGGCCGTCGGACCGGACGCCCTGTGCCTGTCCGTGCCCGCCCCGGAGCGTGCCGAACTCGCCACGCTGCTGCGCGAACTTCCCTCGACCGGGCGCCCGTTCGCCGGTGTCCTGTCCCTCCTCGCGCTCGGCCGTGGCACCGACCCGGCCGCGGTGACCCTCGCCCTCCTCCAAGCCCTGCGCGACGCGGACGTCACCGCGCCGCTGTGGTGCCTGACGCGCGGTGCGGTCGCCGTGGCCCGCACCGAGGCGCCGACCGCGCCCGAGCAGGCCGCCGTGTGGGGCCTCGGCCGGGTCGCCGCGCTGGAGCACCCCCAGCAGTGGGGCGGCCTCGTCGACCTGCCCGAGGCGCCGGACCGGTCCGCGGTGCGCCGGCTGGCCGCCGTGCTCGCCGGCGCGGACGGCGAGGACCAGATCGCGATCCGCGCGGCCGCCGTCCACGCCCGCCGCCTGGTCCCGGCCCCGGCCGGCGCACCGGACGCGGGCTGGACGCCGGGGGAGACCCGGGGCACCGTCCTGATCACCGGCGGCACCGGCGGCCGGGGCGCCGCCGTGGCCCGGCAGCTCGCCGCCGCGGGCGCGAGCCACCTGCTGCTCGCGAGCCGCCGCGGGCCCGACGCCCCCGGCGCCGCCGACCTCGCCGAGGAGCTGAGCGGCCTGGGCTCCGTCGTGACGATCACCTCCTGCGACGTCGCCGACCGCGACGCCCTCGCCGCCCTGCTGGCCGCGATCCCCGCCGACGCCCCGCTCACCGCCGTCGTCCACGCGGCGGGCACGGTCGACGACGGCGTCCTCGACGACCTGACGCCCGAGCGCCTCGCCGCCGTCCACCGGGTCCGCGCCGGGGCCGCACTCCACCTGGACGAGCTGACCCGCGGCCTCGACCTGACGGCCTTCGTGCTCTGCTCCTCCGTCGCGGGCGCCGTCGGCACCCCGGGCCGCGCCACCCTCGCCGCGCCGGCCGCCGTCCTGGACGCTCTCGCCCGGCGCCGCCGCGCCGACGGCCTGCCCGCCACCTCCATCGCGTGGGGTGCCTGGATCGGCGCCGAGGCCACCGGCATCGACCCGGGGGCCCCGGGCGAGGACGACGGACGCACCCAGCGCGCCGCCGTCCCCGCCCTGCACCCCGACCTCGCCCTGGCCGCGCTGCGCCAGGCCGTCACCCGCCCGGCCCCGGCGCTCGTGCTGCTCGACCTGACGCAGCCGCAGGTCCTGGAGAGCCTCGTCGGCCTGCGCGGCAACCCGCTGCTGCGCGACCTCCCGGCCGCCCGGCCCGTCCTGGAGGCCGCCGCCGCGGCGCGCCGCGACTACGCCACCGCCGCCTCCGAGCTCACCGGCCGCCTGCGCGCCCTCACCCCGGCCGAGCGGACCGCCCTGCTCACCGACCTCGTGCGCACCCACGTCGCCGCCGTGCTCGGCTACGCCGACCGATCCGCCGTCGCCCCGGACCGCAAGTTCCGGGACCTCGGCTTCGACTCGCTGACGGCCGTCGAGCTGCCCGCCCGGCTCGGCGCGGCCACCGGCCTCAAGCTCCCCGCCACCTCCGTCTACGACTACCCGACCGCCCAGGCCCTCGCCGAGCACCTGCTGGCCGAGCTCCTCGACACCCCCGCCGACCCGGTGCTGCCCGCACCACGGGCCGCGGCCGACGACGACGACCCGATCGCGATCGTCGGCATGGCCTGCCGCCTGCCCGGCGGGGTCACCTCGCCCGACGAGCTGTGGCGCCTGGTCTCCGAGGGCGGCGACGGCATCGCCGGCTTCCCCGAGGACCGCGGCTGGGACCTGCGGACCCTCCTCGTCGGCGACCGCGACGGCCGCGGCCGCAGCGCCACCCTGGAAGGCGGCTTCATCGACGCCGTCGCCGACTTCGACGCCTCCTTCTTCGGCATCTCCCCGCGCGAGGCCCTCGCCATGGACCCGCAGCAGCGGCTCCTCCTGGAAACCTCCTGGGAGGCCCTGGAGCGCGCCGGGGTCGACCCGCAGAGGCTCGGCGGCAGCCGCACCGGCGTCTTCGTCGGCACCAACGGCCTCGATTACGCGACGCTCATGATGAACTCGCGCGAGGACGTCGGCGGCCACGCCGGCACCGGCCTCGCATCGAGCGTGCTGTCCGGCCGCATCTCCTACACCCTCGGTCTGGAGGGCCCGGCCGTCACGGTCGACACCGCGTGCTCCTCGTCGCTGGTCGCCCTGCACTGGGCCGCCCAGGCGCTGCGCAACGGCGAGTGCGGACTCGCGCTCGCGGGCGGTGTGACGGTGATGACCACACCGGTGAGCTTCGCCGGCTTCACCGTCCAGAACGGCCTCGCCGCCGACGGCCGCTGCAAGGCCTACTCGGACGCCGCCGACGGCACCAACTGGTCCGAGGGCGTCGGCATGGTCGTCCTGGAGCGGCTGTCCGACGCGCGCCGCAACGGGCACCCGGTGCTGGCGCTCGTGCGCGGCTCCGCCGTCAACCAGGACGGCGCCTCGAACGGCATCACCGCGCCCAACGGTCCCTCCCAGCAGCGCGTCATCCGCCAGGCCCTCGCCAGCGCCGGACTCTCGCCCGCCGAGGTCGACGCCGTCGAGGGCCACGGCACCGGCACCGCCCTCGGCGACCCGATCGAGGCCCAGGCGCTCCTCGCCACCTACGGGAGGAACCGCGAACGGCCGCTGCTGCTCGGCTCGCTGAAGTCCAACATCGGCCACACCCAGGCCGCCGCCGGCGTCGCCGGAGTGATCAAGACCGTGCTCGCCATGCGGCACGGCGTGCTGCCGAAGTCCCTGCACATCGACCGGCCGTCCGCCGTCGTGGACTGGACGGCGGGCTCGATCGACCTGCTCACCGAGGCCCGGCCGTGGCCCGAGGTCGACCGGCCCTGGCGCGCCGGGGTGTCCTCGTTCGGGATCAGCGGCACCAACGCGCACGTGATCCTCGAACAGGCACCCGCCGCGGCCGAGCCCACCGAGGACCAGCGGGTGCTGCCCGCCGTCGTCCCGTGGGTGCTCTCCGGCCGCTCCGAGGACGCGCTGGCGACCCACCTCGCCCGCGCCTCCGCGCTCGAACTCTCCCCGCTGGACATCGGGTTCTCGCTCGCGGCCGGACGCTCCGCCTTCGAGCACCGGGCCGTGCTGCTCGCGTGCAGCGAGGGGCTGACGGAGGTGGCCCGCGGCGTCGCGGCGGACCGATCGACGGCCTTCCTCTTCTCCGGCCAGGGCTCGCAGCGCCTCGGCATGGGCCGGGAGCTGTACGCGCGCTTCCCGGCGTTCGCGGACGCCTTCGACTCGGTGTGCGCGGTGCTGGACGAGCACCTGGACGAGCCGCTGCGCGCGGTCGTGTGGGGCGAGGACGCGGACCTGCTGAACCGGACCTCGTACGCCCAGGCCGCGCTGTTCGCGGTCGAGGTGGCGCTCTACCGGCTCGTCGAATCCCTGGGCCTGCGGCCGGACTTCGTCGCGGGCCACTCGATCGGCGAGATCGCCGCGGCACACGTCGCCGGGGTGTTCTCGCTCGGCGACGCCTGTGCCCTGGTGGCGGCGCGCGGCCGGCTGATGCAGGCCCTGCCCTCCGGTGGCGCGATGCTCGCCGTGCAGGCGAGGGAGGAGGAAGTCCTGCCGCTGCTCGGGGACTTGGTGTCGATCGCCGCCGTCAACGGCCCGACCTCCGTCGTCGTCTCGGGCACCGAGGAGGCCGTCGCGGCGATCGAGGCGCACTTCGCCGATCGCCGGACGTCCCGCCTGCGGGTGTCCCACGCCTTCCACTCGCCGCTGATGGACCCGATGCTGGAGGACTTCCGCGAGGTCCTCCACGGCCTGTCCTACGGCAGCCCTTCGATCCCGGTCGTGTCCAACCTCACCGGCGCCCTCGGCACCGACCTCACCGGCCCCGACTACTGGGTGCGCCACGTCCGCGAGGCCGTCCGCTTCGCCGACGGCGTCCGCGCCCTGCGCGAGGCCGGCGCGACCGCCTTCCTCGAACTCGGCCCCGACGGCGTCCTCACCGCCCTCGCCGAACAGAGCCTCGGCGAGGACACGGACTGCGTCCGCGCCGCGGCCCTGCGCAAGGACCGTGCCGACGAGCGCACCCTGCTCACCGCCCTCGCCGCGCTCCATGCGGCCGGCGTCCCGGTCGACTGGGCGGCCCTGTTCGACGGCACCGGAGCCCACCGGGTCGACCTGCCCACCTACGCCTTCGACCACCGCCGCTACTGGCCGCGCCCGGCCGCCCTCTCCGGCGACGTCGCCTCCGTCGGCCTCGTCCCGGCCGACCACCCGCTGCTCGGCGCCGCCGTCCCGCTCGCCGAGGACACCGACGGCGTGCTGTTCACCAGCCGCCTCGCCCTGCGCGTCCACCCGTGGCTGCTCGACCACCGGATCGGTGGCCGGCTCGCCTTCCCCGCCGCCGCCTTCGTCGAACTGGCCGTCCGGGCCGGCGACCAGGTCGGCTGCGGCAGGATCGCGGAGCTGACGCCCGGCGACCCGTTGCCGCTCGCCGAGGACGACGAACCCGTCGTGCAGGTGCGCGTCGGAGCGCCCGACGACACCGGCGCCCGCCCGGTGGCCTGCTACGCCCGCCCCGGCGACGCCGCCCCCGACGAGCCGTGGACGCGCTGCGCCGCCGGCACCCTCGTCCCCCAGGAGACGGACCTGCCGGACTACGCCCAGGCGGCCTGGCCGCCGGCCGGCGCGCTCGCCGTCGACCTGGACGGCTTCTACCGCGAGCCCGGGCGCGGCCCGGCGTTCCGGGGGCTGCGCGCCGCCTGGCTGCGCGGCGAGGAGGTGTTCGCCGAGGTCGAGCTCGACGGCGAACCCGCCGATGACGCCCGCTACTTCGGTCTCCACCCGGCCCTGCTCGACGCCGCCCTGCACGCCGCCGTCCTGATCGGCGTCGGCACCGAGGAGCAGCTGCCGCAGCCCCAGGCCTGGCAGGGCGTGGCGCTGCACGCCGGGGGAGCGGCCGCCCTGCGGGTGCGCGTCGCCCGCCTCGGCGAGGACACGGTGTCCGTCACCGCCACCGACCCGGCGGGCGGCGCGGTGCTGACGGTCGGCTCGGTCGCCCTGCGCGCCCCGCAGGCCGCCGCTGCCGCCGCCCGCACCGGCCGCGACCCGCTGTTCCGGATCGAGTGGGTCCCCGCCCCGGCCACGCCGCCCGCCCCCACGGCACCGAGCTGCACCGCCCTCGGCCGCGACGCCTACGGCACGGGCTCCTCGGCCGCGACCCTCGCGGACCTCGGCCGCCCGGTGCCCGACCTCGTCCTGGTCGCCCTGGACGGCCCGGCCGGCGACGTCCCGCAGGCCGTCCACGCGCACACCACGCGCGTGCTCGCCCTCGTCCAGGACTGGCTGGCGGACGACCGCGCCGCCGCCTCCCGGCTGGTGTTCGTGACCCGGGGCGCCGTCCGGGCCGCCGACGGCGAGACCGTCCGCGACCTGCCCGGCGGCGCGGCCTGGGGCCTCGTCCGCTCGGCGAACTCCGAGCACCCCGGCCGCTTCGCCCTGCTCGACGTCGAACGGACGGAGGACGTGGCCGCGGTGCTGCCGCTGCTGCCCGGCCTGCTGGCCGACGGCGAGGCCCAGTTCGCCGTCCGCGGCGGCGCCCTGCGGGTGGGCCGGCTGGCCCGGCTCGCGGACGCCGCGGGGCTGCTGCCCCCGGCCGGCACGCCGTGGCGGCTGGACGTCGCCGAGGACGTGGCCCTGGTCCCGTCGCCGGAGGCGGCCGAGCCGCCCGCGGCCGGGCAGGTCGCCGTCGCCGTCCGGGCCGCCGCGGTTCACGGCCGCGGCACCGGCGCGGCCGGCGTGGTGACGGCGGTCGGTGACGGCGTGCCGGACCTGCGCCCCGGCGACGAGGTGTTCGGCGTGCTGGCCGCCGGGCCGAAGGCGGTCGCCGACCGGCGCCTGCTGGCCCCGCTGCCCGACGGGTGGTCCTTCGGGGCCGCCGCCGTGCTGGCCGCAGACTTCGTTCCCGCCCGGCAGGCCCTCGGCGGCTCGGCCGTCCAGGCCGGCCGGAGCGTCCACGTGCACGCCACCGCCACCGGACCGGCCACCGCCGCCGTCCGGCTCGCCCTGCGACTGGGCGCCGAGGTCTCCGTCACGGCCCCCGACGGCCTGCGCGAGACCCTGCTCGACCACGGCCTGCCGCCCGAGCGACTCGTCGGGCGCGCGGCGGCGGGCACCGACGTCGTCCTCGACGACGACGACTTCGCCCACCTGCCCGCACCGGACGCCGACGAGACCGCCGCGATCCTCGCGGAACTCGTCGCCCTCGTCGGACGCGGCGAGCTCACCGCGCCGCCGGTCGCCGCGCACGACGTCCGCGACGCCCGCACCGCGCTCGGTGCCGGGGAACCCGCCGCCCGGACCGTCCTCACGATGCCCGCGGAGCGCGACCCCGACGGCACCGTCCTGATCACCGGCGGCACCGGCGCCCTCGGCCGCCACCTCGCCCGCCGGCTCGCCGTCACCGGCGCCCGCCACCTGCTGCTCACCAGCCGGCGCGGACCGGACGCGCCCGGCGCGGCCGAACTCCTCGCCGACCTGGCGGCCCTCGGCGCCGAGGCCCGCGTCGTCGCCTGCGACACCGCCGACCGCGCCGCCACCGAGGCGCTGCTCGCCGGCATCCCCGCCGAGCACCCGCTCACCGCCGTCGTCCACACGGCCGGTGTGCTGGACGACGGCATCGTCACCGCGCTCACCCCCGAGCGCCTGTCCGCCGTCCTGCGGCCCAAGGTCGACGCGGTCTGGCAGCTCCACGAGCTCACCCGGCACCTCGACCTCGCCGTCTTCGCCGTCTTCTCGTCCATCGCGGGCGTCATGGGCAGCCCCGGCCAGGGCAACTACGCCGCGGCCAACGCGTTCCTGGACACCCTGATCGACCACCGCAGGTCGCTCGGCCTCGCCGGCACCTCGCTCGCCTGGGGTCCGTGGGCCCAGGAGGCGGGCATGACCAGCGAGCTCAGCGAGACCGACATGCGGCGCATGCAGTCCGGCGGCATCCCGCCGCTCTCCGTGGAGCAGGGCCTCGCCCTGTTCGAGGCCGCGCTCGGCTCCGCCGAACCGCTCGTCATCCCGATGGGCCTGGCCGCCGGGGGCATGCGCCCCCAGGGCGACGTGCCGCCGCTGTTCCGCGGACTCGTCCGCGCCGCCCGGCGCACCGCCTCCGGCGGCGGCGCGAGCGGCGCCGACGCGGCCGCCGGCTTCACCCGGCAGCTGCTCGACCTGAACGAGCGCGACCGCATGAGCTACCTCGTCGACACCGTCCGCGCCGAAGCCGCCGCGGTCCTCGGCCACCCCTCCCCGGAGGCCGTCGACGCCGAACGCGACTTCTACGAGCTCGGGTTCGACTCGCTCACCGCCGTCGAGCTGCGCAACCGGATCGCCGCCGTCACCGGCCTGCGGATGCCCGCCACCGTCGTCTTCGACAGCCGCTCGCCCGTCGAGCTCGCGACCTGGATCCGCAGCGAACTCGCCGACCAGCGCGCCGAGGACGGCGAGGGCGCACCCGTTCTCGTCTCCAGCGGTGAACCCGAACTCGACTCCCTGGAGCGCCTGTTCACCGACGCCCTGGCCAACGGCAAGGTGCCCGAGGCCCAGCGCATGCTCGCCACCGTCGCCGCCCTGCGGCCCACCTTCGAGGCCACCGCCGAACTGGAGGACCTGCCCTGGGCGACCCGCCTCGCCGAGGGACCCCGCCCGACCCGGCTGATCTGCGTCAGCGCGCCGACGGCCAACGCGGGCGTGCACCAGTACTCCCGGCTCGCCGCCCACTTCCGCGGCGAGCGCGAGGTGTCGGCGCTCCCGCTGGTCGGGTTCGCCACGGGCGAGCGGCTGCCCGCCACCCCCGAGGTCGCCACCCGGGTGATCGCCGAGAGCGCCCTGCGCGCCAGCGACGGGCACCCGTTCGTGCTCGCCGGCCACTCCTCCGGCGGCTCCTTCGCCTACGCGGCAGCCGGGCTGCTGGAGCACACGTGGGGCATCCGCCCGGCGGGCGTCGTCCTCTTCGACACGCTGAGTTTCCAGCACAACGCCGACGAGGGCACCGACTACACCGGCATGATGCGGCTCAACTTCACCGGGGCCGACTCGCCGGTGCGGCTGACCAACTCCCGCCTGTCCGCCATGGGCCGCTGGATGGTCCTCCTCAACCGCCTGGAGGTCCACCACACCACGGCCCCCGTCCTGCTCGTCACCTGCGAGCGCGCCCTGACCGGCGTCGACGAGACCCCCATCGAGCAGCGCGCCCAGGCCGAACCGCTCGTGCCGGGCGCCCAGGTGCGCGGCGTCGCGGCCGACCACCTGTCGATGATCCGCGAGGACTCGGCCCTCACGGCCGAGATCGTCGAGGAGTGGCTGCGCGGCCAGGAGTAGCCGCGGGCCGGACGGGCGTGCCGGGCACCTCAGGGTGCCGGGCACGCCCGTCCGTGCTTCGTGCTCTAGGGAAAACCGGGGCCGTCCGTGGCGAGACTGGGCGGGCGACGGGTCGGACCCGACGTCAGGAGTTCGCGCGTGGCGCCGGACCGGGCGTCCGGCAGAGCCCTTCCCGCACGGCGTTCCCTGGCAGACCCCCGGAGAGGTTGACGTCCCGATGTCGAACGAAGACAAGCTCCGCGACTACCTGAAGCGGGCGATCGCGGACCTCCACGAGACCCGCGAGCAGCTCCGCGAGGCGACCGAGCAGCACCGGGAGCCGATCGCCGTGGTCGGCATGGCCTGCCGGCTGCCCGGCGGGGTCGCCTCCCCGGAGGATCTGTGGGACCTGGTGCGCGACGGCGTCGACGCCGTCTCCGCCTTCCCCGCCGACCGCGGCTGGGACCTCCCCGAGGGCGCCGTCACCTCCCGCGAGAGCGGATTCCTGCACGACGCCGGCGAGTTCGACGCCGGGTTCTTCGGCATCTCCCCGCGCGAGGCCCTCGCCATGGACCCCCAGCAGCGGATCCTCCTGGAGACCGCCTGGGAGGCCGTCGAACGGGCCGGCATCGACCCCGGGAGGCTCACCGGCACGCAGACGGGCGTGTTCGTCGGTACCGGGCACGGCGGCTACGACAGCGCCTCCACCGCCGGCGGCCAGGTCGCCGAGACCGCGGCCGGACACCTCCTGACCGGCAACACCGTCAGCGTCGCCTCCGGCCGCATCTCCTACGTCCTCGGTCTCGAAGGCCCGGCCATCACGGTCGACACCGCGTGCTCCTCCTCCCTCGTCGCCCTGCACCTCGCCGTCCAGTCGCTGCGCCGCGGCGAGTGCTCGCTGGCGCTCGCGGGCGGCGTGACGGTGATGTCGAGCCCGCAGATGTTCACCGAGTTCTCCCGGCAGGGCGGCCTCGCCGCCGACGGCCGGTGCAAGCCGTTCGCGGCGGCGGCCGACGGCACCGCGTGGAGCGAGGGCGCCGCCGTCCTCCTGGTCGAGCGGCTCTCGGACGCGCGGCGCCTCGGCCACCCGGTGCTGGCCGTCGTGCGCGGCTCCGCCGTCAACCAGGACGGTGCCTCCAACGGGCTGACGGCGCCCAACGGCCCGTCGCAGCAGCGGGTGATCCGGGCCGCCCTGGCCGACGCCGGCCTGGCGCCCGCCGAGGTGGACGCCGTCGAGGCGCACGGCAC
>NZ_JBEZGX010000118.1:0-9493 GCF_040650235.1 Kitasatospora sp. NPDC048722
AACCCGGAAGCTAAGCCTCACAGCGCCGATGGTACTGCAGGGGGGACCCTGTGGGAGAGTAGGACGCCGCCGAACAATCATTCAAGAGAAGCCCCCGCCGGTATCCGGTCGGGGGCTTCTCTGTTGTAAGGTCATTGTGCATTGTCATCGCACGGTACAGGAGGCCCCCGGGTGGAGGTCCAGGAGACGCGGGTCCAGACCGATCGCGTCCTCACCATCCCCAACTTGCTGAGCATGGGCCGGCTGGTGGGTGTACCGCTCTTCCTCTGGCTCATTCTCTGGCCGGTGTTCGGTGGGCCCAACAACGACGGCTGGGCGCTGCTCATCCTGGCGCTGAGCGGGATCAGTGACTACCTGGACGGAAAGCTCGCCCGGCGGTGGGGGCAGGTCAGCCGGGTGGGGCAGCTGCTCGATCCGCTGGCGGACCGGCTCTATGTGCTCTCCACCCTGGTCGGTTTGACGTGGCGTGGGATTCTGCCGTGGTGGGTGACGGGCATTCTGCTGGCCCGCGAGATCTTCATCGCCGCGCTCCTGCCCATTCTCAACCGGCACGGATACGGGCCGCTCCAGGTGAGCTTCCTGGGGAAGGCCGCGACCTTCAACCTGATGTACGCGTTTCCGCTTCTGCTCCTCGGTAGCGGGCACAGCTGGATCGCGCGGCCGGCCGAGGTGGTGAGCTGGGCCTTCATCTGGTGGGGGACGGCGCTGTACTGGTGGGCCGGTATTCTCTACGCCGTTCAGGCCCGGCAGATCGTGCGGGCGAGCGCGAAGGGCTCCGCGTCCACAGTCTGAGACGTGATCTGAGAGAAGTGCCACGGCGCCACGGTGCGTCGGATGATGCCTTCCGGGTAGATGACCCTCTGGAACGGTTTGATGGGCCTGCAGGTCCAGCCCCGCGAAGGAGGACGCACCCGTAATGAAAGCCGTTGTAATGGCAGGGGGCGAAGGCACCCGGCTCCGCCCGATGACCTCCAGCATGCCGAAGCCGCTGCTTCCGGTGGCCAATAGGCCGATCATGGAGCACGTGCTTCGGCTACTGAAGCGGCACGGCCTCTCCGACACCGTCGTCACCGTGCAGTTCCTGGCGTCACTGGTCAAGAACTACTTCGGTGACGGTGAGGAACTGGGCATGCACCTCACCTATGCCCACGAGGAGACGCCACTCGGTACTGCGGGCAGTGTGAAGAACGCCGAGGACGCGTTGAAGGACGACTCCTTTCTGGTGATCTCCGGTGACGCGCTGACCGACTTCAACCTCTCCGAATTGATCGACTTTCACCGGAGCAAGGACGCCCTGGTCACCGTCTGTCTCACCAGGGTGCCCAATCCGCTGGAGTTCGGTATCACGATCACCGACGACGACGGACGGGTCGAGCGCTTCCTGGAGAAGCCGACCTGGGGGCAGGTCTTCTCGGACACGGTGAACACCGGTATCTACGTGATGGAGCCAGAGGTCTTCGACTACGTCGCCGCGGGGGAGTCCGTGGACTGGTCGAGTGACGTGTTCCCGCAGCTGTTGAAGGAGGGCAAGCGGGTCTACGGATACGTCGCCGAGGGTTACTGGGAGGATGTGGGCACGCACGAGAGCTACGGCAAGGCCCAGGCGGACGTCCTGGAGGGCAAGGTCGAGGTCGAGATCGACGGGTTCGAGATCTCGCCGGGCGTGTGGGTGGCCGAGGGTGCCGAGGTCGACCCGGAGGCGGTGCTGCGCGGGCCGCTCTACATCGGGGACTACGCCAAGGTCGAGGCCGGCGTCGAGATCCGCGAGCACACCGTGCTCGGCAGCAACGTGGTCGTGAAACGGGGCGCCTTCCTGCACCGCGCCGTCGTCCACGACAACGTCTACATCGGGCCGCAGAGCAACCTCCGCGGCTGTGTGGTCGGCAAGAACACCGACGTGATGCGGGCCGCGCGGATCGAGGACGGCTCGGTGATCGGGGACGAGTGCCTGATCGGCGAGGAGTCGATCATCGGGGCCAACGTCCGGGTCTATCCGTTCAAGACGATCGAGGCCGGCGCCGTCGTCAACACCTCGGTCATCTGGGAGTCCCGCGGGCAGGAGCACCTGTTCGGCGTGCGGGGCGTGTCGGGGATCCTCAACGTCGAGATCACCCCGGAGCTCGCCGTCCGGCTGGCCGGCGCGTACGCCACGACGCTGAAGAAGGGGGCCACCGTCACCATCGCGCGTGACCACTCGCGTGGTGCGCGTGCGCTCAAACGGGCGATGATCTCGGCGCTCCAGACGTCCGCGATCGACGTCCGGGACCTGGAGAACGTGCCCATGCCGGTCGCCCGGCAGCACACGGCGCGCGGGAGCGCGGGCGGGATCTTCCTGCGGACCACGCCCGGGGTACCGGACTCGCTGGACATCCTCTTCTTCGACGAGCGCGGTGCCGACCTCTCCCAGGCCGGACAGCGCAAGCTGGACCGCGTCTACGCGCGCCAGGAGTACCGGCGGGCTTTCCCCGGTGAGATCGGGGACCTGACCTTCCCGTCCAGTGTCTTCGACTCCTACGCGGGCAACCTGCTGCGGGCCGTCGACACGACGGGGGTCCGCGAGGCCGGGCTGAAGGTGGTCGTGGACACCGCGCACGGCAGTGCGGGGCTCGTCCTGCCGAGCATCCTCGGCCGGCTCGGGGTGGAGGCCCTCACCGTCTCCGGCGGGCTCGACGAGGCGCGGCCGACGGAGGACGCGGAGACGCGGCGGGCCGGGCTGGCCAGGCTCGGCGAACTGGTGGCGTCGTCCCGGGCGGCGTTCGGGGTCCGCTTCGACCCGGTCGGCGAGCGCGTCGCGTTCGTCGACGAGCTGGGGCGCGTGATCGACGACGACCGGGCGCTGCTGGTGCTTCTGGACCTGGTCGCCGCCGAGCGGCGCAGCGGGCAGGTGGCGCTGCCGGTGACGACGACCCGGATCGCGGAGCAGGTGGCCGCGTACCACGGCACCCAGGTCATCTGGACCACTACGACGCCGGACGACCTGGCGAAGGCGGCGTCGGCCGAGGGCACGGTGTTCGGCGGGGACGGGCGCGGCGGGTTCGTCGTGCCGGAGTTCAGCGGCGTGCTGGACGGTGCCGCGGCGTTCGTCCGGCTCGTCGGGCTGGTGGCGCGTACGCAGCTCACCCTGAGCCAGATCGACGCGCGGATCCCGCAGGCGCACATCCGGCGGCGGGACATCGCGACCCCGTGGGCGGCCAAGGGCATGGTGATGCGCTCGGTCGTCGAGGCCGCGGGCAGCCGGCGGCTGGACACGACGGACGGCGTGCGCGTGGTCGAGGCGGACGGGCGCTGGACGCTGGTGCTGCCGGACCCGGCGGAGGCCGTCACCCACCTGTGGGCGGAGGGCCCCGACGACGAGGCCACCGAGGCGCTGCTCGACGAGTGGGCGGCGGTGGTCGACGGCGCCGGGCGTTAGGCGATGCCACAGCGGGGGCGTGCGGATGGTTCGCACGCCCCCGCTGTCCGTTTCGCGGCGTTTGGGGTGATCCACTCTTCTGCGTCGTGTGCGCAGGTCAGGGGCTGTGCACGAGGGCCTTCGCCGACATGGGACGATGGTCCGCATGCCAGCGACGCCGAGTGCCAGCAACGGACGGTACAACCGTCCCGACGCCTCGATGTCCCTGCTGACCAGCGTGATGGACCACAGCCTCGACGAGGGCTACGCGGAAGCGGCCGCGGCGCGGGGCGGTGACCGCGACAGCCGGATACCCGTGACGCTCAGGGGGCTGGTCACGCTGGGCGCGGGGCTGGCGCTGGTGGGGACGGTGCTGACGATCGGCGCGGTGAACGCGCACGAGGCGGAGCCGACGCTCGCCAAGGAGCGGGACGCGCTGATCCACCGGGTCAACGACAGCAACACCGCCGCCGACCACCTCCAGCAGCAGGTCCAGGACCTCCGGCAGAAGGTGGACAGCGCGCAGCGCCAGGCGCTCCCCGCGGGCGATGACGGCGCGGACGCGCTGACCGGCCTGGTGGGGCTGGGCGAGGTCACCGGGCCGGGCATGAAGCTCGTGCTGGAGGACGCCGCCGGGACGGGCAGCGGGGGCAACGTGGACCCGCGGGCCGGGCAGGGCTTCTCCAACAGCGGCCGGCTGCGGGACCGGGACCTCCAGCTCGTCGTGAACGGGCTCTGGGGGAACGGCGCGGAGGCCGTCTCGATCAACGGGCAGCGGCTGACGGCGCTGTCGGCGATCCGGGCCGCGGGCGAGGCCGTGCTGGTGGACAACCGGCCGCTGGTGCCGCCGTACACCGTCCAGGCGATCGGGGACGGGCCGAAGCTCCTCGGCGCCTTCGAGAGGGACATGGCCGGGGAGTACCTGCGGCTGCTCCAGGAGAAGTACGGGATCAAGTCGACGCTGTCGACGCAGAAGAGCATGACGCTGCCGGCGGCGGTGGGCGTGACGCTGCGGACGGCGCAGCCGGTGACCCCCGAGCCCTCGCCGACGGCGTCGCCGTCGGCCGTACCGAGCCCGAGCCCGACCCCGTCGGCCACGGGCGGAACTTCCGAGAGCCCGAGCGCGTCCGTTTCACCGTCCGCCACCGGCGCGAATCCGAGCTCGAAGCGGCGTCCGACGGGCGGGACCCCGAAGACCACGACAGCGACAGGAGCAGCTAGACCGTGATTGCCGTACTGGGTCTCGTGATCGGGGTGGTCGTCGGGCTCTTCGTCCAGCCCGAGGTGCCGGACGCCGTCGTGCCGTACCTGCCGATCGCGGTGGTGGCGGCGCTCGACGCGGTGTTCGGCGGTGTCCGGGCGATGCTGGACGGGATCTTCGACGACAAGGTGTTCATCGTGTCGTTCCTGTCGAACGTGGTCGTCGCGGCACTGATCGTCTTCCTCGGCGACCAGCTGGGCGTCGGCTCCCAGCTGTCCACGGGTGTGGTCGTCGTTCTCGGCATCCGCATCTTCTCCAACGCTGCGGCGATCCGGCGTCATGTCTTCCGTGCCTGAGCCGGGCCGCGGTCCGGCGGCGGAGGAGAACGAGGAGCGCGTGGACGGCGTCACGGCGGCCGCCGGGGAGAAGGCGGCAGAGGTGGAGCCGGCCGAGTCGAAGGCCGTCGCGCAGGAGCCGGTCGCGCAGGAGGCCGAGGCGGCCGTCGCCGAGCCGTCCGGAGCTGAGCGCGAGGCGGTGCCCGTCGAGGAGTCCGCGCCGGAGCCCGAGGCGAAGCCGGAACCGCAGCGGGCTGCGGAGCCGGTCGCGGAAGCGGCCGCGCAACCTCCCGTCGAGGCCGCGGCCGAGCCCGAGCCCGAGCCCGAGCCGGAGCCCGAGTCCGAGTCCGAGCCGGAGTCGGACGGGCGCGTTGCCGAGGCGATCGACCGGAACGCCGGGCGGCGGCGCCTGAAGGCCGCGGTCTGGCCGCCGCGGCTGTCGCGCGGGCAGCTCGTGGTGGCGCTGCTGCTCTTCTCGCTCGGTCTGGCGCTGGCGATCCAGGTGCGCTCGACCAACGACCACCACAACCAGCTGCGCGGCGCCCGTCAGGAGGACCTGGTTCGGATCCTCGACGAACTGGACAGCCGTCAGCAGCGTCTCCAGCAGGAGAAGGCGGAGCTTGAACAGTCCTTGGGCAAGTTGGAGAACAGCTCCAACCAGGCCAAGGAGGCCCAGGAGCAGACCAGGAAGAAGGAGACGGAGCTCGGCGTGCTCGCCGGCACCGTCAAAGCCACAGGTCCGGGCATCGTACTCACTGTCGATGATCCCCAAGGGCAGGTGAAGGCAGATATGCTGCTGGACACCCTGCAGGAACTCCGGGCGGCGGGGGCGGAGGCGATTCAGATCAACGATGTTCGCGTGGTGGTCAACACCAACTTCACGGACGTGACGGGCGGCGGTGTGCAGATCGACGGCAAGAAGGTCTCGCAGCCGTACCGCTTCGCGGTCGTGGGGAACCCGCAGGACCTGACGCCCGCGCTGAACATCCCGGGAGGTGTCGTCCGCACGCTGGAGAGCCACCAGGCGCGGGCGACGATCACCACTCCGCAGAAGGTCGTCGTCGACGCGATCGTCGACTTGAGGACGCCGCAGTACGCCAAGCCGGCTTCGAAGTGACGGGGCGCCTGGCGAACGGCCCGTCACGTGCGGGCGGCACCCGGTGCGGGGCGCCGTCGTGGCGTGGGCGAGACTGGGTCATACCAGCACGCAACGGAGCAAGAACCGCCGCACCAACCGTCGGAGTACCACTCCAGCCGGCTCGATCCGCGACCGGGCCCGCAGCCTGTCCGAGGTTCTCACCCTGCCCCGCGGGCGGGTCTGTCACACGCAAGGGGATTCGCCCGTGAGTTTCTTCTCTAAGTTGTTCGGTCGTAACAAGGGCCACGACGCGGCCGTCGAGGCGCCGACCGCGCGCCACCGCCGGTCCGACGACGAGCCGGCCGTGCCCGGCATGCGCCCCGCCCCCGAGGCGGCGGAGTACTCCGAGCGGCAGCTGTACCGCGACGGCGGCACCCAGTACGCGGGGAATCCGGCGGGCTACGGCGCGTCGGTTGACCCCTCCGGCGACCCGCGCATAGGTTTCGCGTCAGGACCCTCAACCTCTGGTGGAGGGTTTGCCCCGGACCCGTACGCCGGGCACAACCCGTCGGGTGTGCCGCGCCAGGAGGCTGTGAACATGGCTGGCCCCACTCCGTGCCCGCGGTGCGGCAACCAGAACCCGGCCGCGGCCCGCTTCTGTTCCAACTGCGGCACGGCGCTGCGCGGTGGCGCACTGCCCGAGGGTGCGGCGGAGACCACGTCGACCATCTCGATCTCCGGCCTGGAGTCCTACGACCCGAACACCACGACCGGCACCGGCGCCACGCCGGCGCTGTCGGCCGAGGTGCTGGCGGCGATCGACGCACTGCCGCCGGGCTCGGCGCTGCTGATCGTTCAGCGCGGCCCGAACTCGGGCAGCCGGTTCCTGCTGGACTCCGACATCACCACCGCGGGCCGCCACCCGCAGGGCGACATCTTCCTGGACGACGTGACGGTCTCGCGGCGGCACGTGGAGTTCCGCCGCACGCCGGCCGGCTTCAGCGTCGCGGACGTGGGCAGCCTCAACGGCACCTACGTCAACCGGGAGCGGATCGACGAGGTGCCGCTGAACAACGGCGACGAGGTGCAGATCGGGAAGTACCGGCTGGTCTTCTTCGCCGGTCACAACCGGGGGTACTGAACCCAACGTCGGCAGGAGCCCGAGTGAGTACGAATACCTCCGATTCATCTCTCGGGGCGGCCACGCCCGCGCCCTCCGGTCCGCAGACGGACCGGGACGGGCGCGGGGTGGTCGCGGGCCCCAGGCAGCCGCTCCGGCCGGAGCGCACGGGCGCGCGGCGCCGCGGCGACGAGCTGCTGAGCATCGGTGCGGTGCTGGCCCACCTGCGTGACGAGTTCCCCGAGGTCACCATCTCCAAGATCAGGTTCCTGGAGGCGGAGGGCCTGGTCGAGCCGCAGCGCACGCCCTCGGGATACCGCAAGTTCAGCCCGGCCGACGTCGAGCGGCTGGCGTACGTGCTGCGGATGCAGCGTGACCACTACCTGCCGCTACGGGTGATCCGCGAGCACCTGGACGCGATGGAGCGCGGGGAGGCGCCGCCCGCGCTGCCGTCGGCCGACGCCCGGCCCGGGCCGATGGAGGAGGCGGACCGGGAGCTGGTGGCCGCCGCCGAGGCCTCGTCCGGGGTCCGGCTGGGGAGGGCCGAACTGCTGGCCGCCGCCGGGGCGGGCGACGGGGACCTGGCCGCGTGGGAGTCCTACGGGCTGGTCGCCTCCGGGCCGGACGGCGGGTACGACGGCGACGCGCTGCAGGTGGCCCGGCTGGTCGCGGAGCTCGGCCGGTACGGGCTCGAACCGCGGCACCTGCGGGCCATGAAGGCCGCCGCCGACCGGGAGGTCGCCCTCGTCGAGCAGGTGGTGGCGCCGCTGCGCCGGCACCGCAACCCGCAGACCAGGGCCCATGCCGAGGCCACCGCGCGGGAGCTCGCGACGCTGTCGGTCCGGCTGCACGCGGCGATGGTCCAGGCCGGTCTGCGGACCCGCCCGTGACGGCCCACCCCGCTGACCAGCGGCGTCGGGTCTGCGCTTTCATATCCGGGGCCAGAGCCATAGGGTTGCCTGTGTGAATGAGCTCGACGTCGTGGGTGTCCGGGTGGAGATGCCTTCCAACCAGCCGATCGTGCTGCTGCGGGAGGTCGGGGGCGACCGGTACCTGCCGATCTGGATCGGCCCCGGCGAGGCGACCGCGATCGCCTTCGCGCAGCAGGGGATGACCCCGGTGCGCCCGTTGACGCACGACCTCTTCAAGGACGTCCTGGAGGCGCTCGGCCAGCAGCTCACCGAGGTCCGGATCACCGATCTGCGCGAGGGCGTCTTCTACGCGGAGCTGGTCTTCGCCGGCGGGGTCGAGGTGAGCGCCCGGCCGTCCGACGCGATAGCGCTCGCGCTGCGGACCGGCACGCCGATCTTCGGGAGCGAGGAGGTGCTCGCGGAGGCGGGCATCGCGATCCCGGACGAGCAGGAGGACGAGGTCGAGAAGTTCCGCGAGTTCCTCGACCAGGTGTCGCCCGAGGACTTCGGGGGCAGTGGTCCGCAGTAGCGCGGACCGGCCGGCGTACGGGCCGTGCTGTCGTTTTGCCAAAAACCGTCCACCTACCCACACTAGGGGCACGAAAAACCACTCTCCCGAGTGATGCGGTTTGTCCGGCTCGGCGTGGCGATCGTTGACGGGTCATAGGGGACTGCCTACCGTCAGGAGTGGCTGCCCGGGTGACCGACGCCCGCAGTCTGGGTTGCCCGCAACACGAGTGGACGGAGGTAGGCATGAGCAGCACCGGCGATGACGCGGCCGTGGGAGGCCTGTGCGCCGTGCACGTGCCGCGCACCGCTCGCACCGTGACGGACCTGCCCCGAGTGGGCCGGTTCCCGGCCGTGCAGCCCGGCCAGCCGGCCATCGAGCGGCTGGCGCCGACCTCCGAACTCATCGGCTACCGCGGCCCGACGGCCTGCGCGGCGGCCGGCATCACGTACCGCCAGCTGGACTACTGGGCCCGGACCGGGCTGCTGGAGCCCAGCGTGCGTTCGGCGTACCCGGCGACGAGTCAGCGGCTCTACAGCTTCCGCGACGTCCTGCTCCTCAAGATCGTCAAGCGGTTGCTCGACGCGGGCGTCTCGCTGCAGAACATCCGGGTGGCCGTCGCCCATCTGCAGGCCGCCGAGCAGGGCGACCTGGCCGGGCTGACGCTCATGTGCGACGGCGCGACGGTCTACGAGTGCACCACGCCCCAGCAGGTCGTCGACCTGCTGAAGGGCGGTCAGGGTGTGTTCGGCATCGCGGTGGGGGCGGTCTGGCAGGAGCTGGAGCTGACCGTCGGGCGGCTGCACGCCGAGCGGACGGACACCGGCGAGACGCTGCTCGGGCACGACCCGGCGGACGAGCTCGCCCAGCGCCGCAACCGGGCGGTCTGACGGCCCGGTAGGAGCACGGAACGACGAGGCCGCGGGCCCGGACGGGGAACCGTCCGGGC
>NZ_JBEZGX010000119.1:0-9402 GCF_040650235.1 Kitasatospora sp. NPDC048722
CACCATCTGGCCCACCTACACCCACACCTACCAACACCAAACCAACCACTTCGACCACACCAACTACCAAACCACCACCACCCAAAACACCTGACGCACGAAACAACTCGAAGGCGAGGTCAACTGCCGTGCACACCATCGACGTCATCGACGAGACCGTCCTCAACCACCCCACCGACCGCGTCTGGCACGCCCTCGTCGCCGAGCTCAACGGCGCCGCCAACTGGTGGACCCCCCACAACACCTTCCAGCCCGGCCCCACCGCCCCCCAGCACAAGGGCGGCACCTCCCGGATCACCGTCCACCCCAACGGTGTCGGCAAGCCCGGGCCGAAGCTGCGCTTCACCGCCACCACGACCCACGTCGACGCCGAGCGCCAGCTCACCACCACCCTCTCCGGCCACTTCACCGGCGACTTCTCCTACACCCTCACCCCCGTCGACGACGGCGCCCGCACCCGGCTGACCATCACCTTCACCAGCACCCCCCACGGCTGGCCCGCCCTCCTCGACAAGGTCGCCCACCTCGGCTTCAAGCACTCCCAGCAGACCCAACGCGCCCTCACCCAGCTCCGCGCCCACCTCGACAACGCCAAGGGCCCGGACGCGTGATCACGGCCCCAGCGCCGCCCGCCCAGCCGATGCGCGGCGCCACGTACGGGCCCGTCCGGTGGGCGGAGGCGTTCGGGGACGGGCCGCAGGCGCCGCTCCTCCCGGCCGAGGCCGCGCACGTCGCGGGGCGGCCGGAGCGGCGCGCACGGCAGTTCACCGTCGCCCGTACACTCGCGCGGCGGGCGCTCGGGCAACTCGGCTTCGCACCGGCGCCGTTGCTGCCCGGGGCCGGGGGTGCGCCGGTGTGGCCGGACGGGGCGGTCGGCAGCATCACGCACTGCGACGGGTACACCGCGTGTGCCGTCGCGCCGGCCGGACGGCTCGCCTCGCTCGGGATCGACGCCGAGCCGGCGCGACCGCTGCCGGTCGGCGTCCTGGGGCTCACCGCCTCCGCCGCCGAGTTGGACGGGCTCGCGCAGCTGCCTCCGGGCCTGGCCCCCTGGGACCGGTTGCTGTTCAGTGCCAAGGAGGCCGTCTACAAGGCCTGGTACCCGTTGACCCGGCAGTGGGCCCCGCTCGTCGAGATGCCCGTGACGGTGTGCCCTGACGGAACCTTCACCACCCACCGGGACGGCCGGGCCTTCACCGGCCACTGGCACCACGCCGGCGGCATCCTGATCACCACGGTCGCCCTCCCGTGAGCCCGTGCCAGGATGACCCCATGCTGAACGCGGCGCTGCGCGCCTCCACCTCGCCGTCCTGGTCGGACCGGGCGAACGCCGGCCGGCAGCTCGCCGCCCACGCGGACGTACCCGAAGTCGCGGAGGTCCTCCTCCGTCTCCTGCAGGACGGCCACGACACGGCCGTCACGCAGGAGACGGCGGAGGCGCTGCTCAGGCGGCGCGATCTCCGGGGCCTGCGACTCGTCCTCGTGGCCTTCGCCGGGGCCGACGTCGACACCGTCGACCACCTCGGCGACGCGATCCTCAACGTCTGTCTCCAGTCGGACGAGGACCAGGAGTACTTCGAAGGTCTCGCGACGGTGCTGGCCTCGGCTGCGGAACCCGACGAGGCGGCACGTACGGAAGCCGCGCACCTGCTCCGGGAGTGGAATCCTCGCTTGGCATGATGCCGGTCATGGGGACATCACTGCGCATCGAGGGCTATTCCGCGGCCGACCGTCCGGTTTCCACGCCGACGACCAAGTTCGGCGGCCAGCCGGTGTGGGTGACCGGCCCGCAGTGGCCGGTCAGCGCGGCGTGGGACCGGCCGATGCGGTTCGTCGGCCAGATCGAGTTGGGCCCGGTGCTCGGAACGGCTGGGAACGGGAAGGTGGCCTACCTCTTCGTGACCCACGCCGATCACGAGGAGGACTTCTTCGATCCCGACGTCATCGACCCCGACGGCGGTGAGAACGCGGTGATCGTGCAGCCGGGCGGCGACGTCGCCGGCCCCGTGCTTGCGCTGACCACCCTGCCGCTGGAGACCGGCCCCGGTCTGTACGGCGACGACGGCTCGGCCGTGGAGTTCACCGTCGACCTCCGGCCCGTCACCGAGCCCGTCCCCGTGACGGACCAGGAACTCGAAGCCCTGCCGGCCGCCGACCGGGACCGCTACGTCGAACGGGTCGACGGCGACAAGATCGGCGGGACGCCGCTGTTCTTCCAGGGGGACGAGTGGCCGGACGGCGGACCGTGGCGGCTGCTGCTGCAACTGGACTCGACCTGGGTGCCGTTCCGGCTCAACCTCGGCGCGTCGCCGAGGTTGTTCGCCTTCGTGTCCGAGGACGGCGCCCAGGGCAGGATGCTCGTCCAGGATTCCTGAGCCGGCAGGATTCCTGGGCCGGCAGGGCTCCTGGGCCGGCAGCACTCCTGGGTCGGCAGGGCCCCTGCGGGCGGAAGACCCGCGGCCGGCACCTACCTCCCCACCTGGGGGTTCGGTTTTCCGAACCCCGGATTCGGGGGCCAGCACGATCGTTTTCGGCGCTCCGCCTGCCCAGGATGGAGCCATGGCTGAGATGACGATGGATCCGGGGACAGCAGTCCTCGCCGCACGGGCCGAGGGGCTGTACCGGGAGTACGGGCGCGGCTCGGGTGCCGTGCGGGCGTTGCGCGGGGTGTCGGTGGGCTTCGCGCCCGGGACGTTCACGGCGGTGATGGGGCCGTCCGGGTCCGGGAAGACCACCTTGTTGCACTGTCTGGCGGGCATGGACCGGCCCTCCCGGGGGTCGGTCTGGTGGGGCGGGACGGAGGTGTCGCGGCTGCCGGAGCGGCGGTTGGCGCAGGTGCGGCGCAGCCGGGTGGGATTCGTGTTCCAGGCGTTCAACCTGATGCCGGCGATGACGGTCGCACAGAACGTCGAGCTGCCGGCTCGCCTGGGCGGTGAACGGCCGGACCGGGGGCGGGTGTCGGCGGCGATAGCGCGGGTGGGGCTGGCCGGGCGGGAGCGGCACCGGCCGGGGCAGCTGTCGGGTGGGCAGCAGCAGCGGGTGGCGATCGCGCGGGCGCTCGTGAGTCGGCCGGAGGTGCTGTTCGCGGACGAGCCGACGGGAGCGCTGGACCGGGCCACGGGGCACGAGGTCCTGGCCCTGCTCCGGGCGGGGGTGGACGAGGACGGGCAGACGTGCGTGATGGTGACGCACGATCCGGTCGCGGCCGGGTACGCGGACCGGGTGGTGCTGCTGGCCGACGGTGTGGTAGTGGACGAGCTGGAGCGGCCCACGGCCACCCAGGTCGGCGAGCGGCTGAGCCGGCTGGGCGGGTGAGGGCGGTGGTCTCGATCGCACTCGGGCAGATGCGACGGCGGCCGGCCGCCTTCGTCGGTCTGGCGGCCGCGCTGCTGCTGGCCATCGCCGCCGTGACGCTGTTCGGCTCGCTGATCGCCGCCCAGGCCGCCGCTCCGGCGGCGGCCCGGAAGACCGTCGCCGGGCCGGGAGTGATGGTGATCGCCGGTGCGTTCGGTGAGATCGCCGTGCTGGTGTCGTTCTTCGTCGTGGTGAACGCGCTGGGCTTCGCCCTCCGGCAGCAGCACCGCGAGCTGGCGCTGCTGCGGACGATAGCGGCCACGCCCCGGCAGGCGCGGCGGCTGGCGCGCGGCCAGGTGCTCGCGACGACGCTGCTGGTGGCGGTGCCGGCCTGGGCCCTGGGGGCGGTATCGGCCCGCTGGTTCCTTGCCGCGTTGCAGCGGCGCGGGATGGCGGCGCCGGGTGTGCGGGTGCCGGGCAGTCCGGTGCCGATACTGGTCGCGGTCGCCGCCGCACTGGTCGTCGGCCTGGTGGCGTCGGCGGTGGCCGCGCGGCGGATCTCCCGGATCTCGCCGGCGGCCGCGCTCACCGCGAGCTCGACCGAGCAGGGGCGCACAGGTGTGCTGCGTCTGCTCGCCGGGACCGGTGCGCTGGTGGGTGGCGGGCTCCTGTTGCGGCTGACCGCGACCAGGTCCGTGGAGGACCTGGACAAGGCCGCTCAGGCGGCCCTGCTCGGTGCGCTGGTGCTGCTGGTCGCGGCAGCGCTGCTGGGGCCGCTCATGACACGCGTGCTGGTGGCCGTCCTGGGCGCACCGATACGGCTGCTCGCCCCCGGTGCGGGGTGGCTCGCCGATGCGAACACGCGCGGGTACGCACGGCGATTGTCGTCCGCCGTGGTGCCGGTCGCCCTGCTGGTCGGGCTTTCGGGCACCATGTCGATCATGACAAGCACCGCCGGGCACGCCGCACGGGCGAGCGCGGGCAGCGTCACCTCCGCGACGGACGTCTGGCTGCGCCAGGCCGAGTTGGGGCTGCTGATCTGCTTCGCGACCGTCTCCACCGTCAACACCCTGGTCGCCGTGACCGCCGAGCGGCGCCGCGAGTTCGCACTGCTGCGGCTGGTCGGCGCGACGCGCGGGCTGCTGATGCGCATGCTCGGCGCGGAGGCGGTGCTGACGGCGGCGCTGGGCGTGCTGCTCGGCTCGGCGGTCGCGGGGGCGGCGTCGGCGGCGTTCAGCCGGGCGGTGACGGGGTCGGCGGTGCCGAGCGTCCCGGTGGGCGCGTGCGGGTGGATCGCGGCGGGCGCGGTGGCGCTCACCGTTCCGGGGATCCTGGTGACGGGCCTGCGCGCGGTCGCGGGGCCGGCGACGGAGCTGGCGGGCGACGGGCGTGACTGAGACGGCATCGAGGGAGCGGCGACCGTACCTCTCCGTGCGCAAGGGCGAGTGGGCGTTCGCCGTCCTCGGCCTGCCGCTCGCGCTACTCGGCGGCGTGTACGCGGTCGCCGTCCTCTACGCGGGGGCGCTGCTGTCGCTCACGGTGCTCGGCCTGCCGTTCGTCGTCGCCGCGCTGGTCGGCGCGCGTCGGATCGGCACGCTGCACCGGTGGCTGGTCGGCAGGCTGCTGGGCGTGTCCGTCGAGCGGCCGGCCCCGCTGCCGCGTCCCAAGGGCGTGTTCGCCCGCGGCCGGGTCGTGCTGACCGACCCGGTCGCGTGGCGGACGCTGCTCTACCTCGTCCTGCGGCTGCCGGTCGGCGCGCTCGGGTTCGCCGCCGCCGTGGGGCTCCCCCTGGCGTGCGGCTGGCTGATCGGCTTTCCGCTCTGGGCCCGTCTCCTGGACGGAGCGCGGCCGGCCGACCGGCTGGACACCGCGCCGCTGGTCGGCCTGGCCCTCGTCACCGCCGTACCCGCCGCCGTCCGGGCGACGGGCGAGCTGAACCGGTGGCTCGCACGCCTGCTGCTGGGCCCGGCCCGCGCCCAGCAGCGCGTCCGGGAGCTGGAGAGCGCCCGGGCCGTCCTGCTCGCGGAGAACTCCGACCAGCTCCGCCGGCTGGAGCGGGACCTGCACGACGGCACCCAGGCCCGGCTGGTCGCCCTCGCCATCACGCTCTCCCTGGCCGACGACACCCTCGCCGGAGCGTCGCTGGACGCCGAACGGCTGCGCACCCTGGTCGGCCGCGCCCGCGGCCAGACCGACGACACCATCGCCGAGCTGCGCCGCCTCACCCGGGGCATCCACCCGGTGGCCCTGGACGGCGGCCTCGGCGAGGCGCTGCCGGGGCTCACCGCCACCTCGCCCGTACCGGTCACCGTCGGTCTCGACCTGCGGGAGCGCCCGGACCCGGCCGTCGAGCGGGCCGTCTACTTCTGCGCCGCCGAGTTGCTCACCAACGTCGCCAAGCACAGCGGCGCCCGGGCGGCCGAGCTCACCGCGCACGCCGCCGACGGCCGGATCCGCCTCACCGTCCGTGACGACGGCCGGGGCGGCGCAGCACTCGGCACCGGACCTGCACTCGGCACCGGACCTGGCGGCGGCACCGGACCGGGCGGCGGCACCGGCCTGACCGGTCTGGCCGAGCGGCTCGCGGCGGTGGACGGCGTCCTGCGCATCGACAGTCCGCCCGGCGGGCCGACGGTCGTCACCGCGGAGTTGCCGACGCACCTCTGAACGCCCATGAGCGGCGGCCGGTTGACCGGACGGCAGGGTCGAGGGTTCAGGGAGGCGCACGAGATCGTCCGAGGCGACACTGCCGGTGCCGTCAGCGAAGGACCTCCCTGACCGATCCTGCGCCGGCGTCACTGCCCGCCCCGCCCTCCTGCACCGCTGTTCACTCGCCCGACGAACCTCCCGACGACCCCGCAGGAGCCGTCGCCGCCCACCCCACCGGGGCCGACGACGAAAATCGGTGGGCCCGACCCGGCCGGATCTGCCACGATCACCGGGTGAGTGCATTGGGTGCAGTGGCGGCCAGGGTCGCCGGCGGGGCCACCGTGGAATTCCGGCCGAGCGGCTCGTCGATGGTGCCGCTGATCCGCAGCCGCCAGTTGGTGACCGTCACCCCGGTCGACCCGTCGAAGCTGGAGCCCGGGGACATCGTCCTCGCCCGCGTCGCCGGAACGGTGTACCTGCATTTGGTGTCGTCCCTCGATCCGGCGAGGAGGCGCGTGCGGATCAGCAACAACCGCGGCCGCGTCAACGGTTGGACCGGTCACGACCGGGTGTTCGGCATCTGCGTCGCGGTCGACGGGGTCCCCCGCGCCGGTGCGGCCGACAAGGCCGTCAACTCCCGTTCTCTGCCAGGTAGGTGAGGACCGCCTTCACTCGCCGGTTGTCGGTGTCCGTCGCGTGCAGGCCGAACTTGGTGAACACCGCGGCGACGTGCTTCTCCACCGCGCGCTCCGACACGGTCAGGAGTCCGGCGATGGAGCGGTTCGAGCGGCCCTGTGCCATCAGCTCCAGCACCTCGCGCTCGCGCGGCGTCAGGGCGTCCACCCGGCTGCGCTGACCACCGCGAAGCAGCTGGGTGACGACCTCCGGGTCGAGCGCCGTGCCGCCCTCGGCGACCCGGTGCAGCGCGTCCACGAACTCCGACGTGCGGGCGACGCGTTCCTTCAGGAGGTAGCCGACGCCCGCCGAGCCGGCCGCCAGCAGCCGGGTGGCCCAGGCGGGCCCGACGTGCTGGGAGAAGACCAGGATGCCGACCCCCGGCGTCGTCGCGCGGATCTCCACGGCGGCGCGGATGCCCTCGTCTGTGTGGGTGGGCGGCATCCGGACATCGACGACGGCCACGTCCGGCCGGTGCTCGGCGACGGCGGCGAGCAGCTCGGGTGCCGTGCCGGCGGTGGCGACGACGTCGCAGCCACGGGCGCCGAGCAGTTCGACCATGCCGTCGCGCAGGACGACGGAGTCCTCGGCCAGGACCACGCGCAGGTGCTTGTTGATCACCCAGCCATTATCCGGCCCCGGCGGAGGCCGTCGTGCCCTCTCCCGTACGCGGAACCCGTTCCCCCGTTCGGCGCAAGTGACCATCGGCCCCTGGGCAGGCACGCACCGACGGTGTTCGGATGGACCACGGACGCGAACGCACGCACCCGTCCGCGGCGCGACGAGCACGCGTGACGAGAACGAGCGACGAGCACGAGCAACGAGCAACGAGCACAAGCGACGAGAACGAGCGAGGTGGCCGGCAGATGCACTACGCGAGCGGCAACTACGAGGCCTTCGCCCGGCCGCGCAAGCCCGCGGGGGTCGACGACAAGACGGCGTGGTTCGTCGGAGCGGGGCTCGCGTCGATGGCGGGGGCGGCGTTCCTGATCCGGGACGGGCGGATGCCGGGCCACCGGATCACCGTGCTGGAGCGGCTGCGCCTGCCGGGCGGGGCGCTGGACGGGATCAAGGAGCCGAAGAAGGGGTTCGTGATCCGCGGCGGGCGCGAGATGGAGAACCACTTCGAGTGCCTGTGGGACCTCTACCGCTCGATCCCCTCGATCGAGGTCGAGGACGCGAGCGTGCTCGACGAGTTCTACTGGCTCGACAAGGACGATCCGAACGTCTCGCTCCGGCGCGCCACCGTCGACCGCGGCCGGGACGCCCGCACCGACGGCCTGTTCACGCTCACCGACCGCGCACAGAAGGACATCGCCCGCGTCTTCCTCGCCACGCGCGCGGAGATGGCGGACAAGCGCATCGACGAGGTCTTCTCCGACGAGTTCCTCGCGAGCAACTTCTGGCTGTACTGGCGCACGATGTTCGCGTTCGAGGAGTGGCACAGCGCCCTCGAGATGAAGCTGTACCTGCACCGCTTCATCCACCACATCGGCGGCTTGCCCGACTTCTCCGCCCTCAAGTTCACCAGGTACAACCAGTACGAGTCGCTCGTGCTGCCCCTCTACCGGTGGCTCCTGGACCAGGGCGTGGTGTTCCGCTTCGACACCGAGGTCACCGACGTCGACTTCGCGCTCGACGGCGGCCGCAAACAGGCCACCCGCGTCCACTGGACGTCCGGGGGCGCTCCGGGCGGCGTCGACCTCGGGCCGGACGACCTGCTCTTCATGACGATCGGCTCGCTGGTCGAGAACTCCGACGAGGGCGACCACCACACCGCCGCGAAGCTGAACACCGGCCCGGCCCCGGCCTGGGACCTGTGGCGCCGGATCGCCGCCAAGGACCCGGCGTTCGGGCACCCGGACGTCTTCGGCGCGCACATCCCGCAGACCAAGTGGGAGTCGGCCACGGTCACGACGCTCGACGACCGGATCCCGGAGTACATCCGGAAGATCTGCGGGCGCGACCCGTTCAGCGGCCGCGTCGTCACCGGCGGCATCGTCACCGCGAAGGATTCGAGCTGGCTGCTGAGCTGGACGGTCAACCGCCAGCCGCACTTCAAGCAGCAGCCCCGGGACCAGGTCGTGGTGTGGGTGTACTCGCTGTTCGTCGACCGGCCCGGCGACTTCGTCGCGAAGCCGATGCAGGAGTGCACGGGCGAGGAGATCACCCGGGAGTGGCTCTACCACCTCGGCGTCCCGGAGCACGAGATCCCCGAGCTCGCCGCGGACGCCGCCCGCTGCGTGCCGGTGATGATGCCCTACGTGACGTCGTTCTTCATGCCGCGCAAGGCCGGTGACCGCCCGGACGTCGTACCGGAGGGCTCGGTCAACTTCGCGTTCATCGGGCAGTTCGCGGAGACCACGCGCGACTGCATCTTCACCACCGAGTACTCGGTGCGCACCGGCATGGAGGCGGTCTACCGGCTCCTGGGCGTCGAGCGGGCCGTGCCGGAGGTGTTCGGCTCGACCTACGACGTCCGCGCGCTGCTCGCCGCGGTCAGCCGGCTGCGGGACGGCGACGCACTGCACCTGCCGGGGCCGGAGGCGCTGCGGCGCCGACTGCTGAAGCGGCTCGACGCGACCGAGATCGGGCAGTTGCTGACGGAGTCGGGCCTGTTGCCGGAGGGGTGACGTGCAGCGCCGTGCCCGCCCGGAAGCCTCCGGGCGGGCACGCGCGTCGAGCGGGTCCGCTCAGCGCGAGCCGCGGCCGTGGAGGACGAGCGCACGGGTGAGGGCGGCCAGGCCCGCCGTGCAGAGCAGGGTGCGGAGCATGTTCGTGGCC
>NZ_JBEZGX010000120.1:0-9119 GCF_040650235.1 Kitasatospora sp. NPDC048722
ACGGGGTCTCCCCCGGCATCGCGTAGTGCAGCCGGGCACGGGCCTGCGCCTTGGCCGCCGCAGGGGGCGCGGCCGCCCTCGACCGGTCCCCGGCCGGGGATCCTGTCGTCGTCGGGATCGGGGAGCAGGGCGGGGACGGCGCCGGCGAGCACACCTCCGACGGCAGGTCGGTACTGCGGCAGTCCGGTGGCCATCATGGGCGCTCCTGTCACCTCGTCGGATCGGAAGCCGGGCCGCCGGGAGGCCCCGGGTGGTCCGGGGAGGTGGGGGTGTCGCCGGAGCGGGCGGCGGGGCCGGGGGCGGCGGCCTGGGTTCCACGTACCAGGACAACGCCGCAACCGCGTCGCAGGCCACGGGGCGCCTTACAGCAAGGCATGGCATTTCATGGCGGATCTCGGCAACTACGCCCGTTTTATTCCGAATTGACCACACATCGGACGGGAACGCGCTGTGGCCGACCGGTGACTCCCGGTACTGTCGGTGGCGGGCCGCGGTGATCCGTTCGGAGCACCCGGACACCGCCCCCGCACCTCCACGGAGCGCACCATGGCAGCCACCCCACCGGCCGAGCCGACCCGCCCGTCGCCCAACACCGTGATGCGCGCGCTGCGCGGCGACCGTTCACCCGGCGAGTTCGCCACCGCCGTGCGCCGCGCCGCCCGCGAGATCGGGGAGCACGTGTCCTGCGACGCCCGCTACGTCGGACGGGTCGAGTCCGGCGAGATCCGCTGTCCCAACTACGCCTACGAGCGCGTGTTCCGGCACATGTGGCCGGGCCGATCGCTCACCGACCTCGGCTTCGCCCCCAGGACCTCCGTCCGCCGCCGCTCAGCGGACAGCGCCCGGGGCGAGGCGCCACCCCCGCTCCAGCCACCGTTCCCGCCCCTGCCCGCCCCGCGCTCGCCACTCTCCACCCAACTCCCGTACGCTGCCTCGCCGTACGCGGATCCGCCCGCCCCGGACGGCCCCCCGTGGCCGCTCTCCGCGGCGGTGCCCCGAGGGCCCGCCGGACCGCGCTTTCTCGACGAGGAGAACGACGACGTGCGTCGCCGTACGTTCCTGACCGGCGGCTCGGCCGCCCTGGCCACCGCGATCGGATTCGACCGGCCCGCCGCGGCCGCCCCCGACGCCCTGGTGCCCGGCCGCAGCGCCCCGGTGCCGCTGCGCAAGGTCGGCGCCGCCGAGGTGCTGGGCGTGGAACAGGCCGTCCGGGACATCCGGCTCGCCGACGACGTGCACGGCGGCGACACCCTGTTCGAGTTGGCGGGGCAGTCGCTGAGAACGGCCTACGTGCTGCTCAACGAGGGCGAGTACAGCGCCGAGACGGAGCGCCGGCTGCAGGCCGGGGCCGGCGAACTCGCCATCTCCGTCGGCTGGCTGGCCCACGACTCCAACCGGCTCGCGGACGCCCGCTCGCTCTACGCCGAGGCGCTCGCCACCGCGCGGATGGCCGGCGACTCCGCCCTGGAGGCGCACGTCTTCTGCAACAGCGCCTTCCTCGCCCGGGACGCCGGACGCCCCCGCGAGGCGCTGCGCGCCGCCCAGGCCGGGCAGGCGGCCGCCCGGCACCTCGACTCCGACCGGCTGCTGGCACTGCTCGCCATGCGCGAGGCCGGCGGCTGGGCGCTCCTGCAGGACCGATCCGCCTGCGAGCGCGCGATCGCCCGTGCGTACACGCTGTTCGACCGCGGGCCCTGCGAGGCCGACCCGGAGTGGATGTCCTTCTTCGGCGAGGCCGAGATCGCCGGGCTCCAGTCCCAGTGCTGGTCCGCGCTCGGCGACTGGGACCGGGCCAGCGAACAGGCCCGGCTCGCCATAACGCTCCAGGAACCGCACTTCGTCCGCAACCGGGTGCTGTACACCGCCGAGCTCGCCCACGACCGGCTCGGCCGGGGCGACCTCGCGGGCGCCGCGCACCACGGCTCGGCCGCCGTGGCACTGTTCGGCGATGTCCGCTCCGCCCGGATCCGGAGCATGCTCGCGCACACCGCGGAACGGCTGCGGCCGCACGGCGCGGTGCCGGGGGTCGGTGACTTCCTGGCCGCGTACGACGTGGCGGCCGCCGCCTGAGCGCAGCCGGCCGGCGGTCCGTCAGTGACCGGTGCCCAGACCCTCCAGGTGGGAGAGGTCGTTCCACACCTCGACCGCGGGCGCGCCGTACTCCCAGGACAGGACGCACAGGGCCGCCGTGCCGAGCTTGAAGCGCTGGGCGAACTCGGGCGGCAGGCCGAGCCAGCGGGCGGTCAGGATCCGGAGCAGGTGCCCGTGGGCGAAGAGGACCACGTCCTGGTCGGCGCAGTGCATGACGGTGGTGTCCGCCTCCGGGACGCCGTACTCGTCGTTGAGGCCGGCCAGGAAGGCGTCCACGCGGGCCGCCACCTCGGAGAGCTTCTCGCCGCCCGGCACGCCGTCGCGCCAGATCAGCCAGCCCGGGTGGTCGGTGGCCCTGATGTCGGCACCGGTGCGGCCCTCGTACTGGCCGTAGTCCCATTCGAGCAGCTCGGGGCGGTCCACGGCGCGGTCGCCGAAGCCGGCCAGCGCGCAGGTCTCCTTGGCCCGGCCGAGCGGGCTGGTGTAGACGAGCGCGTCCCGCAGCCCGTTCCAGGGCTCCTCGGCCAGCCGGGCGCCGAGCGCCCGGGCCATCGCGCGGCCGTCCTCGGTGAGCGGGATGTCGGTGCGGCCGGTGTGACGGCCGGTGGCGGACCACTCGGTCTCGCCGTGGCGGACCAGCACGATACGGGCGGGCATGGGGGGCTCCTCGCGACGGGGCGGCGGCAACGGTCGGTCTCACCCTTGAGCACCGGGCTCCATGATCCCTCACCCGGACGGTGGACACGACGCGGGCCGGGAACAGGGGCCGGAGCGGCGGCGCGCGGGGCGGCGGGGGCGGGAGGGCGCGGGAAGGCGCCGGACGGGCACGCCGCGGGCCAGGAACGACGGGGCCGACGAGCGGGCCGGGCCCCCGCCGGAGGCGGTCCGTACACGGAACGGGTCGGAACGGGGTGATCCCCGCCGGATTGTCGGACCCGGATGCGACACTGGGCCGCACCATGAACGTCTCGACGAACGCCCCCTCCCGTGGGCACTCTGAGCCGCTCGCCCAACGGCTCGCCGAACTGCGCGGTCCCGCGCCGCAGCGCAGTCTGAACGCCCGGTCCCTCGCCGCGCTCGCCGCCAATCCCGGCTGTCACCGCAGGGCCGTCCTGGACGCGGCCGGGGTGGACAAGGCGGTGCTCGCCTCCCGGCTCGGCCGGCCGGCGCCGTTCGGGCAGTCCCCGTTCGCGATCGCCCGCGGCGTGATCTTCGAGGCCCGGCTGAAGGCCGACGGCTACGCCGCGCTGCTGGAGCCGCTGCGCCGCCACCTCGGCCTCCCGCCGGACGGCGGCGCCCCGCTGGTCGTCCCTGACCTCCTCCAGCGATCGGGCCCCGCCGTGCGCGCGGACCGGACGGCCGAGGCGCTGGCGCAGGCCGCCGCCGACCCGGACACCTGGACGCTGCTCGACCACCCGCTGCTGCGGCTCGACGTGGCCGGCAGCACCGCCTACCTGGAGCCGGACGCCGTCGTGGTGCACGGCGGGCGGTGCACGGTGGTCGAGATCAAGTCCTTCCCGGTGCTGGACGGCGCCGCCGACCCGGCCAAGGTCGGCGCCGCCGCCCGCCAGGCCGCCGTGTACGTGCTGGCGCTGCAGCACGCGGCCGCCGCCCGGTCCGGCGCGGCGCTCACGCCGGACCCGTACGCCGAACAGCGGCTGCCGGGCAGCCCCCGGCTGAGCGTGCTGCTGGTCTGCCCGAAGGACTTCGGCAACCGGCCGACCGCGGTCGCCGTCGACATCCGCCGCGAACTCGCCACCACCCGGCGCCAGTTGAGCCGGATGACCGGCATCGGCCGGCTACTGGAGGCGCTGCCGGAGGGCACCGCCTTCGACCTCGCGGTCGACGAGGAGGGCGCCCCGGCCCGTTCGGGCGACGAGCTGGCCGGTGCGGTCGCGGCCGTGCCCGCCGCGTACAGCCCGGACTGCCTGTCCACCTGCGAGCTCGGCTTCCACTGCCGTGCCCAGGCCCGCTGCGGCGACCGGGTCGAGCAGCTGGGCCGCGGCGTGCGGGGCGAACTGGGCAGCATCCGGACGGTGACGGAGGCGCTGGCCGCCGCCACCGGCAGCGGCACGGACGAGGCGGCGGAGCGGCTCGCGTACGCGGCCGCGCTGCGCGCCGAAGCCCTGGGGAAGTGACCGGGAAGTGACCGGGGAAGTGACCGTTCACACGAGCGAGCGAATCATCGAGGGCCCATGAGTCTGCTGACCACCCTCGCCCGGCTGGAGGCCGTCCGCAGCGGGCGGGCCGAGCCGCTGGCCACCGTCCGGCACCGGCACCTGTCCGACCGGCCGATGGTGCTCGTCCCGCTGACCGCCGCCGGTGAGGCGGGCGCGCCGCTGGCCGTCCTGCTCGGCACCGACCGGGACGCGCCCCGGCTGCACCTCGTGCCGCAGCCGCTCAACCGGACGCTGCGCTTCGACTTCCTGGCCGAGCTGGCCGCCGACCTCCTGCCCTACCTCGAGTCCTTCGGCGCCGAGGTCGAGCAGATCGAGGGCTCCGAGAAGGACCCCGAGACCGGTGAGAAGACCCAGGTGTTCCGCGAGCTGTGCGCCGACGCGCCGCAGCTGATCGTGCCGAACGGCGCGGGCGTGCAGCACCTCGCGCTGATCGGCCGCTCGACCCGGTTCCGCCGCACGGTCGAGGACGACGAGCCGGGCCCGTACCCGGCGCCGGTGCGGGTACCGCTGCTCGGCCGCTGGCTGACCCACCTCACCGACCGGGCCCAGGTGCCCGGCTCCAGCCTGTTGCTCCCGATGACCGGCCTGCTGGCCCGGCACTGGGCGACCGGCCAGAGCCACCTGGAGGACCAGCATCTCGCGGCCCGGCTGGCCTGGCACTTCCCGCCGGAGGGCGTCGGCGGGGCCGAGGCGGCCGAGCGGGCCGAGTCCGCCCGGGACGACCGGGGGCAGCTGCTGCACCCGCCGGCCGGTCCGGCGACCGACCCGTCCTTCGACAGCGTCGTGCTCGGCCCGGCGATCGCCCGGTACGACGCCGCCGCCTCCGCGCTGCAGCACAGCACCGAGCAGCGGGACGACCAAGCGGCGGCGCGCGCCCGCGAGGCCGTCCGGGGGGCCGTCGAGCAGTTGCGCGGCGCCCTGTCCGCCGTGCTGCTGCCCACCTGGCACGACGTGTGGCGCGGCATCGACCTGCTGCGTTCGCTGCCGCCGGCCGGGCACCTGGCGGAGCGCTGGACGGGCGACCGCTGGTCGTACACCGGCCACCGGGACCGCCTGGCGGCCGGCGAGCCCCCGCAGCCCCGGCAGGACGACGCGGTGACGGCCGCCCGCAAGCTCGCCCAGCGCGAGCGCGAGCAGGCCAGGCTGGACGTCCAGGAGGCACTGGACGATCCGCTCGCGATGGCCGAACACCGGCTGGCGGGCGAGGCGTTCGCCGGGGTGGTGACGGACGTCGTCCCGGACTACGACACCTCCGGCCGCTCCCCCAAGCCGCGCCCGCTGGTCACCGTGCGGACCGACGACCGCCCGCACGCCGACCTCGGCCGCGAGGTGCACCGGGTATGGGGGTCCCCCCGGCCGGAGGCGGGGGGAGGTCCCTCCGCGCAGAAGGCCGAGATCGTCGCGGCCGACCCCGCGGAGGGCACGATCACGCTGCGGATCCTGTCCGGGATGGGCCGCAGGAAGGAGCCCGAGCCGGGCAGCGTGCCCGAGCCCGGTGAGCCGGTCACGTTCACCCTGTTCGAGCTGACCGTCCGCCAGTCCGCGCCGCTGCCAGAGCCGGACGACACCCCGTGGACGCACGGCGGCCCGCCCGGCGCCGCACCCGATTCCCCCGGCCCCGCGGCCGACTTCGACTGGGAGTGAACAAGCGCGTGACCGAGCAGAGCTCAGCGGGCCAGGCCCCGGGCGCGGCCGCCGACGCCGCCGTGGCCCGGATCCTGGCCGCGACCGTCCACCCGCCGGCCGGCGCCCCGCGCGGCGTGGTGGTGGACTCGCCGCCCGGCGCCGGGAAGTCGACGCTCGTGGTGCGCGCCGCCCGGGAGCTGGTCGGGTCGGGCGAGCGACTGATGATCGTCGCCCAGACCAACGGCCAGGTGGACGACCTGGTCGGCCGGCTGGCCGAGAAGGCGCCGGAGCTGACGATCGGCCGGCTGCACGCCGCCGACGGCCGGCCGGGCCCGGAGGTGCTGCGGCATGCCAACGTCACGCCGTCCGACAAGGTCGCGGACCTGGTCGAGCACGACGTCGTGATCTCCACCTCCGCCAAGTGGCAGTGGGTGCGGGCCGAGGCGCCGTGGCGGCACGCGATCGTCGACGAGGCGTACCAGATGCGTTCGGACGCGCTGCTCGCGGTGGCCCGGCTGTTCGAGCGGGCGCTGTTCGTCGGCGACCCGGGCCAACTGGACCCGTTCACCGTGGTCGGCACCGAGCAGTGGGCGGGCCTGTCCTACGACCCGTCGAGCAGCGCCGTGGTCACGATGCTGGCGCACAACCCGCAGATCGAGCCGCACCGGCTGCCGGTCTCCTGGCGGCTGCCGGCCAGCGCGGCGCCGCTGATCTCGGAGGCGTTCTACCCGTATACGCCGTTCCGCTCCGGCACCGGCCCGGACGACCGCCGGCTCACCGCCGCCGTCCGCCCGGACGGCTCGGCGCTGGACGCGGCGATCGACCGGGCGGCCGAGCACGGCTGGGCGCTGCTGGAGCTGCCCGCCCGGCACACCGTGCGGACCGACCCGCAGGCGGTGGCGGCCGTCGCGGCGACCGTCCGGCGACTGCTGGAGCGCGGGCTGAGCGCGCACTCCGAGCAGGGGGAGGCCCCGCTCACCGCGGACCGGATCGCGGTCGGGACGGCCCACCGGGACCAGGCGGCGGCCGTGCGCGCGGCCCTGCTCAAGGTGGGCGTCCCGGTGGACGGGACGGCCGGCCCCGCGGTCACCGTGGACACCGCGAACCGGCTGCAGGGGCGCGAGTACGACGTCACCGTCGTCCTCCACCCGCTCTCCGGGCGGCCCGACGCCACCGCCTTCCACCTGGAGACCGGCCGGCTCTGTGTGCTCGCCTCCCGCCACCGGCACGCGTGCATCGTGGTGGCCCGGGCCGGGATCGCCGAGCTGCTGGACGAGCATCCGTCCACGGAACCGGTGCAGTTGGGGGGCTCGGTCAGGTTCCCGGACGGCTGGGAGGCGAACCACCAGGTGCTGCACCACCTGTCCGGGCACCGGGTGCGACTGCGCTGAGCCGCGGGGGTGGTCAGTCCTCCGTCTCGCAGAGCGCGTACGCGGTGACGACGCCGTGGTCGGCGCGGGCCGACCAGGTGCCCGGGTCGCCGGGGGCGGGCGCGTTGACCAGGACGGTGTCGCCGGGGCCGGCGGGGGCGAAGGTGTAGCCGCCGCCGGTCAGGTGGCTGTGGGCGGGGCAGGTCGCGGTCGATCCACCGCCGGGGGCGCTCTTGACGCCGGTCACCACGACGGTGGTCTCGGCGGCGGCTGCCGGGGGTGCGAAGGCGAGGACGAGGGGCAGGGCGAGGGCCGGGAAGGCCTTCCGCACACGCATGGTTCTCCTTGTAGGGGTTCCGTTGGTTGACGAAGGGATCACCCGGCTCAACGGCCCGGACTCCGCCCCGATGCCGCGGCACGGAGGGGACCACCCGAAGGTGTCCGGCTCGCGGGGTCCGGGGCGCGCCGGGGGCGCGCACGGGGGAATAGCGCCCGCACGCGCACCGTTCCGTCATCGGCCGCCGCCGCGCGACAATGGACGGCGGCCCGACCGGGCGGCGCGGCCCCGGAGCAACCGCCGTCCGCCCCTCACCGAGCACCCGGAGGTGTCCGTCCATGCCCGACTCCCACGCGATGGCGTCCGATTCCGGTGGTCCGTCCGCGCCGGCCCGGCGGCTGCGTCCGGCGCAGCTGCTGTTCGAGCCGCAGGCGGCCGAGCCGGAGGCGGAACGCTTCTTCGACCTGGAGTCGATCGACGACCCGGCGGAGCTGCTGCGCCGCTCGACCGAGCTCGCCCTGGCGTTCCGTGCCGCCGCCGAGCGGGCCACGGACTTCCAGGCGGTCGCCGCCGCCCAGCTCGCGGACCCGCGCCGCTTCGACGCGCTGTCGGCGGACGACATCGCGCAGCGGGCGGACTGGACCCCCGACTACGCCACCAAGATGATCGAGTACGGCCGCGGCCTGCTCCAGCCGCGCCGCCACGAGGCCTGAGCCCCGAAACCGCGCACCGGTCGGAGCCGGGGCTCCGAAAACTCGCCTCTGGCATATGCGCGGGGCGGAAGGGTACGCCGCCGTGCGCCGGCCTGTCCGGCGAACGGCCCTTTCCGCCCGCCCGCGCCCGCGCAGCGCGCACGCTGCTGTGCGTGGAGATCTGGACCTATCAGTCGGTGGAGTACGTCACCGTGGCCGGGGAGGCCTGGCTGGCCTCGGCGAGCGAGTACCCGCGCAGCATGCGCGCGCTGTGGGAGTCCCGCCCGTGGGCGGCGTCGGTGCTTCCGTGCGGTCGGGCGTTCGACGTGATCAGCATGCCGTCCCTGTTCGGCCGCCGGGTGCTGGACGAGCTGTGGGCCTCCGGGCCGGGCTGCGGACCGGTCGCGGCCTACCGCGGGCGGACCCTGCTGTTCGTCCAGCCGGGTGCGGCGCCCCGGCTGCGCAGGCTGCTGGCCTGGGAGGAATGGGCCCGGGACGTACCGCCGCTGCTCTGCCACGGCAAGGGCGACACGGTGACGGTGCCGCCGGTCCAGCGAATGGTGCACGGCCCGGACTCCCCCGGGCTGGGCGCGGGCCGGTGGATCGTCGCGCCGGAGGACCGGGAGCCGTGGCTGCCGGGCGCCTCGGTGGTGCTGTGGGCGTGCGTCCGGGCCTCGCGCGAGCCGGTCGCGGCGGTCACCGCCGGGCCGGCGGTGACCGGGGGATGAACAGCGCGCGACCGGTATTCGATTTTGGCGCGGACCGGGGCCGCTGCTAGAGTCTTCTCTGTCAGCAGGCGCCGCTAGCTCAGTTGGTTAGAGCAGCTGACTCTTAATCAGCGGGTCCGGGGTTCGAGTCCCTGGCGGCGCACAGACAGCCGGAA
>NZ_JBEZGX010000121.1:0-8537 GCF_040650235.1 Kitasatospora sp. NPDC048722
CCAGCGCACCCAGGTCCTGGTTCGAGGTCCTCGACCCCGACATCAGCGTCTGCAGCGCCTGGTTCCCCATGTCGAACTTCATACCGCTCCCCCGTCCGTCCGACCAGACATGCCTGTTCCAGTTCTACCAACGTTCGACCGTCGGGCGAACCCCTCGCGACCGAGCTGAGACGAAGGCATGACCGATCCATTGCATCGGGCCCCCATCCCCCCACCGGCTCGGTCCGCTCCGAAAACGCGACGGCACCGCAGCCGCATCGAGCAGCCGCAGTGCCGGACCGCAGGTCGGAGGAGATCGGACCGCCTCTTCACGCGGTGGGCCACCAGGGGCTCGAACCCTGAACCTACGGATTAAAAGTCCGCAGCTCTGCCAATTGAGCTAGTGGCCCGCGGCCCCGTCCCGTGTGGGGAGGGCCACCGCGATCCTACCCGGTGGGCCCCAGGGGTCCGCCAGTGGATTGGAGGGACTCGCCGGGGGCCGGGGTGGCGGGGGCGGGGCGTAGTGGGCGGCGCGGACCCGGCGGAGCCAGGCCTCGGCGGGGCGAGGGTCGGGGGCGGCGGGGAGGACACCGGGGCGGTCGAGGCGGTCGGCGGCCGCGACGAGGACGGGGCGGGCGACGGCCGGGTCGTCGGCGATGCGTTCGCCGAGGTCGCGGACGCGTTCGGGGTCGGGCAGGCGGACGAGGTTGGTGCCGGTCTCGTGCAGGCGGACGGCCTGTTCGACGAGCCGTACCAGGTGGCGGGCGTGCTTGGCGGCCCGGCGCCGCGCGGTGGCGTCCGCGGTGTCGCGGGTCAGCAGCTTGCGGAACTGCTGGTCCGCGTAGCCGAGGTAGGCCTTCCGGACGGCCGGCGCGCTGAGGAACGAGCCGCGGATGCCGATGAGTTCGTCGCCGAGCGGGGTGCGCGTCTCGTACAGGTCGTCGGGGAGCCAGACGAGTTCGGACGCGGTGGGATTGCAGGAGAGCGCGAGGCGGCACCACTTGGCGGCCTCGTGCAGGGTGGCGTCCGGCCGGGTGGTCACGTGCGACTCGGCCGGGCGGTGCAGGCCGTGCAACTCCTCGGTGGGGGTGGCGAACAGGCCCAGCCGGTCGGTGTCGGAGCCGGCGTGGGCGAGGCCGTACGCGGTCGAGCCGACGATGCCGGCGAGCAGGACGGTTCCGGGCGGCGCTACGGGCGCTGCGGGCATGCGTGTTCCCCTCTCGAACAGCTCGGTCGGCCGTGGCGGTGGTGATCGCATCCTCCCCGAGCCGGGCCGCGCCGGGCGACCGATTTCCTGCTCGGGGCCCGCCCGTCGGCCGATACTGGCCCCATGGAGCACGGACCGGAGACCCGCACCGACGCCGACACCGCGAAACTGCGCGCCTGGTGGTCCCACCGCCAGTGGCTGGACCGCCCGCACCCCGGCACGCCCGCCGCCGAGGTGCTGGCCGCCACCGGGTGGGCGCGGTCGGTGGGCGGCGCGGCGCCGTACCTGGGGCTGTTCGCCCGGGCCGGGCTCCGCCGGGCGGCGGTGGACGCGGCCGTGGCGCGGCTGGAGGTGCACGAGCTGCCGGCGGCGCGCGGCTGCACGTACGTCCTGCCGGCCGCGGACTTCGCGCTCGGGCTGGCCGCCGGAGCTGCCGGGCCGGTCGCCGAACTGGCCTCCGCGGAGAAGCACTTGGGGGTCGGCCGGGACGAGGTCGAGAAGCTCTGCCTGGCCATCGAGCGCGTGCTGTCGGAGGCCGAGCCGCTGGACCCGACGTCGATCCGGGAGGCGGTCGGCGACGCCGTCCGGCCGCTCGGCGAGGCGGGGAAGAAGCGCGGTGTCTCGACGACGCTGCCGCTCGCGCTCGGGCTGATGCAGTCGCGCGGACGGATCCGCCGGGTGCCCGTCAACGGCCGCCTGGACCAGCAGCGTTACGGCTACGTGGGCTGGGACCAGCCGGTCGCCGGGGGCGCCGTCGACCTCGCCCGCCGCTACTTCTCCTGGGCCGCCCCGGCCACCCTGCGGCACTTCCGCTGGTTCTCCGGCTTCACCGCGGCCACCGCCCGCCGGGCCGTCGCCGAGGCCGGGCTGGTCCCGCTCGCGCCCGGCTCGGAGTTCCTGATGCCGCCCGAACTTCTCGACGCTTACGCCGAGTTCAGGATTCCCGCCGAGCCGCACTACACCCTGCTCGCGGGCATCGACGGTATCCACCTCCTGCACCGCGACCTGCCCCGGCTGCTCGACCCCGTCGACGCCGCACGCCCGCTGCCCGCCGGCCGGGCCGGGCGGTCCTTCGGCAGTGAGGCCGACCCGCAGACCCACGTGGTGCTCGACCGGGGCCGGATCGTCGGGCTGTGGGAGTACGACACCGAGCGTGCGGAGATCGTCCACCAGCCCTTCGTGCCGCCGGACGACGCGCTGCGCGAGGCGGTGGCCCGCACCGAGGCGTTCGTCCGCGACGAGCTCGGCGACGCGCGCGGGTTCAGCCTCGACTCGCCGAAGAGCCGCGCGCCGAAGATCGCGGCTCTGCGGGCGGCGGCGGGCACCGCAGACCGGACCGCCCGGTAGCGGCCACCCGGGCAACGCCCACCGGGTAGCGTACGGACATGTCGACCACTTCCCCCGAGGTCCTGCTCGTCACCGGCGCGGGCCGCGGCATCGGCGCCGCCACCGCCCTGCTCGCCGCCCGCCGCGACCACCACGTGTGCGTCAACTACCGGGCCGACGAGGCCTCGGCGGACGCCGTGGTGGCCGCCATCCGGGCCGAGGGCGGCACCGCCCTCGCCGTCCGGGCGGACGTCACCCGCACCACCGAGGTGGAGCGGCTGTTCGCCACCGTGGACGCCGAACTCGGGCCGCTCACCGGCCTGGTGAACAACGCGGGCACGCTGGAGCGGCAGTGCCGGCTCGAAGACCTCGACGAGGAGCGGCTGAACCGGATCTGGGCGGCCAACATCACCGGGCCGTTCCTGTGCGCGGCGCAGGCCGTCCGCCGGATGTCCACCCGGCACGGCGGGCGCGGCGGCGCCATCGTCAACGTCTCCTCGGCCGCCTCCCGGCTCGGCTCGCCGAACGAGTACGTCGACTACGCGGCGGCCAAGGGCGCCGTCGACTCGATGACCCGCGGCCTCGCGCTGGAGGTGGCCGCCGAGGGCATCCGCGTCAACGCCGTCCGTCCCGGGCTGATCCACACCGACATCCACGCCCTGGGCGGCGAGCCCGGCCGAGTCGACCGGATCGGCCCCAACCTGCCGATGGGGCGCGGCGGACGGCCGGAGGAGGTCGCCGAGACGATCCTCTTCCTCCTCTCCCCCGCGTCGTCGTACATGACCGGCGCGTTCCTGGACGTCGCCGGCGGACGCTGAGCAGGGTCCGCCCGAGGTGACCGGACGTCATCCGACGGCACCGAAAGGCCTCTTCCGGTTTCCTTCCGCCACCACCGCCCGCACCCGTACCGTGGTGCCATGACCGACGCCATCGACGCCTTCATCGACATCCCCGGCGTGCGCAACTTCCGTGACGCCGGGGGCATCGGCGCCCTCCGCCGCGGCGTGCTCTACCGCTCCGGCTCCTTCCACACCCTCACCGAGGAGGGCGCCCGGCGCCTCAAGGCCCTCGGCCTGCGCACCGTGGTCGACCTGCGCAGCGCGTTCGAGCTGGAGGTCTGGCCCGACCTGCGGCACGGCCTCGACCACGAGACCCTCCACGTGCCGACGCTCCCCGCCGACCGCGAGGACGACGAGCACCCCTGGCCCGAGGACCAGGCCGCGCTCTACCCCTTCATGGCCCGCACCGGCGGCCCGTCGATCGCCGCGACCGTCCGCCGCCTGGCCGCCCCGGAAGCCGTCCCGGCCGTCGTCCACTGCGCGGTCGGCAAGGACCGCACCGGCCTCACCGTCGCGGTCGTCCAGTCCCTCCTCGGCGCCTCCGAGGCCGAGATCACCGCCGACTTCCTGCGCTCCAACGCCGGCCTCGGCCTCCTCGACGGACCCACCCCGTACGTCGACGAAACCGGCACCGAACGCGTCTCCCGCCCGGTGTCCGCCGCCCTCCTCGCCTCCTCCCTCGCCTGGATCGAAACCCACCACGGCTCCGTCCCGGCCTACCTCGCTCCGCACGGCATCACCGACGCCGACCTCACCGCCCTCCGCACCAACCTCTCCGCCTGAGCCGACCGTCGGAGCCCACCGCCTACCCCCGGCGCTCCAGGTGCCACCACTGGGTCGGGGAGTCGGCGTCCTCGCGCTGTTCGACGCCGCCCTCGGTGGCGGTCAGGGGCTTGCCGCTGATGAAGCTCGTGATGGTGTAGGTGCCCGGGGCGTCGTCGTGGTGTTCGAGGAGCCATTCCTGGGCGCCGAATGCGTTGGCGGACCACTGCTGGATGGGGACGCCGTCGTCGGGGGAGGCGTTGGTGACGTCGAGGCGTTTGCCGCTGTTGGCGTTCTCCAGGTGGTAGAGGGCGCCGCCGGGGTGGACGGCGGTGAGGTGCCAGAGCCGGGCGTCGGCACCGGTGGCCTCGCCGCAGCGGATGCGGGCTCCACTGCGGCGGCTGCCGTCGGCGACTTCGAGGAGCAGGCCGTCGGCGGCGTTGCGGATCAGGTGGGCGCCGTCCGTGATCGCGGTGTCAGTCACGGGGGAAGTCTGCCACCGGGGACCGACGGGCCTCGTAGGTGAAGGCGGCGGCGAGGACGGCGGCGGTGGCCGCGACCTGAGCGAGGGCGGAGACGGTGGTGCCGAGCCGGACGGCGGCGAGCAGGAGCGCCGCCGCGACGAGCCGGGGCGCGTTCGGGGTGAGGCCGAAGGCGCGGCGGACGGCCGTGTTGACGACGAGGTAGAGCGCGATGCCGCCGGCGAGGGCGGCGGCCTGCGGGAGGGTGATCGGGGCCCCGGGGTGGGCGACGGCGGACTTGACCCCGGCGGCGAACAGCAGGATCCCGAGCAGGAGTCCGCCGTGCCCGAGGTAGTAGACCGTGACGGCGGTCCAGTTGCGGCGCGCGGGCGCGAGGGCGGCCATGTGGTGCTCGGAGCGGGCGTCGTCGTCGTGCCCGAAGTAGGCCCACCAGAGCCCGACGCACACGGCGAGGCTGAGCAGGGCGACGGCGACGAGGGGAAGGGTGAGGTCCAGGCCGCCGGCGCCGACGCCGATCGCGATGACGGACTCGCCGAAGGCGATGATCACGATCAGGCCGTGGCGTTCGACGAAGTGGTCGGCGCGGAGCCGGAACTCGGGCAGCCGGGCGACCCGCGGGGTCACGAACTGCATGGCGAAGGCGGCGGCCCAGAAGGCGAGTTGGAGGGTGCCCGTGCAGTAGCCGCCGGTCACGACCAGCGCGCCGCCCACCAGGTTGGCCCCGCCCATCCGCAGCACGGAGGGCAGCACGACGCCGGAGGCCGCGAACATGCCGGTGTGCACGGCGACGACCACCAGGTACGCCCAGCCGAACGCGACGCCGCTGCCCTCGAAGGCGTGCGGGACGGACAGCGACATCACCAGGAACGCGCCCATGGCGAGCATCAGGAGGCCGCGCCGGCGGTGGTTGCTGGGCGGCATCGCGTTGGTGAGCCAGATGAAGGCGTCGTACATCCACCAGATCACCGCCAGCATGACGAGCACCTGGACGAGGCCGTCGGCGGTGAGGTGGTGGGCCAGGCTGCCGGTGAGCTGGGTGATCGTGAAGACGAAGACGAGGTCGAGGAAGAGTTCGAGCGGGGCGACCTTCAGGGCGGGTTCCGCCTCGGTGCCGGGGCCGGGGACTCGTATCGGATGGGACGCAGTCACCGCGTGAGTATGCGTCACAGTCCCGTCGCCGCGCCGGTGCTTCCGTCGACGCGCATACCCCGGACGGCTCCCGCACGGCCCCGGACGACCCGGGGGCAGCCCCCGAGCGGCTCCCCGTCCGGCCCGCCGCCTATGCTGCGGCGAATGGCTTCCCAGCACACCCCCACGCCCCATCAGCAGCCCACCCTCACCGAGGCGGTGGCCGTCCTGGAGACGGTGGTCGCGGCGGAGGACGAGGAGCGGTTCGGCCCGGCGCTCGGCCTGGTCGGCGGGCTCTTCGGCCCGGCCGGCCCGGAGGAGGTGGCGACGGCCGGGCCCCGGCTGGCGGCGCTGCTGCCGGACGCTCCGCCGTTCCCGCGTTCGCACCTGGCGATGCTCGTGGGCGCGTGCGTCGAGCGGGGCGCCGATCCGTCGGCGTGCGCGGGCCCGGTGCTGGCCGGGCTGCGGGGCGCGTTGACGGGCGCGCAGCGGCTCGTGGAGCGCTGGGAGGCGACGGGCGGCGGTCCGCTGCCCGATCCGGAGGAGGACGACCCGGGCGAGGCCCACGGCCGGATCGCGGATCCGGCCGTCCTGGACGCCTGGCAGGCGCACCTGGCCGTCGTCGGCTGGTGGACGCTGGAGCTGTGGCAGCGCGCCGCGTGGGCGGTGTTCGCGCACCCGGCGGTGCGGGCGGAGGCGCGCGCCTCGGGAGTGACCGCCGTGCTGCTGGAGCTGATCGCCCGGTACGGCGGCGAGCGGCACGACCTCAAGGGCCTCGCGTACCTGGCCCAGGTGCTCGACGACGAGCCGCTGCTGGTGCTGGACCGCCCGACGGGCACGGGCTACCTGCTCCGCATGGACGGCCTGAGCGACACCTTCCAGCTGCACACCCTCCTCGCCGACGTGCTGATCGGCGGCGGCCACCTGCCGGGCGTCCGGCAGGACCCGGAGGTCGTGGCGCTGTGCCGCACGGCGCACCCGGACGGCCGCCGCCTGATCGCGGCCGGCGCGTTCAACCTGGTGGCGCCGGACGGCTCGTGGCTCTGGAACGAGGGGACGCCGGCCGACATCCCGGTGCTGGACGGCGTGCGCACGCTGGTGCTGGAGCCGCAGCCGTACGAGCGGACGTGGTCGGCGGGCCGCTTCATCCCGGACCTCCCGGGCGACCTGCGGCTGGAGCGCGTGCTGTCCCCGGCGGAGGCGGCCGAGCGGCTGTCGCGGACGGTGCCCGCGCAGACCGCCGCACAGGCCTTCCACTAGCCGTCGCGGGCCGTCCGCGTGGGCGCCCGCGGCCGCCCACGTGGACGGGGTTATGGTCGGAAACCGGAACGCATCCCCGAGCGGACGAGTGGAGTCGACGATGGCGAAGGTCCCGAACGTGATCGCGGACGGCGCGCCCGCCGCCCTGACCGCCGCGAGCGGCCTGGTCGGCGGCTACGGCGTGGCCCGCTGGACCGGGCGGCGCGAGCTGGGCGGCGCGGTGCTGGCGGTGGCGGGTGCCGGGGCGGCCGCGCAGTGGCACCGCCGTTCGGGCGCGCGGACGGCGGCCGTGCTGACCGGGCTGTACGTGGTGGCCTTCGGCGGCTCCCACCCGCTGGCGAAGCGGATCGGCGCGTGGCCGTCCGTGTTCGCGGTCACCGGGGTGGTCGCCGCCGCCTCGACCGTGGCGACGGCGCGGTCCGGCCGCTCCGAGGTCTGAGCAGCAGCCCCCGACGGACCGCTCAGTCCGCGAACCGGGCCTCGAACGCGGCCCGGTTCGCGGACACCGGTGAGCGGTCCCACACCGCGAACACGACGCGCTCGAAGGCGGCTCCGTACCGGGCCAGCGCGCCCTCGAAGGCCCCGGCGACCTCCGCCGGGTCGTTGCCGAACACGCCGCAGCCCCACGCCCCGAGCACCAGCGTGCGCACCTCGTGCCGGGCCGCCGCCGCGAGCACCCGCACGGCCCGCTCGGCGAGCACGCCGCGGACGTCGACGCCGGGGGAACGCCGGGCCAACTGGCCGGCGTTGGGCGCGGGCGAGGTCAGGAACGTGACCGGGTAGGGCCGGGCGAGGAGGCCGCCGCGGTCCCCCCGGATCACGGGCACGCCGGGCGAGACGATCACCCGGTGGCTGTACCGGAGGTCGGTGGAGGCGCGGTGCGCCTCGTAGTAGTCGGGCGCCTCCAGCAGACAGGTGTAGAGGAGCGCGCTGCGGCAGAGGTCCTCCTCCTGGGCGCGGGCGCCGCGCAGGTAGCCGCCGCCGGGGTTGCGCGCGGACGCGAAGTTGAGCACCCCGACCGGCCCCGCGCCGGCCTCGACCAGGCGCCGCGCGGCCTGGACGCTGCCCTCGGCCGTCACCTCGACCGCCCCGCGGCCCGGCCCGGGACCGGGGTCACCGGCCCGCAGGAGGGCATCCAGCCCGGCCGGCGCGTACGACACCGTCCCGGCCCGGGCCGCCGCCAACTGCTCGCCCACCTCGACGAGTTCACCCCCGGTCGCCCGGTAGCTCCCCCGCGCGGCGATCTCCTCGTTCACCACGGCCACCCCGTGCAGTCTGCTGCTCATGCGCCCGACGCTAATGGACTTCCCTCCGCTCGCGCCACAGGTTATTCTCACTCCAAGAACAACACCTCGGGGGAAACGTCCGGAGGGTCCCAGGGGGGGTATCGGGGGATATCGGGGACCCAGGGGGGACGCCGGGGAAGTTCCGGGGGGAACGCCGAAGGGCCCGCTCCACCGAGCCTGGGTTCTAGGAGTCGTTGCAACACCCCAGCTCAGGGGATGCATTGGACTTCGAGATCCGTGAGGACCGGACAGCTCAGGGGCCCGTGAA
>NZ_JBEZGX010000122.1:0-8354 GCF_040650235.1 Kitasatospora sp. NPDC048722
GCCCGCCTCACCGGCGTGCCCGCGCTGCGCCGCGGCCGGCCCGGCGTCCCGGCCCTCACGGCCGCACTCGCCCGGCTGGCCGTCGGCGGCCCGCGCCCGGACTGGGCGGCCTTCTTCGCCGGCACCGGCGCCCGCCGCGCCGACCTGCCCACGTACCCGTTCCAGCGGGAGCGCTACTGGCCGGAGGGCCGGCCCGTCCCGGAGGCGGGATCCGACCCCGTGGACGCCGAGTTCTGGGCCGCCGTCGACCGGGGGGACCTCGGGACGCTCGGCGCCGGGCTGGACCTCGACACCGACACCGTGACCGCCCTCTCCGCCTGGCGCCGCGCCCGCCGCGAGCGCTCCACCGTGGACGCCTGGCGCTACCGCGCCTCCTGGACGCCGCTCGACACGCCGGGCGCTGCTGCGGCCCGGCCGTCCGGCCGCTGGCTGGTGCTCGCCCCGGACGCCGCGCCGTGGGCGGACGGGCTGGTCGACGGGGTGGTCCTCCGGGCCTCGACCGACCGGGTCGCCCTTGCCGCGCAGCTGCGCGAAGCCGCGGCCGGAGAGGTCACCGGCGTCCTGTCCCTGCTCGCCCTCGGCTCCCCGGCCACCCCGGGCGGCGACCCGCTCGCCGCCACCGTCACCGCCGTCCAGGCCCTCGGCGAGGCGGGTGTCGAGGCCCCGCTGTGGTGCCTCACCCGCGGCGCCGTCGCCACCGGCCGCTCCGACCGCCCCGCCGACCCCCGGCAGGCCGCCGTCTGGGGCCTCGGCCGCTCCGCCGCCCTCGAACTGCCCACCCGCTGGGGCGGGCTGATCGACCTGCCGGAGCAGCTCGACGACACCGCGCTGCGCCGCCTGGCCGCCGCGCTCGCCCGCACCGACGGCGAGGACCAGCTCGCCGTCCGCGCCTCCGGCACCTTCGCCCGGCGCCTCGTGCGCCACCCGCTGGGTCGCCCGTCGGGCGAGCGCCCGGCCGCCCGGCCGTACGCGCCCGCCGGCACCGTCCTGATCACCGGCGGCACCGGCGGCCTCGGCGGGCAGCTCGCCCGCCGCCTCGCCGCCCAGGGCGCCCCGCACCTGCTGCTGCTCAGCCGCCGCGGCGCGGACGCCCCCGGCGCCGAGCAGCTGCGCGCCGACCTCGCCGCCCTCGGCGCCGACGTCACCCTGGCCGCCTGCGACGCCGCCGACCGGGACGCCCTCGCGGCCGTCCTGGCCGCCGTCCCCGCCGACCGGCCGCTCACCGCCGTCTTCCACACCGCCGGCGTCGTCGCCGACGGCACCCTCGACACCCTGACCGCCGAGCACTTCGCCGAAGTGTTCCGCCCCAAGGCCGACGCCGCGCACCACCTCGACGAGCTGACCCGCGACGACGACCTCGCCGCCTTCGTCCTCTTCACGTCGACCGCGGGCACCATCGGTGCCGCCGGACAGGCCAACTACGCCGCCGCCAACGCCTACGTGGACGCCCTCGCCGAGCAGCGCCGCGCCCGCGGCCTGCGTGCCACCGCCATCGCGTGGGGCCCGTGGGCCGGCGACGGCATGGCCGGGGCCGGCGTCGAACAGCGGGTGCGCCGCGGCGGCTACGGCCCGATGGCGCCCGAACGCGCCCTGACCGCCCTCGGGCACGCGCTCGACCACGACGACACCGCGCTCACCGTCGCCGACATCGACTGGCAGCGCTTCGCCGCGGTCTTCACCGCGCAGCGGCCCGTCCCGCTGATCGCCCCGCTGGCCGGGGCGGCCGGCCGGCCGGCCGCCGCCGCGGAGCCGGGGCTGCGGCAGCGCCTCGCCGAACTGTCCGAGCAGGCCGCGGAGCGGTTCGTCCTCGACTTCGTGCGCACCCGCGTCGCGGCCGTCCTCGGCCACGCGGGCGGCGAACGCGTCGGCGCCGACCAGCCCTTCACCGACCTCGGCATGGACTCCCTCACCACCGTCGAACTGCGCAACGCCCTCACCGCCGCCACCGGCCTCACCCTGCCCGCCACCCTGGTCTACGACCACCCGACCCCGGCCGACCTGGCCGCCCACCTCCTCGCCGAACTCCTCGGCACCCTCCCCGAACCCGACCGGACCCCGGCCCCGCGGGACGTCTCGGACGACCCCGTCGTGATCGTCGGCATGGCCTGCCGCTTCCCCGGCGGCATCGAGTCGCCGGAGGACCTCTGGCGGCTGCTCGGCGACGGCGCCGACGCCATCCGCCCGTTCCCCGCCGACCGCGGCTGGGACCTCGACGCCCTCGGCCGCGGCGGCTCCGCCACCCTCCAGGGCGGCTTCCTCGACGGCGTCGGCCGCTTCGACGCCCGCTTCTTCGGCATCTCGCCCCGCGAAGCCCTCGCCATGGACCCCCAGCAGCGCCTCCTCCTGGAGACCTCCTGGGAGGCCCTGGAGCGCTCCGGCATCGCCCCCGACCGGCTGCGTGGCAGCGACACCGGCGTCTTCGTCGGCACCAACGGCCAGGACTACCTGACCGTGCTGCGCCGCGGCACCGCCGACGTCCGCGGCCACGCCGCCACCGGCAACACGGCGAGCGTCCTGTCCGGCCGGCTCTCCTACACCCTCGGGCTGGAGGGCCCGGCCGTCACCGTCGACACCGCGTGCTCCTCCGCCCTCGTCTCGCTCCACCTGGCCGCCCGCGCGCTGCGCGCCGGGGAGTGTTCGCTGGCCCTGGCCGGCGGCGCCTCGGTGATGTCCAGCCCGGACGCCTTCGTCGAGTTCACCGCGCAGGGCGGCCTCGCCTCCGACGGCCGCTGCAAGCCCTTCGCCGACGCCGCCGACGGGACCGCCTGGTCCGAGGGCGCCGGCGTCCTGGTGCTGGAGCGGCTCTCGGACGCGCGGCGCAACGGGCACCCGGTGCTCGCGGTCGTGCGCGGATCCGCCGTCAACCAGGACGGCGCGTCGAACGGGCTGACGGCCCCCAACGGCCGGGCCCAGCAGCGGGTGATCCGCGCCGCCCTCGCCGACGCGGGCCTGACCGCCGCCGAGGTCGACGCCGTCGAGGCGCACGGCACCGGCACCGCCCTCGGCGACCCGATCGAGGCGCACGCCCTGCTGGCCGCCTACGGGCGGGACCGCGAACTCCCGCTCCTGCTCGGCTCGGTGAAGTCCAACCTCGGCCACACCCAGGCCGCCGCGGGCGCCGCCGGCGTGATCAAGACGGTGCTCGCGATGCAGCACGGGGAACTGCCGAAGTCGCTGCACGTCGACGCGCCCTCCCGGCACGTCGACTGGACGGCAGGCGCCGTGGAGCTCCTGACGCAGGCCCGCGACTGGCCGCGGACCGGCCGCCCGCGCCGGGCCGGCGTCTCCGCCTTCGGCGTCAGCGGCACCAACGCGCACGTCCTGCTGGAGCAGGCTCCCCCGGGTTCCTCCGCGGCGGGTCCGGAGGTGAGCGCCGCCGCGGCGCCGTGGGTGGTCTCCGCCAAGTCGGAGGCCGCGCTGGACGCTTCGCTCGGGCGGCTGGTCGACGTGGACGGGCCGTCCGCGCTGGACGTCGCCCACTCGCTGGCCGCCGGGCGTGCGCTGCTCGGGCACCGGGCGGTACTGCTGGACGGAGTCGAGGTCGCGCGCGGGGTGGCGGGGGAGCACTCGACGGCGTTCCTCTTCTCCGGGCAGGGCTCGCAGCGGCTCGGCATGGGACGGGAGCTGTACGCCCGCTTCCCGGTGTTCGCCGAAGCCTTCGACGGCGTCTGCGCACGGCTGGACCAGCTGCTGGACCGGCCGCTGCGCGACGTGGTGTGGGGTTCGGATGCGGAGCTGCCGAACCGGACGGAGTTCGCCCAGGCCGGGTTGTTCGCGGTCGAGGTGGCGTTGTTCCGGTTGCTCGAATCGTTGGGTGTGGAGCCGGAGTTCGTGGCCGGGCACTCGATCGGTGAGGTGGCGGCCGCGCACGTGGCCGGGGTGTTCTCGCTGGAGGACGCGTGCACGCTGGTGGCGGCGCGCGGCCGGCTGATGCAGGTGCTCCCGGAGGGCGGCGCGATGCTGGCCGTGGAGGCGTCGGAGGACGAAGTCCTGCCGCTGCTGGGCGAGTTCGTCTCGATCGCGGCGGTGAACGGTCCGACGTCCGTGGTCGTGTCGGGCGCCGCCGAGGACGTCGCCGCGATCGAGGCGCACTTCGCCGACCGGCGGACCACGCGCCTGCGGGTCTCGCACGCCTTCCACTCGCCGCTGATGGAGCCGATGCTGGACGACTTCCGGGCCGTCCTCGACGGGCTCGCGTACACGGCGCCCTCGATCCCGCTGGTCTCCAACCTGACCGGAGCTCTGGGCGCGGAGTTCACCACCCCCGAGTACTGGGTGCGCCACGTCCGCGAGACCGTCCGCTTCGCCGACGGCGTCCGGGCGCTCGAAGAGGCGGGTGCCACCGCCTTCCTGGAGCTCGGCCCCGACGGCGTGCTGTCGGCGCTCGTCCAGCAGACCGTGGACGGCCCCGTCGCCGCGGCGCAGCGCAGCGACCGGCCCGAGGAGCACGCCCTGGTCACTGCGCTGGCGCGCCTGCACGTCGCGGGCGTTCCGGTCGACTGGACGCGGCTGTTCGACGGCACCGGCGCCCGCCGGGTCGACCTGCCCACCTACCCGTTCCAGCGCGAGCTCTACTGGCCCGAGCCCGCACCCGAGCCCGTCGCCGCCGGCGACCCGGCGGACGCCGCGTTCTGGTCCGCGGTCGAGCGCGCCGACACCGCCGCCCTCGGCACCACCCTCGGCCTCGACGACGACACCTCGCTCGGCGCGCTGCTCCCCGCCCTCTCGGCGTGGCGCCGCCGCCGGACCGAACGGACGGACGCCGACCGGCTGCGCTACCGGGCGATCTGGAAGCCGTATGCGGCCCCCGCCGGACCGGACGCCCTGCCGGGCACGTGGCTGGCCCTCGTGACGAAGGAACCGGACGACTCCTGGACGTCCGCGGTGCTCGCGGCCGTCGGCGCGGATGTCGTGCGGGTGGCGGTCGACGGGGACGACGCCGCGGACCTGGCCGAGCGACTCGCTGCGCTCGGCGCAACGGTCACCGGCGTGGTGTCCCTGCTCGCCGCCTCCGGCGGCGTGCCCACCGGGCTCGCCCGACCGGACGCCCTGCTCGCCGCCCTCGGTGAGGCGGGCGTCGAGGCCCCGCTGTGGTGCCTCACCCGGGGCGCCGTCGCCGTCGGCGACACCGAGGCCCCGCAGGACGCCGCCCAGGCGGCCGTCTGGGGCCTCGGCCGGGTGGCCGCCCTGGAACTCCCGCGGCGCTGGGGCGGGTCGATCGACCTGCCCGAGGCCCCCGACGCCCGCACGTCGGCCCGCCTGCGGGCCCTGCTGACGGCGCAGGACGGTGAGGACCAGCTGGCGCTGCGCCCCGCCGGAGCCTTCGCCCGCCGCCTCGTGCGCGCGACGACGCCCGACGCGGCGCGCCCGTGGACCCCGCGCGGCACGGTCCTGGTGATCGGCGACCCGGAGGGCCACGCGGCCCCCACGGCCCGCTGGCTGGCCCACGCGGGTGCCCGGCACGTGGTGCTGCTGGCGGCGGCCGGAGAGCCGGCGACGGTGGCCGGTGCGCATGGCGACGAGTCGTCCGACGCGGCCGGGGTGCGCATTGCGGCCGGTGACGGTCCGGGGGCTGGGCTGCGTGCCCAGCTCGCCGAGCGCGGTGTCGAGCTGACGCTCGTCACCGGCACGCCCGGCGACCCCGCCGCCCTCGCCTCCGTCCTCGGGCTGCCGGACCTCTCCGCCGTCCTCTACACCGGCCGGGCCGGCGAGCCCGGCGACCACCTCGCGGGGCTGCTCGCGGACCTCGACGCGCTCGACGAGGCGCTCGCGGACCGGGAGCTCGACGCCTACGTGCTGTTCGGGTCGATCACCGGTACCTGGGGCGTCAAGGGCCGGGCCGACGAGGCCGCCGCCAGCGCGCTCCTCGACGCCGTCGCCCAGTCCCGGCGGGCCGCCGGGCGGCCCGCCACCGCCGTCGCGTGGGGTGCCTGGGCGGGCGGCACGCCCGATGCCCTGGCCGCGCACCTGCGGGCCAACGGGCTGCCGCCCGTCGCGCCCGAGCGGGCCCTCGCGGCCCTCGCCGCCGCCCTCGACGGCCCCGCCGTCACCGTCGCCGACGTGGCGTGGGAGCGCTTCGCGCCCGCCTTCGCCGAAACCCGGCCGACACGGCTCTTCGCCGACCTGCCCGAGGCCCGCGTCGCCGCGGAGCCCGAGGAGGAGACCGCGAGCCGCACCGACGCGCTGCGCGCCGGTCTGCGCGAGCGGTCGGCGGCCGAGCGCACCGAGGCGCTGCTGGCGATCGTCCGGGCCGAGTCGGCCGCCGTGCTCGGTCACGCCGACGCCGACGACGTGCCGTCCGGGCACCCGTTCAAGGACCTCGGCTTCGACTCGCTGACCGCCGTCGACCTGCGCAACCGGCTCAACACCGCGACCGGTCTGCGCCTGCCCGCGACCCTCGTGTTCGACTACCCGACCCCGGCGGCCCTCGCCGCGTACCTCCGCGCCGAACTCTTCGACGAGGCACCGACGGTGGAACGCTCGACCGCCGTTGCCGACACCGACGACCCGATCGTGATCGTCGGCATGGGCTGCCGCTACCCGGGCGGCGTCCGTTCGCCCGAGGACCTGTGGCGGCTCCTGCGGGAGGGCGCCGACGCGATCGGCCCGTTCCCGGCGGACCGCGGCTGGGACCTCGACCGGCTCGCCCACGGCGACCGCGACGGGCGCGGGCGCAGCGTCACCCAGCAGGGCGGGTTCCTGTACGACGCGGCCGAGTTCGACGCCGCCTTCTTCGGGGTGTCCCCGCGGGAGGCGATGGTCGTCGACCCGCAGCAGCGGCTCGTGCTGGAGACCGCGTGGGAGGCGCTGGAGCGTGCCGGGATCGACCCTGCGGGCCTGCGCGGCGGCGACACCGGCGTGTTCATCGGCGGCGGCAGCGGCGACTACCGGCCGGCCATCGGCCAGCTCGGCCACGTCGAGACCGCGCAGTCCGCGAGCCTGCTCTCCGGGCGGCTCTCCTACACCCTCGGCCTTGAGGGGCCGTCGGTCAGCGTGGACACCGCGTGCTCGTCCTCGCTGGTCGCCCTGCACCTGGCCGCCCAGGCGCTGCGGTCCGGCGAGTGCTCGCTGGCCCTGGCGGGCGGCGTGACGGTGATGTCGAGCCCGGTCGGGTTCGTCGAGTTCGGCGAGATGGGGGCGCTGTCCCCGGACGGGCGCTGCCGCACGTTCTCCGACGCCGCCGAGGGCACCGCGTGGTCCGAGGGCGTCGGCGTCCTGGTGGTCGAGCGGCTCTCGGACGCCGAGCGCCGCGGCCACCGCGTGCTGGCCGTCCTGCGCGGCTCCGCGATCAACCAGGACGGCGCGTCGAACGGCATCACCGCGCCGAACGGCCCGTCCCAGCAGCGCGTCATCCGGCGCGCCCTGGCCAACGCGGGCCTGGCGGCGGCGGAGGTCGACGCCGTCGAGGCGCACGGCACCGGCACGAAGCTCGGCGACCCGATCGAGGCGCAGGCGCTGCTCGCCACCTACGGCCAGGACCGCGAACGGCCCGTCCTGATCGGCGCGCTGAAGTCGAACCTGGGCCACACCCAGGCGGCCTCCGGCGTGGCCGGCGTGATCAAGATGGTGCTGGCCATGCAGCACGGCCTGCTGCCGCGCACGCTGCACGTCGGCACGCCGTCCTCGCACGTCGACTGGACGGCCGGCGCCGCCGAGCTCCTCACCGAGGAGACCGCGTGGCCGGCGACCGGCCACCCGCGCCGGGCGGGCGTCTCCGCCTTCGGCGCGAGCGGCACCAACGCCCACGTGATCGTCGAGGCGCCGCCCGCGGCCGCGCCGGAGGACCGGCGCCCGGACGACCGGCCGCTGCCCGTCCCGTTCTCCGCCGCGACGCCCGCCGCGCTGCGCGAGCAGGCCGCCCTGCTGCTCGGCCACCTCGCCGCGCACCCGGAGCTGACGGTCCGCGACCTCGGCCACTCGCTGGCCACCACCCGCACGCCGCTCGACCACCGGGCCGCCGTGCTCGCCGCCGACCGGGCCGAGCTGACGCAGGGCCTGCACGCCCTCGTCGACGGCCAGGCCGCGCCGCAGCTCGTCCAGGGCGCGGCCCTGGGCGGGAAGACCGCCTTCCTCTTCCCCGGCCAGGGCTCGCAGCGTCCCGGCGCCGGGCGGGAGCTGTACGCCGCCCACCCCGTGTTCGCCGACGCGCTGGACGCCGTCCTCGCCGGTTTCGAGGGACGGCTGGCCGGGCCGCTGCGCCCGGTCCTGTTCGCGGCGGAGGGTTCGGCGGAGGCGGCGCTGCTGGACGACACGGGGTACGCGCAGCCGGCGCTGTTCGCGCTGGAGGTGGCGCTGTTCCGGCTGGTGGAGTCGTGGGGTCTGCGCCCGGACTTCGTGGTCGGGCACTCGATCGG
>NZ_JBEZGX010000123.1:0-7707 GCF_040650235.1 Kitasatospora sp. NPDC048722
TGCGCTCGATCAGCTTGGTCATGATGCCGCCCTTGGTCTCGATGCCGAGGGACAGCGGGGTGACGTCGAGCAGCAGGACGTCCTTGACCTCGCCCCTGAGGACACCGGCCTGCAGGGAGGCACCGATGGCGACGACCTCGTCCGGGTTGACGCCCTTGTGCGGGTCCTTGCCGGTCAGCTCCTTCACCAGGCCGGAGACGGCCGGCATGCGGGTCGAGCCGCCGACGAGGATGACGTGGTCGATGCCGGACACCTCGATCCCGGCGTCCTTCACGGCCTGGTGGAACGGGGTCTTGCAGCGTTCCAGCAGGTCGGCGGTCAGCTGCTGGAACTGGGCGCGGGTGAGCGTCTCGTCCAGGTGCAGCGGGCCCTCGGCGGACGCCGTGACGTAGGGCAGGTTGATCGTCGTCTCGCTCATCGAGGACAGCTCGATCTTGGCCTTCTCGGCGGCTTCGCGCAGCCGCTGCGCGGCCATCTTGTCCGCCGACAGGTCGATGCCGTAGCCGTTCCTGAACTGCTGGACGAGGTGGTCGACGATCTTCTGGTCCCAGTCGTCGCCGCCGAGGTGGGTGTCGCCGTTGGTGGCCTTCACCTCCACGACGCCCTCGCCGATCTCCAGCAGGGAGACGTCGAAGGTGCCGCCGCCGAGGTCGAAGACCAGGATGGTCTGGTCATTCTCCTTGTCCAGTCCGTAGGCGAGCGCCGCGGCGGTCGGCTCGTTGACGATGCGCAGCACCTTCAGGCCGGCGATCTCCCCGGCTTCCTTGGTGGCGGTGCGCTGGGAGTCGTTGAAGTAGGCGGGGACGGTGACGACGGCGTCGGTGACGTCCTCGCCGAGGTAGGCCTCGGCGTCGCGCTTGAGCTTCTGAAGTACGCGGGCGGAGATCTCCTGCGCGGTGTACCGCTTTCCTCCGATGTCGCCGGTGTCGGGGAAGCGCCAGTGCGGGTCGCCCATGTGGCGCTTGACGGAGCGGGCGGTGCGGTCCACGTTCGTGACGGCCTGGCGTTTGGCGACTTCGCCGACCAGCACGTCGCCCACCTTGGAGAACGCCACGACCGACGGGGTGGTGCGGGCGCCCTCCGCGTTGGGGATGACGGTGGGCTCGCCGCCCTCCAGGACACAGACGACGGAGTTCGTGGTGCCCAGATCGATACCGACGGAGCGAGCCATCTCGGGGCCTCCTCCCGCGCGAGCGGTTCCAGGGCCAACCCCCCTCCTCCCTACTCGTAAAACCTGGGTGGCCCGGTGTCAAGCCGGCGGGAGTCCGTCGGCGGGGCCCGCGCCGGACCGCTCCGGCCGGCTCTCCTGGCCGGCCGGACCGGCTCGGTGCGGGCGGAGTACCGTGGGGATATCGGGGCGGCCCGGCCCCGTCGCTCCCCAGTGGTCGGCCCTCGTTCGGTTGGGTTGGCGCGCGTTCACGGACAGGTGGCGAGCCATGTCTGACGAAACCGGTGCGGTGCCTCCGGGACTTCTGCCGGACGGGTTCCGGCAGGCCGCGAAGCCGGGGGCGGTCGTGTTGCGCCTGGAGACCACACAGTCCCGTGAGGGTGTGCTCGACGGTGCGTGGTGGCCGCGTTCACGGGACGTCGGCGCCGAACTTCCTGGTCTGGTCAGGGCGTTGACCGAACACCTCGGTCCTGTGGCGAGCGTCGGGCTGGACGTCGACGCCTGGGACGACGCGCCGGCCCGGCTGGTCGTCGACGGCCGGTCGGTGCACATCGACCGGTACCCCGTCGGTGACGACACGGTGATCGTCACGCGGGGCGACCGCGACCACTTCAGCCTGCTCGTCGTCCCCCCGCAGGCGAGCCGGGAGACGGCCCTGGCCGCGATGGCACGCGCGGTCGCGGCCGGCGGGACCGACTCGGCGCGGCAGATCCTCGTCGCCACCGGCATCGGCGCCGACCCGCCGGGCGAGGAGTCCTGAGGGCGGCCTCTGCGCCAGGGTCCTCGGGCAGACAGGAAAGGCGGGACGGAGAGATGTCCGTCTACGTGAAGCTCTCGGCCGAAGCCCGGGCGCCGGCGGAGCCGTCGAAGGGGCCGTTGGACATGCAGTACGAGGACGGCGCGGACGGCGTCACCTTCGAGTACGACCTGCATCCGAGTGGCGCGCTGCGCGTCCTGAGGGTCTTCGAGGACACGCCGTACCGGATCGAGGTCTGCTTCGGCCCCGGGGCGTGGCTCCAGGTCGTGGGCAGCTACCTGCGAAGCGGCGCCGAGTACTGACGGCGATCCGCTCAGGGCGAACCGCGGGAACGCACCCGACGGCGGTTGCCCGGTTGTTCAACGGTGCGCGGACCGGCCTCCGCGCCGGAGCCGGACGGCGGAGAGGGCCAGCGCGACGACCAGTACGACGATGCCGATGAACAGCAGGTAGAGCAGGCCCTTGGCGACGACGCCGACCAGCCCGAGCACGATCGCCACGATGATCAGGAAAAGTACGAGTGCCATCTTTGGTCCCCTTCGGTCTCCTCCGAGTCTGTCCGGGGCCACCGGCGGCCCGCCCGTACGCGGGGTGGGCCGGGGCCCGCACCCTGCGTATGGGCGGCCACGGCGGGGGCAAAACCTGACGGCCGCATTCCCGTGGGCTGTGTTCCCCTTCGGCGGCGTGATCGCCGGAGCGACCGGCAGGCCGGGACGCAGTGCGGGCGGCGTCCACCGGTCGCGGTGGGCCGGCGCCGCCCATACCGTCGTGTCCGGGGGCGGGTACGGCGGCACGGGAGGCCAGGATGGGGCACTACCGATGGCTTCTGGAGACGCAGGACGACGACGGCCGCTGGTCCCGGCAGGACGGCGCTCCCATGCAGGATCCGCTGGAGTACGACGGGCCGCCGCAGCGGGCGGCCAACCACCTGCGGGACGTGTTCGTGCGCACGCTCTCCCGGCCCGCGCCCGGCCCCCGGGCGATCAGGGTCCGCCTCTGGGAAGGGGCCGATGTCGACGGCCGGCCGCAGGCCGAGGCCGAATGGTCACGCGAGTGACGCTCCCGGCGTCGTCGGCACCATGACCGGCGGCGCGCTACGTGCCGGGGTGAGGGTCGGTGCCGCCGGTGTGGCGGTGACCGTCGGGGTGACGACGACCGGACGTGTGGGCCGTGCGGATCCGGGCAGCGGCGCGCCCGTGGTCCGAGGGGGCGCGATAGGTGGCCGAACGACGTGCTGCCGCACCGGAACCCCGGTGCGGCGGCACGTCCTGCGAGACCGGATCAGGTCGGACCGGCCAGGGCGGGGATCAGCCGCACGGCTTCGGGGGCGTGGGCGTTGTGGCGCTCGGCCCAGGTGGTCAGCGCGCTCTGGCAGGCGTGGTCGAGGTGCCGGAGCCCGGTCAGGTCCAGCTCGACGACGCGGTCGGCGGGCAGTGCTTCCAGGGCGTCGAGGAGTTTGGGCAGCCGGAGGAAGGTGGCGTTGCCCGTCAGACGGACCCGGACGACGCCGTCGGTCCGCTCGTCCGTCTCCACGTGCAGGCGGGACGTCTCCCAGGCGCTCTTGAGGATCGACAGGCCCAGGCCGATCAGCACGCCCTCGAACATGTTGACCGTGACGATGGCGACGGCGGTGGCGGCGAGGACGAGTGCCTCCGAGCGGTGCTCGCGCCACAGCGGCCCGAGCTGCTTGAACGGCAGCAGCTTGAACCCGGCGTGGACGAGCACGCCCGCGAGGGCCGCCACGGGGATGACGGCGAGGGCTGCCGGGAGCAGCGCGGCGAAGAGCAGCAGCCACACGCCGTGCAGCACGCGGGACGCCTTGGTCCGGGCGCCGGCCTGGACGTTGGTGGCGCTTCGGACGATGACCGCGGTCATCGGCAGGGCGCCGAGGGCACCGCAGAGCGCGTTGCCCGCGCCCTGGGCGATGAGCTCCTTGTCGTAGTCGGTGCGCGGCCCGTCGTGGATCCGGTCGACGGCCGCCGCGCTGAAGAGGCTCTCGGCCGAGGCGACGAGCGTGAAGGCCACGATCGTGATGACCAGCGCGGGGGTGAACTGGTCGAGAACGCCGGCGCCGGGCGGCTGGATGGCTTCCAGAAGGCCCTTGACCTCGACCTTCTTCACCGGGCCGCTCAGCAGCCAGGCGGCGCCGGTGGCGAGCAGGACGGCCACCAGCGCGCCCGGGACGACCCGCGCCCTGGCCGGAAGCCGCTGCCACAGCACGATGACGGCGATGGTGCCGGCGCCGATCGCGAAGGAGTGGAGGGCGGCGGGTGAGGAGCCGAGCCGGGACAGGAGGCCGGGCAGTCCGAGGAGCTTGTCGACGCCGCTCGCGGGCGCGGGCCTGTCGGCCATCGCGTAGAGCTGGCCGGCGATGATGACCAGCCCGATGCCGGCCAGCATGCCCTCGACCACGGCGACGGAGATCGCGCGGAACCACCGGCCCCAGCGCAGTGCACCGAGCAGCAGCTGGAGCAGGCCCGTTGCGGCGACGACGACGCCGAGCGCGGGCAGTCCGAACCGCTGCACGGTCTCGGCGACCAGGACGGTCAACCCGGCCGCAGGGCCACTGACCTGGAGACTGCTGCCGGGCAGCACGCCGGTGACCAGGCCGCCGACGATGCCGGTGATCAGGCCGAGTTCGGCGGGCACGCCCGAGGCGACGGCGACGCCCACGCACAGCGGCAGGGCGACGAGGAACACGACGAGCGAAGCGGTGATGTCGTACTTGAGCGTGGGAAAGCGCATGGGAGCCCTCATCCGTGGAGGTTCGTCAGTGGCGGGCCGCGGCGTCACAGCGGCAGGAAGGCGTCGGTGCCGGGGCGGTGGGTGAGGACCGCGCCGGTGTGCACCTCGTAGAACCAGCCGTGCAGTGCGAGGAGGCCCGTGTCGACGCGGCGTGCGACGCTCGGATGGGTGCGCAGCTTCGCCAGCTGGTCCAGGACGTGGCGCTGCACGGGGCCGGCGAGGTCGTGGTCCGGCTCCTGGCCGGGCGTCAGCTCGGCGCCCTCGGCGAGCCAGTCCCGCACCGCGGGCACACCGGTGAGGTCGTCGCCGCGCACGACGGCGCCCACGGCGCCGCAGTGGGAGTGGCCGCACACCACGATGTCCGCGACGCCCAGAACCTCGACCGCGTACTCGATGGTCGCGGCCTCGGCCGACGGCACGCGCGGCCGGTACGGCGGGACGATGTTGCCGGCGGTCCGCATCTCGAAGAGGTCGCCGGGTCGGGCGCCGGTGACGGCGGACGGGATGATGCGGGAGTCGGAGCAGGTGATGAACAGGGCCTGCGGGTTCTGGCCGGCCGCGAGCCGCTCGAAGTCGTCGGCGGCCTGTGCGGCGCGGCGGTGGAAGGTGCGGGCGTGGTCGATGAATGCTTGCATGTCGGTGCCTCGGGCCCTTCGGAAGTCTTGTGGGGATGGAGACTTCGGGACCGTGCCCGCTCGGTGCGGAGGCGGCGCGCAGTGCGACGGTGATGGCAGGGACAGCACTGCCGCGGACCCTCGCGAACTGCCGTGACGCGCGGTGGCGTGGACGTGTGGGTGTCCGTGCCGCCGGTGAGCGTGCGGGCGCGGTCGGCGCCGATCAGCAGCGGAACACCTGGAGGACCGCCACTCTGGGCTGTCTGCGTGCCCAGTACGGTGCGTCGGGGCCGCCGGCCGGCGAGGCGGGCTCGGGGGAGGGCGCTCCATCGGAGAGGACGGAGGTCAACTCGGGTCGGCGCTCCGGGACTTCGACGTTCCGGGGCCGGGTCCAGCAGAGGCCGGGCACGGTCTTGGGGGCCGGCGCGTCCTCGGCGAGTTTCGCCTGCGCGACGACCCGTGGGCAGCCGTCCTCCCGGAGGAGAGCGGCCGTGGACTGGGACAGCACCAGTACGCCCAGCACGGCCAGGAGGGCTACGGCGACGGCGCCGACGACTCTCCCGACCATGGACATTGCCGATTCCTTCCCCGCCTTTGGCTTTTTCTTGAACTCCTGTCGAGGATGACGATCGTGAAAGGGGGCGAGTTCCGCGAGGCCGGTGAACAATGCGTGAATCAGTATTGCCGGATGAGTGAGAACGGGGCGCGACCGCGGCGGTATTCGACATGGCCCATCACGAATTCCTCACCCTTTTCTGACCGGAATCCGATAGTCCGGGTATTCGCATTTGCCGCCCTGCTGGAACGGGATCCCGGGTGCCTCCACGGCGGTCCGCCCCGCGCCCGGCACCGGGCGCGGGGCGGACCGCCGCCGGTGAGTGGGGTCAGCGTCCCCTCATGGCCGACCGGACCGAGCTGCGCGCGGTCGCGGCGTCGTCGGCGAGCAGGGCCAGCTCCGCGAGTTGGCGGCACTCCGCGAGGGTGTGGGAGGCCAGCGCCGCCCGTACTTCGGGGAGTGAGGCGGGCGCGGCGGACAGGCTGGTGATCCCGAGGCCGACCAGGACCAGGGCGAGGGCCGGGTCTGCCGCGGCCTCTCCGCAGACGCCGATCGGACGCCCGTGCTCGGCCGCCGATCGGGCGGCGGTGGCGACCAGCGCGAGGAGTGCCGGCTGCCACGGGTCCAGCAGCCCGGCGAGGCTGCCGAGCGTCCGGTCGGCCGCGAAGGTGTACTGGGCCAGGTCGTTGGTGCCGACACTGAAGAAGTCGCAGACCTCGGCCAGCCGATCGGTCCGCAGCGCGGCCGCCGGGACCTCGATCATCGCTCCGGCCAGCGGCAGGCCGTGCGCGCGGACCCGGGCGGCGAACTCGGCGGCCTCGCGCGGGACGGACACCATCGGGGCCATGACCCAGACCTGTGCGGCGCCGTCCTCGGCTGCCTCGGCGATCGCGGCGAGCTGGGTCTCCAGGAGCTGCGGATCGCGGGCGGCCGTGCGCAGGCCGCGGACGCCGAGGGCCGGGTTCTCCTCGTCGGCGGCGGTGGCGAAGGGCAGCGGCTTGTCCGCGCCCGCGTCCAGCGTGCGGACGACGACCCGGCGGCCGGCGAAGGCCGCGAAGACCTGCCGGTAGGCGGCGGCCTGTTCGGCGCGGTCCGGTGCCTCGGCGCGGTCCAGGAAGAGGAACTCGGTGCGGAACAGGCCCACGCCCTCGGCGTCGGCGGCGGCCGCGCCGGCCAGCTCGTGCGGCGCACCGAGGTTGACCAGCAGTGCGACCGGGTGGCCGTCCGCGGTCCGGCCCGGTCCTCGGAACCCGGCCAGCAGGTCGCGGCGTCGGCGCTCGCGCTCGGCGGCCCGCCCGACCGCCTCCGGACTCGGGTCCAGCTCGATCACGCCGTCCGCGCCGTGCACCAGGACCCGTCGGCCGTCCTCCAGTTCCGCGGCGTCGGCGCAGCCGACCACGGCGGGCACGCCGAGCGCCTTGGCGAGGATGGCCGTGTGGCTGGTCGGTCCGCCGCGGACGGTGACGAGGGCACGTACCCGTTCGGGATCGAGCAGGGCGGTGTCGGCGGGGGCCAGGTCGTCGGCGACCAGGACGTACGGGTGCCCGGGATCGGGCAGGCCGGGCGCGGGCAGGCCCAGGAGGTGGGCCACCGCGCGGTCGCGCAGGTCGTCCAGGTCCGCGGCGCGTTCCGCGAAGTACCCGCCGGCGGCGACCAGTGCGGCGCGGAAGCCGTCGAAGGCGTCGGCGAGTGCGTGGGCGCCGTCGGTGCCCTGCTCGGCGAGAGCGGCCGCGCGGTCGGCCAGGGCCGGGTCGGCGGCCATCATGGCCTGGGCCGTGAGCACCTCGGAGCCGGTGCCGCTCGCGCGGGCGGCGCGCTCGTCGAGGTCGGCGGCGACCGTGAACCTCGTCCACGCGCGGTCGGGGAT
>NZ_JBEZGX010000124.1:0-7195 GCF_040650235.1 Kitasatospora sp. NPDC048722
AACTAGCCAGAGCTTCAAGGGGGCACGCGCATGACACTCGCGCAGAAGATCGGACAGTTCATCGGCATGGGCGGGGAGCGGTCGGCCCCGCCGCCCCCTCCGTCGTCGTGCGCCAGGTCAGACCAGGCCGTTGAGCAGCTCGCCGACCGGCTTGCGGCGGCCGGTGAAGAACGGCACCTCCTCGCGCACGTGCAGTCGCGCGCGGGACGGGCGCAGGTCGCGCATCAGGTCGACGATGCGGTGCAGCTCGTCCGCCTCGAAGGCGAGCAGCCACTCGTAGTCGCCGAGGGCGAACGAGGCGACCGTGTTGGCCCGGACGTCCGGGTAGCCGCGGGCCATCTGGCCGTGCTCGGCGAGCATCGCGCGCCGCTCGGCGTCCGGCAGCAGGTACCACTCGTAGGAGCGGACGAACGGGTACACGCAGACGTAGTCGCGCGGGCGCTCGTCGGCGAGGAACGCCGGGATGTGCGACTTGTTGAACTCGGCCGGGCGGTGCAGCGCCATGTTCGACCAGACCGGCTCCAGCTGACGGCCGAGACCGGTGCGGCGGAAGCGGTTGTACGCCTCCTGCAGGTCGTCCGAGTCGGCGGCGTGCCACCAGACCAGGATGTCGGCGTCCGCGCGCAGACCGGACACGTCGTACGTGCCGCGCACGGTCACGTCCTTCGCGGCCAGCTGGGCGAACAGCTCGTCCACCTCGGCGGCCAGGGCGGTGCGGTCCTCGGGCAGGGCGCCCTTGAGCTTGAACACCGACCACATCGTGTAGCGGATGACCTGGTTCAGGTCGCGCGCCTTCTTCTTCTCGGGCTGCTGCTCCGGCTGCCGCTCAACGGTCTCAGTCATGCGCCCATTGTCCTCTCCGTGGAACCTGCCCCGGCCTCCGGGGTCAACAGTCTGTCGAGCGCCCCCACGGCCGTGGCCGCGGAGGCGATGCACGCCGGGATCCCCACGCCGTCGTACGCGGCGCCGCACAGCGCCAGGCCGCCGGCCCCGGCCACCGCGGCCCGGATCCGGGCCACCCGGTCCAGGTGGCCCACCGGGTACTGCGGCAGGCCGGCTTCGAAGCGCGAGACGGCGGTGTCGTACGGGCGCGCGGTGAGCCCGATCGCCTCGCCGAGGTCGGCGAGCGAGAGCGCCACCAGCTCCTCGTCCGCCAGCTCCAGCGCCTGCTCCTCGCGGTGCCGGCCCAGCGAGGTGCGCAGCAGGAACGCGTCGGGGGCCGAACGCTCCAGCCAGCCCCACTTGTTGGACGAGAAGGTCGACGCCTTGATCCGCCGCCCGTCCACCGGCGGCACCAGGAACCCGCTGCCGGACGGCACCTCGGCCAGGTCGGCCCGGCGGAACGCCAGGGTGACGAGGGCCATGCCCGCGTACTCGACGGTGTCCAGCTCGGCCGCCGCCGCGGGCACGTCCGTGCGCAGCAGCCGGGCCGCGGCGGGCGCCGGGACGGCCAGTACGACGGCGTCCGCGGCGAGCACCTCACCGCCGGCCACGACGCGCCAGCCCTCGGGGGTGCGGCGCAGCTCGTCGACGGCGGTGTCGGTGCGAAGGTCCACGCCCGCCTTCGCGCAGGCCGCGGCGACGGCCTCCGGGAGGGTGCCGAGGCCCCCGCGCAGCCCCTGGAAGACGGGCGTGCCGGCGGTCTGGGGCCGGGAGGCGAGCTCGTGCACCCCCTCGACGAGCGACCCGCCGCCGCGGGCGATCGGCAGCAGCTGCGGCACGGCGGCGCGCAGCGAGATCTCGTCGGCGTGGCCTGCGTAGACGCCGCCCAGCAGCGGCTCGACGAGCCGGTCCACCACCTCGCGGCCGAGCCGGTCGGCGACGTACCGGCCGATCGCGACGTCGTCGCCGACCTCGGTGGCGCCCTCGTGTCGCGCCCGCTCCAGCCCGTCGGCGGACAGCACCTGCGACGCGGCGAGCGCCGCCAGGTCCCCGGGGACGCCCATGACCTGCCCGCCCGGCAGCGGGCGCAGCGCGCCCCTGGTCCAGATGGCGGCCTTCGCGGTGGTCGGCGGCTCCAGCGCCTCCGCCAGCCCGACGGCCCGGGCCAGCTCGACCGCCTCCGGCCGCCGCGCCAGCATCGACTCGGCCCCGAGGTCCACCCGCACCCCGCCGACGTCGCCCCCGCGCAGCTTCCCCCCGAGCCGCCCCGAAGCCTCGACCAGCGTCACCCGGGCCCGCGCCGGCCCCCCACCGGCCGCCCCGCTGAGGAACGCGGCCGCGGCCAGCCCCGCGATCCCGCCACCGATGACGACGACATGTGCATCCGACATGCCCCGAAGTCTCGCAGGTCCTTACACGAATGCCTCAATCCCCTGCACTCTTCGCCCGCTTCCAGCGGGACACGAGCTTGTCGAGATCGATGACGACGGGAAACGGCACCGGCCGCTCCAGCGTGCCCCGGAAGATCCCGGCCGATACGTAGGAGGAGGTCACCTCTTCCAGCTCGAAGACGTGCACGACCGGCAGGCCGTCCTCCTCCTCGACGATCCAGTAGTGCTGGATGCCCGCCTCGGCGTACTTGCGGAACTTGACCGTGCGGTCGCGGTGTGCGGACTCCGGCGCCACGACCTCGACAACGAGCACCACGTCGGCCACGTCGTATCGTGTGCGGTCGGGGTCCGGGTCAGCGGTCACGACCATCACGTCGGGTTCTGGGCGATTGAGGGGATCGAGCTTGATTGCGATCTCACGCTCCGGCCACATCCCCTCCGGCACGATGCTTTCGAGCGCCGTGTTCAGGCCCGACACGACCCAGCTGTGCCACGGGCGCTGGGCAGACATCATGAAGACCAGGGCCCCATCGATCAGTTCGGTGTGCCGCGGCGCCTGCGGCAGGTAGTCGAGGTCGTCGGCAAACCAGCCCTCGGCTCTGGGCGGGTACATCCAGTCCGGCAGCTCGCTCATGGTCCCCAAGATAGCGACTTCCGGGGCACTGGGGGACGCCGCTCAGCCCATGTGGTAGTGAGCTGATCTCGGCGAGTGTCCGGGTCGCGGCCGAGACGTGATGGAGTTGCGATCTCCTGGTGGGGCCCGTTCGCGCTCGCCTTTCGTCCAACGGGGGTACCTGGCAACGGGCTTGGGGAGAGGCCCGATGACGGCGAGACGAGCGGGGGCGGTGGCCGTGCTGGCTGCCGTGGTGGCGTTGGGGGCGGGCTGCAGTGCGGCCGGCGGCGGAAGGCAGGGGTCGGCGGCGGCGCCCGCGCCCAAGGCGCCTGCCGCCGCCGCGGCGCCCGGTGCGGAGCCGACCGCCCGGGCTTCCGCGGGCGGCAGCGCGGCTGACGGTGCGGCGAGTGCCGCGCCGGTGGCGGACAACCGGCTGATCGCGTACACGGCGCAGCTGTCGCTGCGCACCAAGGACGTCGGCCAACTGCTCGCCCGGGCGCGGGAGACGGCCGACTCCACGGGCGGCTACGTCGGCGGCGAGTCGATAGCCGGGGGCGGTGACGGCGACGCGGGCGGCCAGCTCACGCTGAGGGTGCCGTCGTCGGCGTTCCAGCAGACGCTGGACCAGCTGGCCGGGCTCGGCGAGGTGGTGTCCCGCAAGAGCCAGGCGGACGATCTGACGCAGCAGGTCGCGGACGTGGCGAGCCGGGTGCAGTCGCAGCGGGCGAGCGTGGAGCGGGTGCGGGCGCTGATGGCGCAGGCGAAGTCGCTGAGCGAGGTCACCGCGCTCGAGGCGGAGCCGAGCCGCCGGGAGTCGGACCTGGAGTCGCTGGAGAAGCAGCAGAAGGAGCTGGCCGGCAAGACGTCGCTCTCGACGATCACGCTGGAGGTGCACCGCGCGGTGCCTCCGGCACCCGCTCCGCCGCCCGCGCCGGAGGTGGCGGCGAAGGGCTTCCGGGCGTCGGCCGGTTCGGCTCTCGCCGGAGGCTGGCACGTTCTGCTGACGATCCTGCGCGGGCTGGTCGTCGCCCTGGCAGCGGTGGCGCCGTTCCTGCTGGTGCTGGGCGTTCCGGCCGCGGTCGCGTACTGGTGGTGGCGCCGGTACCGCATGCCAGCCGTCGCCGCCGCTCCCGGCCCGACGGGGGACGAGCAGGACTGAACGCATCGGTGGCGGCCCCCTCGCCGGAGGGGCCCGCCACCGGGGGCGTCAGCGCTCGCTGGCCTCGTGGACGAAGGCGACGAGGCGGCTGAGGGCGTCCGGGTCCATGCTGGGCAGGACGCCGTGGCCGAGGTTGAAGATGTGGCCGCTGGTGCCGAGTGCCTGCGCGGCGTGCAGGACCTCGCGGGCCTTGGTCTCGACGACCCTGGTGGGGGCGAACAGCACCGCCGGGTCGAGGTTGCCCTGCAGGCCCTTGCCGGGGCCGACCCGCTCGGCGGCGACGTTCAGCGGCACCCGCCAGTCGACTCCGACGATGTCCGCGCCGGCCTGGCCCATCAGGCCGAGCAGCTCGCCGGTGCCGACGCCGAAGTGGATCCGCGGCACGCCGTAGTGGGCGACGGAGTCGAAGACCTTGGCGCTGGACGGCATGACCGAGCGGCGGTAGTCGTCGGGGGCGAGCGAGCCGACCCAGGAGTCGAACAGCTGGACCGCCGAGGCGCCGGCCTCGATCTGCACCTTCAGGAAGGCGGAGGTGATGTCGGCGAGCCGGTCGACGAGGGCGGCCCACAGCTCGGGCTGCCCGTACATCATGGCCTTGGTGTTCTCGTGGTTCTTGGACGGACCGCCCTCGACCAGGTAGCTGGCGAGCGTGTACGGGGCGCCGGCGAAGCCGATCAGCGGGGTGCCGCCGAGCTCCTCGACGAGCATGCCGACGGCCTCGGTGATGTAGGGGACGTCGTCCGGCTCCAGCGGGCGAAGCCGCTTGAGGTCCTCGGCGGTGCGGATCGGGTCGGCGATGACCGGCCCGACGTTCGGCTTGATCTCGACGTCGATGCCGACCGCCTTGAGCGGCACCACGATGTCGCTGAAGAAGATCGCGGCGTCCACCTTGTGCCGGCGCACCGGCTGCAGGGTGATCTCCTTGACCAGCTCGGGCCGCATGCAGGACTCCAGCATGGGGATGCCCTCGCGGACCTTCAGGTACTCGGGCAGCGAGCGGCCGGCCTGGCGCATGAACCACACCGGGGTGTGCGGCACCGGCTCGTGCCGGCAGGCGCGCAGGAACGCGGAGTCGTACGCGGCGCCGCGGCGCGCGGGGATGGTCCGGCCGCCGGGGGCGGCCGCCGTGGTGTCTGCCGTAGTCTCGCTCACGGTTCAAATCTTCGCACGCGCCCCGGACCGCACTCCCCGGCCGGTCTCGTCGGTTCCTCCAAGATCTGGCCGGGTTTGCCGTTCCGGCACGCCGCTCGGACGGAAGTTGCGGCGATAACCCGCGTCTTCGACCTAGTCTTCGGGGCATGGCAGCGGTCGGCGGGCACCCCGCGCAGGGTGGCGGAGCAGGTGGCGGAACTGGTCGGGAGGGGGCGCCGAGCGAGTTCCGGGCCGCCGTGGCGGCGTTCGACGGGGCGCGGCTGCGGCCCGAGGTGCAGCTGTCCCCCGCGCCGGCCCCGCGCCGGCTGGCCCCGCACGCGTTCGCGGTGACCGCCTCGGTCGAGGTGGACGGCGAGGAGCTGGCGGACGGCCGGCTGGTGCTGCTGTACGACCCGGCCGGCCAGGAGGCCTGGAACGGGGAGTTCCGGGTGGTGACCATGACCCGGGCCGAGCTGGAGCCGGAGATGGCCGGCGACCCGATGCTGTCCGAGGTCGGCTGGGCCTGGCTGCTGGACGCGCTGCAGGCGCACGGCGCCCGGTACGCCGAACCGTCCGGCACGGTGACCAGGTGCGCCTCGCAGTACTTCGGCGCGCTCGCGGACCGTCCTTCCTCCACCGAGATCGAGATCCGGGCCTCCTGGACGCCGGCCGACGGCCGCTTCGAGCGGCACCTGGCCGCCTGGGGGGAGCTGCTGTGCACCAGCGCGGGCCTGCCCCCGGCCGCCCCGGCCCCGCAGGCGCCCGCCGACGTGCCGTCACTCGGTGGAGTGGTCCCGATGCCCGCGCGGCGGCGCCCGCGCTCGCACTGAGGAGTGGCGTCGGGGCCCGCGCGGCACCGGCCGGCCCGGCGCCACCCCCAGGGCTGACGGAGTGTGACTTCGGATCGGCTCTGCGTCAATTCATCGGTCGAAAGCGATCGCCATCGACCCGATCATGGATGAATCCGATCGATTTTGTGCGAATACCAGGCATGTCGCATCAATCATTTGCGCGATTTGTCCGTATTGTTACTCACTAGATCGTGATCTTTCGCTAAAGCCGGGCACGGTAGCTGCCGAAGCAGACTGTGACCCTTTCCGAACGCGGAACACTCCGACCGCCCCCATCGGGGTTCCGTCCGCCACTCCCCGCAGGAGGCCTGGTGTCGGTCCTTCTTGAGCACCCCGCAAACGTGGTCGCCTACCGCCCGACCAAGCCCACCGCCATGGTGGTCATCGCCGATCCCCGCGTCCGAAACACCGTCACCCGCCACCTGTGGGCGCTCGGCGTCCGCGACGTGATCGAGGTGTCCTCGATCGCCGAGGCCCGCCCCCGGGTCTCCACCCCGCGCGACATCTGTGTCGCCGACGTGCACCTCCCGGACGGCTCCGGGCTGACCATCCTGGCCGAGACCCGCGCCGCGGGCTGGCCCAACGGCCTCGCACTCTCCGCCGCCGACGACATCGGCGCCGTCCGCAGCGCCCTGGCCGGCGGCGTCAAGGGATACGTCGTCACCGGCACCCGGACCAACGTCGCGATGCCCGGCCGCCCCGGCCTGCCGCTGGGCGCCGCCGGACTGGCCGGGCGGATGCGCCGCCCCGGCATGCCGGGCGTGCCCGGTGCGCCCGGAGCGCAGGGTGCACCGGGCGCCCCCGGTGCGCCGGGCGCGCAGCCGACCGCCTACCGCGAGCTGTCCGGCCGCGAGGTCGAGGTGCTGCGGCTGGTGGCCGAGGGCCAGTCCAACAAGGCGATCGGCGTCGCGATGGGCCTGTCCGCACTGACCGTCAAGAGCCACCTGGCCCGTATCGCGCGCAAGCTCGGCACCGGCGACCGGGCCGGCATGGTCGCGGTGGCGCTGCGCACCGGGATCATCCACTGAGCCGATCGGGGCCGCGCCGTTGAACCGGAGCGCCGCGGCGGCTCAGGAGAAGCGGTTCGGCAAGGAGTTCCACGGCACCTTCCCGGTGAAGGACCACTCCGCGCCGATCAAGGCGACCTTCGTGGTGACCACCACGGAGA
>NZ_JBEZGX010000125.1:0-6530 GCF_040650235.1 Kitasatospora sp. NPDC048722
CTGGATGTTGGCGCTGTCGGTGAGGATCAGCACGTCGTAGAGCACGAGGCCGTTGGCGTCGGTGCCGGGCTCCGGTGCGGGGTGTCACTCGCCTTCGGCGAACGCCTCGCGCAGGCGGGCCTCTTCTTCCCCGGTGAGGTTCGTCTCGATGAGTTCGGCGTGCCGGCCCTCGAACTCGGACCTGACCCGGTCGAGCACGGCATCGGAGCTGAGGACGAACAGCGCGGAGGTGCCGGGCGTCACCTTCTTCCGCACCCCCTTGATGAAGTCGTCGTCGATGCCGAGGTGAGCGAGATGCCCGCCCAGAGCACCTCCGGCCGCACCGACCGCGGCGCCGAGCAGGGGGACGAAGAAGATCATCCCGAGGAGGAAGCCCCAGAAGGCGCCGCCCAGGGCACCCATGCCGGTCATGTCGCCCAGGTGGCGGGTCCGGGGTTTCCTGGCCCCCTCCGGCCAGCTGATCACGGCGCCGTCCTGGACCTTGATCAGCTCCTGGCGCTGCAGCTTCATCAGAGTGTCGAGGGCGTCATCGGCTCCGGTCGGGGTGGGAAAGCGCCATACCGTCAGGGTCGCCATCGTGGCCTCCGTTTGCAGGGGGATGCAGGGACAGGCCCATCGTCGGCCCGGGCCGGGGGCTGTGCCGCACGACCACGACGGGAACGGGACCGGGGCCACACGGTCGGCGGTCCCTCCGGCGGGCCGGCCCGGACGGACGCCGCCGGATTGCCGTCGGCACCCGGCGGCCACAGCCTGGCAGGTAGCACTCTCCCGTGCAGGTCGGCCACGGTCGGCTCCGGTCGATCCGCGTCGCGGACGCCGGTGCGGGCGGGCCACCCCGGCGGGCCGCGGAACGCCCGCCGGATCCGAGAGGACTGGTACGGGCGATGTCGGACGGACGGACGGGCAAGCGCATTGCGAAGTTCATCAAGCCGCTGCGGGTGAAGCCGGGGTCGCGGGTCGACCTCGCGGAGGACTTCGACCCCCGGTACCGGGCCGGCATGAAGAAGCGCGAGGGCGTGGAACTGCTGCGCATCGGTGTGTCGCTGCTGTCGGAGTACCAGGCGAGGCTCGCCGCCCAGGACACCTACGGCGTGCTGCTCTGCCTCCAGGCGATCGACGCCGGCGGGAAGGACGGGACGATCCGCCACGTCATGAGCGGGGTGAACCCGCAGGGCGTCCACGTGAGCAGCTTCAAGGTGCCGTCCGCGGAGGAGCTCGACCACGACTACCTGTGGCGCTACGCGCAGCGGCTGCCCGCGCGCGGGGACATCGCGATCTTCAACCGGTCGCACTACGAGGAGGTCCTCGTGGTGCGCGTCCACCCGGAGAACCTGGACCGTCAGAAGCTGCCGGAGGAGGCGAAGGGAGCCGGGGTCTGGCACCGCCGCTACCGCGAGATCAACGACTGGGAGCGCTATCTGACCGACAACGGGTTCAAGGTGGTGAAGATCTTCCTGAACCTCTCCAAGGAGGCCCAGCGCACCCGGTTCCTCAAACGGATCGACCTGCCCGAGAAGAACTGGAAGTTCTCCGCGGCCGACGTCCGCGAGCGCGAGTGGTGGGACGACTACCAGGAGGCGTTCTCCGAGATGCTCTCGGCCACGAGCACGCCGTGGGCGCCCTGGTACGTCGTTCCGGCCGACCGCAAGTGGTTCGCGCGCATCTCGGCGGCCGCCATCCTCGCTCACACGCTGATCGGGATCGATCCGCAGTACCCGACGGTCGACAAGCGGGCCAGGAAGGACCTTCTCGCGGCCAAGCGCGGACTGGAGAAGGAGGCCCCCGAGGGGGCCGCGCGCGATCCGTACGCGGCGCGGCACCGGGCCGACTGACGCTTCGGTGGACCGTCGCGGATCGTGAGGAGATGGAAGATGGCGCAGCAGGCTGACGGGTCCGGACCGCAGGAGTCCCCGGGGCCCTGGTACGCGCGGACGCCGGAGGAGGTCGCGGCCCGGCTCGGGGTCGATCCGGCCGTCGGGCTCAGTGCGGTCCGGGCGGCGGAGCTGCTGGCCGTCCACGGCCCGAACGCGCTGCCCGAGGAGGAGCAGCGGCCCGGCTGGCTGCGCTTCCTCGACCAGTACCGCAGCTACATGCAGATCATCCTGGTGGCCTCGGCCGTGATCTCGTTGGCGATCAAGGAGTGGACCACCGCGGTCCTGCTCCTCGTGCTCACCCTCTTCAACGCGCTCGTGGGCCTGCGCCAGGAGGGCAAGGCCGAGAGCGCGATGAACGCGCTGAAGTCGATGATGGAGGCGACGGCGCGGGTCCGCCGGGACGGGGCGGAGGCGGAGGTCCCCGCCGAGGAGCTGGTGGTCGGCGACGTCGTGCTCGTCTCGGCGGGCGACGAGGTCCCGGCGGACGGCCGGATCGTCGAGGCCAGCTCGCTGCAGATCGACGAGTCGGCGCTGACCGGCGAGAGCGTCCCGGCCGCGAAGGACGCGGGCACCCTGGCGGGCGAACGCCTCGGCCCGGGGGACCAGACGAACATGGCGTTCATGAACACCCCGGTCACCCACGGCAGCGGACTGCTCGTCGTCACCGCGACGGGTTCCGGCACCGAACTGGGCAAGATCTCCGGGATGCTGTCGGCGACGAAGAAGGAACAGTCGCCGCTCACCCGCGAGCTCAACACCCTGACGCTGTGGATCGCGGCGGCGGCCGGGCTGACCATGGTGGTGATGTTCGCGCTCGGCCGCGGCCGCGGCCAGGCCTGGGACGCCCTGTTCGTCAGCGCGGTCTCGTTGGCCATCGCTGCCATCCCGGAGGCGCTGCCCACCGTCAGCCAGGTGATCCTCTCCGTCGGCAGCCTCAACCTGGCCAGGCGCAACGCGATCGTGAAGGACCTACCGTCGGTCGAGACCCTCGGCTTCACGTCGGCCGTCAACTCGGACAAGACGGGCACCCTGACGATGAACCAGATGACGGTCGTCGAGGTGCTCAGCCCCACCGACCGGTACACCGTCTCGGGTACCGGCTACGGCCTGGAGGGCAGGATCCACCACGCCGCGGGCTCCTCCCCGAGCATCGAGGACGCGGTGCTGCCCTACCTGGTCGCCAACGACGCGAAACTGGTCGACGGCCAGGTCGTCGGTGACCCGACCGAAGGCGCCCTGCTCGTCCTCGCTCACAAGGCCGGGCTGGACATCGACGCCACCCGGGAACGCTTCCCCCGCCTGGCGACCCTGCCGTTCGATCCCGAGTACAAGCTGATGGCCGGCTTCACCGAGGCGAAGGACGCGGACGGCCGGCCGGTGGTGCGGTGCTTCGTCAAGGGAGCGGCCCCCGCCGTGACGGCCCGGGCGGCCTCCGCGCTGGCGGACGGCGCGGTCGTCCCCTGGGACGAGGACCTCCGCGGGCGCGCCCAGGCGCAGACCGAGCGGATGGGCGGCGAGGGCCTGCGGGTGATGGCGGCCGCCTACCGCGACCTGGACCCGGCGGACTTCGACCCGGACGGCGATCTCCTGGCCCTGGTCACCGACCTGCGGATGACCAGCCTGGTGGGCATGGTCGACCCGCCCCGCGAGGAGTCGAGGGCCGCCGTGGCCAGCGCGCAGGCCGCGCACATCCGGGTGCGCATGGTGACGGGGGACGACGTCACCACCGGTGCGGCCATCGCCCGCCGGCTCGGCATCAGCGGCGAGGCGATGCTGGGGGCCGACTTCGCCGCGCTGCCGGAGCACGAGCGGCTGGCCCGGATCGACGGCATCGGCGTGGTCGGCCGCGTCGCGCCCGAGCACAAGGTGCTGCTCGCGGACACGCTCAAGAAGAAGGGCGACGTGGTCGCGATGACCGGGGACGGGGTCAACGACGCGCCCGCCATCAAGGCCGCCGACATCGGCATCGCCATGGGCAGCGGCACCGACGTGGCGAAGAACGCCGGCCGGATGGTCCTCGCCGACGACAACTTCGCCACCATCGTCTACGCGGTGGCGGAGGGCCGGAAGCTCTACGACAACCTCACCAAGTACATCCGCTTCGTCCTGGTGCTCCTGGTGACGTTCGTGCTGACCTTCCTCGGCGCCGCGGTCCTGAACATCGCCGCCGGGGAGCCGTTCACCCCGCCGCAGGTGCTGTGGATCCACTTCGTCGTCAACGCCCCGTTCGGGTTCGCCCTGGGGTTCGACCGGGAGAGCCCCGGACTGATGCGGAGGATCCCGCGTCCGCGCGGGGAGTCGGTGCTGACCGGGCCCGTGGTGATCACCGTCGGTCTCGCCGGGCTGGCCGTCACGGTCGCCCTGCTCTCCCTGATCAAGCTCGGCCAGGCGCACTACGGCAGCGCACAGATCGGCAACTCGATCGCCTTCACCGCCTTCGCGCTCTGCCTGATCGTGGCCGCCTACGAGTGTCGCAGCGAGCGTGCCTCGGTGCTCGGCCTGCGCACCTTCGACAGCAGGCAGATGAACCGGGCCGCCCTCGGAGAGTTCGTCCTGGCGGTGCTCGTCACCCAGATGGACGCGTTCCACCGCATGCTCGGCACCACCGACATCAGCGCCCGGCAGTTCGGGTGGGCCCTGCTCGCCGCGGTCGCGCTCCTGCTCCTCTGGGAACTGGGCAAGCTCCTGGCCCGCAGGGCGGCGGCACGCCAGGACGGGGCGGAGGCCGCCGGCCGTCCGTGACGACGACGGCCCGGAGACTCTCGACGCTTTGAGCGGGCCGCCCCGGGGCCGCCCGAGGGAAGGAGACCCATGCCTGCCGGTGCCCCCGACGAAGGGTGGCGCCGCATGGTGCCGGCTCTGCCGGGACTCGCGGTGCTCCGAGGCTACCGGCGTGACTGGCTGCGGGGGGATCTGCTGGCCGGTGCCACGGTGGTGGCCTACCTCGTGCCCCAGGTCATGGCGTACGCGAGCGTGGCAGGTCTGCCGCCCGTCACCGGGCTGTGGGCGATCCTGCCCGCGATCGTCCTGTACGCCCTCGTCGGCTCCTCCCGTCTGCTGTCGGTCGGGCCCGAGTCGACCACGGCTCTGATGACAGCCACCGTGATCGGGCCGTTGGCCGGCGGGGACACCGCCCGCTACGCCGTCCTGGCCGCGAGCCTCGCGGTGGTGGTCGGCCTGCTGTGCGTGCTCGCATGGCTGGGCAGGCTGGGCTTCGTCGCCGACCTGCTCTCGCGGCCGGTGCTGATCGGCTACCTGGCCGGCGTGGCGCTGATCATGATCGTGGACCAGCTGTCGAAGCTCACCGGGGTCGATGTGCGGGGGGAGGGGTTCTTCCCCCAGCTGGCATCGTTCCTTTCGAACGTCACCGAGGCGAACGTGCCGACGGTCGTCTTCAGCGCCGCGACCCTGCTCTTCCTCCTCCTGCTGGCCCGTCTCCTGCCGAGCCTGCCGGGCCCGCTGCTGGCCGTCGTGCTCGGCACCGCCGTCTCGGCGGCGTTCTCGCTCAAGGACCACGGGCTCGCGGTGATCGGCGACATCCCGGCGGGCCTGCCCCGTCCCGCGGTGCCGGACCTGTCCGAGCTGTCCAAGCTCGCGCTGCCCGCGTTGGGCATCCTCCTGGTCGGGTACACCGACTTCATCCTCACCGCGCGTGCCTTCGAGGATTCCGGCGAGGGGCGGCAACTGGACGCCAACCAGGAACTGCTGGGTCTGGGGGCGGCCAACCTCGGCGCCGGCTTCTTCCAGGGCTTCCCGGTGAGCAGCAGCGCCAGCCGGACCGCCCTGGCCCAGTCGGCGGGAGGGCACAGCCAGTTGTACGGGCTCACGGCCGGCGTCGGCGTGGTCGCGGTGCTGCTGTTCCTCAGCCCGCTGCTGCACGACACGCCGGATGCGGTGCTGGGCGCCCTGGTCGTGTTCGCCGCGATCCGGATGATCGATGTCGCCGGCTTCCGGCGACTGGCCTCCTTCCGGCGCCGTGAGCTGCTGCTGGCGCTCGGCTGCATGATCGGCGTGCTGAGCCTGGACATCCTCTACGGGGTGCTGGTCGCGGTGGGGTTCTCGGTGGTCGAACTGCTCAGCCGGGTCGCGCGGCCGCACGACGCCGTGCTCGGCCTGGTGCCGGGCGTCGCCGGGATGCACGACGTCGACGACTACGCCGAGGCGCGGACCGTCCCCGGTCTGCTGGTCTACCGCTACGACTCCCCGCTGTTCTTCGCCAACGCGGAGGACTTCCGCCGTCGCGCGCTGGCCGCCGTGGCCGAACAGGTCGAGCCGGTGCGGTGGTTCGTCCTCAACACTGAGGCGAACGTCGAGGTGGACATCACCGCGCTGGACTCGCTGGACGCGCTGCGGCTCGAACTGAACGCCCGCGGCATCGTGTTCGCACTGGCCCGGGTCAAGCAGGACCTCCGCGACGAACTCGACGCGTACGGCCTGAGCGAATCGCTCGGCTCCGATCGGATGTTCCCCACCCTGCCCACGGCGGTGGCCGCCTACCTGGCCTGGGCGCGGGACGAGGGTGTCGCGGACGGTTGACGCGGCCGTGACAGCGAGCGTGACCGTGAGCGCCCGCCCGGTGCGGCGTCCGCCCGGCGTCCGCCCGGCGGCCGCTCCGGCCGTCCGCGCGAGGCCTCGACGGGTGCCACCCGTCGGAAC
>NZ_JBEZGX010000126.1:0-6451 GCF_040650235.1 Kitasatospora sp. NPDC048722
GTCCAGGGCGACGACGCGGGTCTCCCCCTCCCCGTAGACCTTGTTCAGGCCGGTGGCGCGGGCGGCCGCCCGGCCGGTGCGGACGGCGGTTGCGGGCATCGTCACGGGGAGACTCCTGGAAGGACGGGAACGGATGGTCGGGTACGTTCCATCCTTCCAAGGACTCCGAAGGCGATTCGTATGTCCCGGGGAGGGGCGACCCCCGCCTTCCCGGCGTAGTGGCGGGCCCTTCCCTCCTCCTGAGGTATGACATTCGTCCCCTACGTCACCGCGTGCCCGCTACTCGACGGCGACGCCGAACGCCCCCGCGAGCCCGGCCAGGCCGTTGGCCACCGACGCGCCCGAGGGTGTGAACCGCCAGCCCCCGCCGTTGCGCTGGAACGCCCCGACCAGCATCGCGCTGTCCGGCACGCCCCCGGTGTCGGCCGTCCACCGCTCGGGACCGGCCACGCCCTGCCCGTACGCGCCCGTCAGCGCCAGCCCGTGCACGTACCCGAGGGGCAGCGCCGGCGGCTCCTCCTCCTCGGTCGAGACGGCGATCACCACCTCCTCCACCGCGGGCCCCAGCCGGGCCGGGTCCAGCGTGACCCGGGCGGCCCGCAACGGCTCGCCCGGCACCGAACGGGTCGGGTGCAGGCGCACCGCGCCGTCCGGGTCCTGCGGGTTGTTGAAGAACACGAAGTGCTCGTCGCTCAGCACCCGGCCGCCCGCGCACACGAACGCCGTCACGTCCAGCTCGACCGCGTCCCCGCCGGCCGTCCGGCTCCGCCACACCACCTCGACGCCGGTGCGCCGCTCGACCGGCCCGTCCCCGTCCGCTGCCTCGTCGACGGCGTTCCGGGCGCCGCCGAGCCGCCCGCGCAGGCCCTGCTCGGCCAGCAGCTCGACCAGCTCGGGGCCGCTCACCAGCGACAGCGGCTTGTTGCGGATGTACTCGTACGAGCCCGGGCCGAAGCCCGCCGTCGTCACCAGGATGCCCTTGATCGCGCCGTGGTGGCGCACGGTGGAGTCGAGGTCGCGCACGGCCGTCGGGGAGACGGTCGAGCGGTAGCGCTTCGCCTGGATCACGATCTTGCCGCCGGTCACCGGATCGAGGTCCTCGGCGACCACGTCCACCCCGACGTCGCCGCTGCGGGCCGTCGTCATCACCCGGAAGCCGCGCAGCCGGAACAGCTCCGCGATCAGGTTCTCGAACTCGATCGGGTCCATCTCGAACAGGTCCGGCTCGTCCTCGCCGCCGTGCCCGGCCAGGCTCCCGCCCACCGTCTCCGGCAGCCGGCCCGGCCGGACCTCGTCCAGTCGCTCCGGGCGCGCCGACAGCGTGCCGCCGAGGCCCTGGAAGCACTCCACCGGCGCCACCCGGTCCAGCGCGAGCCCGGCGAAGTCGGCGCGCGCGGTGGACAGCGTCGACAGGAAGCGCTCCGACTCCCGGCCGGTCGCCGGGTCGATGCCGCGGACGTAACCGTTCAGCACCACCGAGTCCAGCATCCCGTCCCGGTCCGCCCGGAACAGCTCCGCCGCCACCCGCAGCGAGGTCTGCGCCAGCACCTCCCGGTACAACGCCTTCCGCTCCGTCGCCGGGCGCGCCACCTCGGCCTCGCGGTCGTCCGACTTCACGTACCGCACCCGCACCGCGGCCGGCACGACCTCCGGGCCCGGCAGCTCCCAGTTCACCACCAGCTGGCGCGACGACGCCTCCCACGCCGCCACCAGCCGGTGCGGGAAGCCCTCCGGCCACGCGGCGGACGCGTACAGTCCCGCCGTGAAGTACTCCTGGACGGCCTCCGGCTCACCCGCGCGCAGCCGACGCAGCAGCTCCTCCGTGCGGACGGTCCGCTCCTCGTCCTCCCGGCGGTGCCGGGCCACCCGCTCCAGGTACTCCTGGTGACAGGCCGCCAGCCGCCGCTGCCGGTCCGCCTCCCGCGCCTGCGCGGCGTACCAGTCCTGCTCGAAGCGGGCCCGCGCCTGCGCCGCGTACTGCTCGTAGCGCTGCCACACCCCCGCGTTGCGGGACTGTGCCGGATCCGGCGGCGGCACCAGGTAGGCGTTCTGATCGGGCATCGGCACCGGCTCACCCAGCGCACCCGGCTCGAACGGCGGCACCGGACGCGGCGCCAGCAACGCCTGCGGGCTGAACTCCGGCGCCCGCAGCCCGGCCGCCAGCAACCCGCGCAACTCCTCCACCCGGGCCTCCAGTTCGGCCGTCCGCCGGGCCGCGTCAGCCTCCCGCGACTGCTGGTAGGCGCGTTGCGCCTCCCGCTCACCGCGCACCGCGGCCCGCTGCGCCTCCCGCAACTCGCGCTCCCGGCGCCGCTCCTCCGCCGCCTGCGCCCGCCAGCGGGCCTCCTCCCGGCGCTGCTGCTGCCGCTGCGTCTCCGCCCAGACCGCCAGCACCCCGTCGTTCCGCCGCCCCGCCACCGTCCACCCCTCCACTCCGCACACCGCCACCGGCGCCCGCCACAATAGAACGTGAACACCCCACCGAGCCACGCGCCCCGACCACCCCCGGGGAGCGGGACCGTCGCAGGTCGGCGGGTGCGCGCCGGCTCCTCGGCGCTCTGCGGGACGCCGGTGTGCGCTGATTCCGACCGAACTGTCCTGCGGGCCTAGGATCACTTCTCGTCAGCGCGCAGTCGATGAGCCGGGGGAGGAATCGTGACGCAGGCAGATCGCAGGGACGCGGAGTTGTGGCGGAGGTGCCGGGAGATCGCGGAGGCGCTGCCCCTTCCGGAGCCCTTCGAGATGCCGGCCCTCGCCGCGACACTGGCGCGAATGCGGGGCAGGCCGCTCGAGTTGGTGCCGCTGCCGGGGTGGAGCAGGGGCCCGTGCGGGATCCTGGCCAGCACCGACCGGGCCGACTACATCGGGTACCCCTCCGACACCAGCGTGCTGCACCAGCAGCACATCCTGCTCCATGAAGTCGGCCATCTGCTCTGCGGGCACACCGGTACGACCGCGCTCGGATCCGCCGCGTCCGCGGCGCTGATGCCCCATCTGTCGGGCGAGCTGATCCGGCGCGTGCTCGGCCGCTCGGCCTACTCCGACCACCAGGAGCAGGAGGCCGAACTCATCGCCTCCCTCGTCCTGCAGCGCGCGCGGCACCGGGCCCGGACCGCGTCCGCGGCCACCGGCGATCCCGACGGTCGGGTGACCCGGCTGGGCTCCGTGTTCGGGCCCGCACCGAGGAGCAATCCGGCAGGTCATGAGTGACCGGCTGGCCGACGTGGCCGACTACCTCGCCTGCCTGATCACCCTCGCCGGAACGGCGGTCAAGGCTCTGTCCGACCGCGGTCGGCGGTCGGATCCGGCGCTCCGCTACGTCTACGCCGCCGGGCTGTGCATGGGGCTGGGGCTGGCGACGACGCCTCCGGCGACGTTCACCGCGGCGAGCGGCCTCGGGTCCTGGCCGTGGTCCTGGTTCGGATCCGGCTGCATCCGGCTCGTCAGCGACGAGTTGGAACTCCTCGCGGTCGGCTTCCTGGCCATGCTGGCCCACTCGATCCAGCCGTCGGACGGTGTCCGCGGCGGGCTTCGACGGCAGGTGGCCATCACGGCCGGGGCCTTCGTGCTGAGCGTCGTCGCGTACGTCGCCGCCGGCACCACCCAGGTGGGCGCCCTCGTCGTCGCGCACGGCCGACGGCGGTTCGTCCTGGTCGTCTACGTCGGGCTGCTCACGGCCCACCTGGTGTGGCGGCTGGCCGTGTTCGGGCTGCTGACCGGCCGGTCCGCCCGCCGGATGCCACCGGGCACACTTCGTTCCGGACTGCGGCTGATGGCATCCGGAAGCGTGATCGGGCTGCTCTGGATCGCCGGCAACGTCAACGACGTGGTCGATCTGCTGACCACCGGCGGTGAGATCGGCCCCGAGACCGCGGTGAACGCCGTGGCGGCACTCGGCTGCGTCGTCCTGATGCTGGCCGGAGCGACCACGCCCGTTTGGGGCGGCCGTCTGGCGAGGTGGTCGCGACCCCTGCGCGCCCGGTACGCGTCCCGCCGACTGGAACCGTTGTGGTCGGCGCTGCGAGCGACGGTGCCGGCGGTGGAGCTGCTGCCGGAAACCGCGCGGGCGGGGCGGCGCATGCCGCACGGTGCGCAGTTCGCGCTCTACCGCCGCATCATCGAGATCCGCGACGGCCAGCTCGCGCTCCGTCCGTACGTGCACCCGCAGGTGCCGTTGTGGGTCGCCGAGTTCACCGCGAGCACCGTGAACACCGGCAGATCGCGCTTCCGTCGGCGCCACGAGGTCGCCGCGACCGTGGAGGCTGCCGGCATCGCCGCCGCCCTGGAGGCGGCCGAGGCCGGGCACCGTTACCCCGCCGAACCGTCGGCCGGATACGTCCCGCCCGAGGGGCAGGTCGGCATCGAGGAGGAGGTCGCCTGGCTGATCAAGGTGGCGGATGCCTTCGTCACGTCCCCGGCCGTGGCCGACGTTCGCAACCGGGTGCGCGACGAGCTGCACAGCGTCCCCGGGTGAGATCGGACCGCTCCTGCCCGGCCCGCCCGAATGCAGGACGGAACGTCAGGTGTGCGGGGTGTAGCGGGCGTCTTCCGGTCCTGGCTCTACAACCAGCCGGACCCACGAGCCGAGATCGAACGTCTGCGAGCCCGGAACGGCCCCGTCCCCGCTGCCCGCCCGGTTCGCGATCGACAGCGGGCCTCCGAGGCACCCCTGCTGCGGCGTCTGGAGACCGCCACCGAGCGCAACCGGCGGCCGGAGGCGGAGAACCGCGAGCTCAGACAGTCCCTGGCGCTGGCGCTGGCGTTGGGCGAAGGTCGCACGGCCGACGTCTGCGGCACCCGCGACGCGGCGACGTCACCGGTTGCAGGGGCGATCGGCCCATGCTGAGAAGCCGATGCGCCGGCATCGCGACCGCAGCTGTTCCCGCGGCCGACCGGGGGCGGCGAGGATACTCGGTCGACGGAGGGGTGCTGTTACGGCACTATCCGGGGCAAGGTCCGATGATGAGGAGCACGGTGACAAGCCAGGGCGTGACGATCACGGCACGATGCGAGGCCTGCGGCGGTGTGCTGATACTCGACACCGGCCAGTCCATCGAAGGTGGACGCCTGTGGTGGGGAACCGAGGGGGGCTGCCAGTCCTGCCCCATCGCCTGGTGCGATCAGGACTTCGGCGACGCGACTCCGGAGGAGATCCGCCAGGCCCTCCTGGCGGAACACGGACCCGCCCGGCTCCGGCTGACAGAGCCCGAGGCGAGTGCAGTGCCCGTCCTTCGCGCTCTTCGGGAGGTGCACGGCCTATCACTGGCACAAGCACGGGCTATGGCAGACGAGTTGAAGACGACCGGCCTCGTGGGCACGTTCGTCGAGATGGAACTCGTCGCCTCCCGCCTGCGACACCATTCCGTCAGAGTGACAGTCGAGACAAAGTCCGGCTGACCGTCCGGAGCGAGCGACCCGCCGGGCGACACGATCTCCGCAGCCGGAAGGGTCTCGAACCCTCCGCGTCGACGACACCGTCCACATCACATCGTCCCTGGTCGGCGTCGTCCTCGTCGCAATGGCTCAAGATAACGGCCGACGATCTTCCTCCCGGCATCGATGCCCTGGGCGGAGGCGGGGACGCTGGTGGCGGTCTTCACGCTCTGCGAGTCGAGGCCACAGGCGGCCGGCACCGGATCGCGGCCCTCGGCGGTGCGGACGGGGCACCGCAGCAGGCCGCCGAGCTGCTCGAACACCCCTTCCTCATCGGCTGCGGGCTGGGCTACCTGGTCCGGTGGCTGGCGGCCACCAACGCACTCGCTCCGGACGTCGAGCTGGTCGGAGTCGACCTCGACGCCGCACTGGTCGGCGAGGCAGATCGCCTGGCCCGTGGCGAGGGACTCACCTGCCGCTTCGTCCATGGCAATGCCTTCGCGCTGCCGGAGCCCGCCACCGTGTACGTCTCCACCGGCGTGCTGCACCACTTCCCCGAGCCCGCCTGACGGACTTCTTCCTGGCCCAAGGCGCCTCCCCCGCCCTGGCGTTCTGCCACTACGACATCGCCGCGACCGGCCTCGCCCCCATCGGCGCGTGGATGTTCCACCGCGCCCGGATGCGCCACCCACTGGGCCGACACGACGGCGTCGCCTCCGCCCGGCGGGCCCACAGCGACGAGTCCCTGCTGCGGACCGCCGCGGCTTCGGGCATGCGGCCGCTGCTCTACGAGCCCCGCCGCGCCGCCAACCCCTTCTGCACCACCCTGCGCCCGGTCCTTGGCCTGCGCCCGCAGCTGGAAGCACCCCTGCGCCAGGCCCTTGGCCGCGCCTCCCGCCGGCTCCTCGGCCCAACGCAGCGCCGCTACGCGCTGGCGGACTCGTGGTCGCGATCGTTCTTCTGCTCCTGCCCTACCGTCTACGCGGCACGAGTCCGTTCTCGAAGGCGATGATCGCCAGGTGGACGCGGTCCCGGGCCTCGAGCTTGGCGAACAGACGCGCGACATGGGTCTTCGCGG
>NZ_JBEZGX010000127.1:0-6337 GCF_040650235.1 Kitasatospora sp. NPDC048722
AAGTTGAACGACCCGCGGGAGGGTTCGGTGGTGTCCCACTTCATCTCGTTCTCCGGGGTGATCGCGTTGAACTCCCGGTCGAGGATGGTGGAGTAGGTCGAGTCCCCGAGCCTGCCCGCGGCCACCGCTGTACCGAAGTAGCGGCCGCTGCCGGCCGCCGCTGAACCCAGCGTGGTCGCGCCGGCGCCACTGGCCGCCGGGCTCGCGGCGACGGCCGTGGCCGTGCCGACGATCAAGCAGGCGGCCCCCGTCAGGACCTTGCGCAGACGGGGCCTCTCGTTGAGCCATGTCATGACGAATCGCTCTCCTTGGGTGGGAGGGAGCCCGCATGCCTGCCGGGAACCGGCGCCTGGTCCTGACGGCCGTGCGAGCGCACACTTCGGCCGAGCCGTTCCCGCCGGGCAGGGTGGGTGGGGGCGGTGCGCGTCCCGGCGACCGGACTCATCCGTTAGCGCTCACAATCTGTGGCGCGAACGCTCGGCCTTCCTGACATGTTCCGTGAAATGTCCTCCAGGGGGTGTGCGTTGTCAATACCTCGCGCTGCGGCGGCCCAGAGGTGACGGCTCGGATCCGCCCCGCCTTCGGACGGGCCGCCGAGCAGGCCCGGCTGCCTTCCCCGCCGATCCGTCAAGCGACCACCCGGGCGGTGCGGTTGACGAGCCGCTCACGAGCAGTCGGCCCGCCCCTTCGGCCATGTGGGCAGGGCTGGTCGAGGCGGCCGGATGCAGCCACGAGTCGGCCACGTCCGTGATCTCACAGGCTGGTCATCGTGTCGGCTCCTCGGGTCAGTAGCCGAAGACCAGGTTGTAGGCGACCTGCGGCAGGAACTGTCCGGCGGTCGATCCGGTGCCGGTGCCGCAGTTGCCGTCGGACTCGCCGGGCGCCTTGATCCACAGCAGCATCTCGGCGCCGCCGCCGGCCCGCGTGGGTGTGCCGATCCTCCGCCCCGCCGGGTTGCACCAGGTGCCGTCGGATCCGTTGCCGTTGCGGCTGGTGTCGATGACGTACGGTCTGGTGAAACCGTACGTCGCTCCGAGGGCGGCGTTGACGGCGTCGCCGTACGCCGTGTTCTGGCCGGTGGGGTAGGTGTTGGACACGTTGAGGGAGAACCCGTGTGCACCGCTCACGCCGGCGGCGGCCAGGTGCTGGGCCATGGTCCCGGCACTCAACCAGGCGGGGTTGCCGGCGTCGAGGTAGACCCAGGTGTTCCGGGCCTTGGTGTTGAACTGCGCGACGGCGTTGCGCAGCAGGGCGTTGCGCTCGGAGATCTGGGTCTGCGTCATGCAGCTCTCGTCCCCCAGCGAGTCGGGTTCGAGGACGACCACGGCCGGCCGGCTGCCGATGCCGTCGGCGAAGGCGGCGATCCAGCTGTCGTAGGCCGCGGCGGAACCCGCGCCGCCGCCGGACTGACCGGCGCAGATGTCCCGGTTGGGGATGTTGTACGCCACCAGGACCGGCAACTTGTCGCGGGCGGCCGCAGCGCCGACGAAGGATCCGGTCGCCGTCCCGATGGTGCCGCTCCAGTTGCCGAACCAGCGCGCCGTCGGCACGTCGGCGATCGACGAACGGATGGCGGGGGCTCGGCCGTCGCCGGGGTTGGCGTTGAGCCACTGCTGTGCGCTGGAGTCCGGGTCGACGTAGAACCCGCTGGTCATGAGGGTGGGATCGGCGGCGTGCGCGGTCCCGGGCTGGACCGCCACCAGCAGGCCGACGAGTGCCGGGGCCAGGAGCAGGGACAGCTTGCGGAGCAAGCGGTGCATGGTGCTTCCTCTACGGGGTGAGGGGTGTGAGGTGTGGGGGTGGAAAGTGGACTCCTCGCGCGCGTCGCCCGGCCGAGGGGGGGAAGCCGTCTGGCCGGACGGCCGAGGAGGCCCGGGGCCGTCCGGCCGCACCCGTCCGGTGTCAGCCGAGCGTCCACTGCTGGTTGCCGCGGCCGCTGCAGCTCCACAGCTGGACCGGGGCGCCGTCGGCGGTGGACGCGCCGGACACGTCCAGGCACAGGCCGGACTGGACCCCGGTGACGCTACCGTCCGCGTTCATGTGCCATTGCTGGTTCGTCTGGCCGTTGCACGGCCAGACGACGGCCTTGGTGCCCGAACTCGTGCCCTGCCCGGAGGCGTCCAGACACATCCGGCCGGCGCCGCCGTAGACGCTCAGCTCGTCGCCCGGGGTGTGCGTCCAGATCTGGTTGGCGCCACCCCAGCAGCTGTACGTCTGCACCTGGCTGCCCGCCGCGGTCGAACTGTTCGGCACGTCCAGGCACTTGCCCGCGCCGACCGCGTGCAGCTCGCCCGTGGTGCCACCGCCCCCGGAGCTGGAACCGCCGAGGGCGGAGAGCGCCGCGTCGTAGGCCGGCTTGGGCTGGTCGTTGCCGTCGTACATGGTGGCGGCGCCGGTTCCGGGGAAGGTGCCGGGGATCCAGGAGTGCGCGTCGTCCACGCCCCACTGGCTCACACCCACGCAGCGGGAGACGGCCAGGCAGTCCCGCACCACGGCGGCGTAGTCGGCGGCCTGCTGCTGAAGGGCGGTGCCCGAGGCGGGGAGCTGGATCCGGTCGTCCAGTTCGGTGACGGCCACGTCCAGGCCCAGGTTCGCGAACCGCTGCATGTTCGCCTGCAGGTCGGCCGGGACCTGACCGAGGATGAAGTGGCTCTCGAGCCCGATGCCGCCCAGCGGGACCCCTTGGGCGAGCAGCGACTGGGCGAGGCTGTAGAGCGCGTTGCTCTTCGCGTTCTCGCCCTCGATGTTGTAGTCGTTGATGTAGAGCTTCGCTCCCGGGTCGGCGGCGTGCGCGGTGCGCAGCGCGTCGGCGAGGTAGCCGGACCCCATGGCCCGGTAGAACACGTCCTGGACGAGGGAGCCGTCGCCGTTGAAGGGCTCGTTGATCACGTCCCAGGCGTAGACCTGTCCCTTGTAGTGGGTCGCCTCGGCGGTGATGTGTGCCTCCATGGCGGAGCGCACCTGGCTCAGCGGCAGGTTCTGCGCCCAGGAGGGAAGTTGGTTCTGCCACACCAGGTTGTGGCCGCGCACCCGCATGCCGTGCGAGCGGGCGAACTGCACGAGCCGGTCGCCCGGCCCGAAGTCGTACGAGCCGGGGGACGGTTCGGTGGCGTCCCACTTCATCTCGTTGCCCGGGGTCAGCATGTCGAACTGCGCTCCGGCGACGGCGGTTTCACCGGCGACCCCGAGGTCGCCGTCCGTCAGGGCGGTGCCGAAGTACCGGCCGTCCGCCTCCGCCGCCGCCTTCAGCGTGCTGCCGGCCGCCGCGGCGGGGGGCGTGGCAAGCGATGCGCCGGTCGCGAGCAGCAGCGCGAGCACCAGCGCAGCGATCACGGCGTGGTGAGGCCTGATCAGGATCTTTCCGAGAGGCACGGTCGCCCTCCAATGTCGCTCCAGGGGGTGGCACACACCCGCGATGCGGGCGGGGTGGTTGCGCACGAGCGATGACGGCGGTGCGCCGTCGGTCCGGGATCGGGAGCGCCGCGGCAGCCGTCCGGCGGACGGCGTCCGGTGGGGATGCGCTCCCGTGGCTAGACAACTCGGAGTGTGCGGGACCCGTCAATACGCGGTTGAAAGTTTCGACGATGTTTCGGAAAGGTGGTGGCCCGGCGGTCGGCGCGGCCGTGTCCCGGCCCCCGGCTCCGCGTGCGTGCGCGGAGCCGGGGGCCGGGGCCGAGGCCGGGGTCCGCTCAGCCGCCCGGGTTCACCGTCGGGAACAGCTGGGCGAAGGTGTCGAAGGCGGTGGCGATGTCCGCCTCGGCCCAGAACCGGTGGTAGTTGAAGACCGGCGCGGCGCCGCCGTCGAGGTAGCTCTGCACCTTGGACCACTGCGGGTCACTGGTGTACCAGGGGCGGATGGACAGGAAGGTGTTGCTGGCCGAGCTGATCCTGGTGCCGTCCGGGTAGGTGCCGGTCCAGCCGGGCGGTACGTACAGGCCCTGGTGCGTGGTCGGCGAGTACGCCTGGGTGAAGCGGCTGTAGTCGGCGCGGGTCTCGGCGGCCGAGTAACCCAGGCCGTCGGTGTACTTGGCGTGCAGGGTGTCCAGGACGTTCTGGGCGAACGTCCTGGCGCTGCTGCTGCCGGACTTTGCCGCGTAGTACGTGAGGGTCTTGGCGAGCGAGCCGGCCACGCCGACGTCCGTGGCGGTGCCGCTCGCCGTGACGTGCAGCCCGGCGTTGCTCCCGGGACCGGTGACGCTCCAGGTGTCGGGCGCGCCCGTCCAGGAGAGCTTGTCGGGGGTGGTCAGGGTGCCGGTGGCCGGGTCGGCCTTGGAGACGGACATCGCCCACGGCACCCACTTGTCGAGGATGGCCTTCGCCCGGGCGTCGCCGGTGGTGTAGTAGTACTCGGCGAACCGCTCCATCGACCAGGTCTGGAACCCGAACCACTGGTTGGATGCCGGATCGTGGTACTCGGGCTGCCAGTCGTAGTACAGGCCGTAGAACGTCGGGTCGCCCGCCGGCGGCGCCGCGTCGTCGCCGTAGTTCCCGCCCCAGCTGTTGGTGGCGCCGCCGGCGATGCCGCCCTCGGTGGACTGCAGCCACTGGAAGAACTGGAGCTGCTTGTCCAGGCTGTCCGCCCAGTCGGCGGCGCCACTCGGCGAGAGCGGCTTCAGGCCGGGGTCGTTGGCGAGCACCCAGGCGGCCATCGGGTTCTGGTAGCCCTGGTGGGCGGTGGAGCCGGAGATCCGCCACGACCAGCCGCCGTCGGCCGCCCCTCCCCAGGCGAAGTACCATGTGAGAAGGCCGAGTTGTTCGTTCGCCTTGGAGGTGCCGGCCGGGCAGGCGGTGGAGCCGAGGCAGTTGCCCGCCTGCTTGAAGTACTTGTCGTAGAGCGAGTAGCGCAGGTAGTCGCCGAGCTTGGCGGCCTTGGCCAGGGTCGCGGTGATGGCCGCGCTCTTGCCCTGCGACGTCGCGAACTGCTCCGCCCAGTAGGCCGCCTGGACCAGCCGGGCGTCGGCGTCGGGCGCGTCGGTGTACTTGTACTGCTTGCTGAACGAGCCGCCGCCGTCGTTGTACAGGCTGAGGAAGCCGGAACTGCTGTTGCCGTACTTGAACAGGTCGCAGTCGGGCTGCGGCACGGTCTCCCAGACCGACTCCTCCGGGCCGCGCTGGAAGGTGTTGATCAGGCTGGGCCTGCCGGTGCCGTCCTCGCACTGCCCGAAGCCGTACTTGTTGTCGGCGTCCAGCAGCCATGCCGGGGCGTACACGTCCGCGCTGCCGTAGGCGCTGCTCAGCTCGGCGGAGAGCGGGTCGCTGCCGACCGGCACGCCGGCGTTCAGCTTGGCCGGGTACTGGTCCGGCTGGGCCTTCTCGGGGCCGTACTGGGCGGGCTTGGCCGGGTTGTAGGTGCTCTGGCCGGGTTGCTGGGCATGGCTGGGGATCAGGTGGGTCTCCAGGCTCGTCCAGGCGTTGTTGAAGCCCGTCCAGTCGCCGGTGACCCGGCCGTAGTCCGCCTCCAGCCAGAGCCAGTAGCTGTACGTCTCGGAGGTGGTCTCGTGGCCGTAGTCCGGGGCCTCGACGATCAGGGTCTCCACCGCGTGGTACGGGATGCCCTGCGGGCTGAAGTACCCGTTCGCCGGATTCTTGATCTTGCTGTAGAGGTCCAGGAAGTACCGGTCGTAGCCCGACGTCTTCGCCGCCTCGGTCACCGTGACGGCGCCGGAGCCGAAGCCGGTCGCGGAGGCGGTGAAGGTGGCGGTGCCGCCGACCTGGGCGGCGTCGGTGCCGGCCGCGACGGTGACGGTCTGCGGAACGTTCCAGTTGGCGGGGGTGAAGGTGAGGGCGGCGCCGGACGTGACGGTCAGGTCCGGGTCGTTTCCCGAACGGACCACCGTCACCGTGGTGTTGGCGGTCGGCGCCTGGGAGAGCGCGACGGTGAAGGTGCCGGTGCTCCCCTGCTGGACGGCGAGCGCGGCCGGGCTGACCAGGACGCTCGGCCCGGCCACCTTGATCGCGACCGGAGCGGACGTCGTGGTGGCACCGGCGTCGTCGGTGGCCACGGCGATGACGGAGTAGTCGCCTGCCGCCACGTTCGCCCAGCCGACGGTGTAGGGCGCGGTGGTGGCCGTGCCGATCGGGGTGTTGGTGCCGCCCGGGGTCGAGGCGTAGAACTCGACCTTCGCGACGGTGCCGTCGGCGTCGGCCGCGGCGGCGGACACCGTCACGGTGGAGCCCGGGGTGAAGGTCTGCCCCGCGGCCGGGGAGGTGAGCGAGACGGTCGGGGGCTGGTTGGCACCGCGGCAGGGGGTGCCGTTGACGGTGAAGGTGGTGGGGGCGGTGTTGGTGCCGCTGTAGGAGAAGTTGGCGCTGGTGGTGTAGGCGGTGCCGGGGTTGA
>NZ_JBEZGX010000128.1:0-5887 GCF_040650235.1 Kitasatospora sp. NPDC048722
GCCATGGGCGGCAGCCTGGAGGTCGAGGACACCCCCGGGGGCGGCACCACGATGCTGCTCACCCTGCCCTCAGCAGCCACTCGGGAGGAGCCCGGCACCCTTCATCTGGAGAGGAGTGTGGACCGGTGAGCCACATCCTCGTCGTCGACGACGAGCCGGCGCTGTTGCGCACCCTGCGCATCGGTCTCCAGGCCGGGCACTACTCGGTGCTCACCGCGGCCACCGGCCAGGAAGCCTTGGACTCGGCAGGCCAGGCGCCGCCCGACGCCGTCGTCCTGGACCTCGGACTGCCGGACTTCGACGGGGTGGACGTGATCCACGGCATCCGCTCGACGCTGGCCGTGCCGATCATCGTGCTGACCGGGCGGACCGTGATCGAGGAGAAGCTCCGGGCGTTCGACGCGGGCGCGGACGACTACGTGACCAAGCCGTTCCAGATGAGCGAGCTGCTGGCCCGGCTCCGGGCCGTGCTGCGTCGGCCCGCCGAACTGGCGCCCTCACGGTCGGTGCAGGTCGGGCAGCATGCCGTCGACCTCGACGCCGGTGTCATCACCGGTCCGGACGGTCCGGTCCGGCTGACCCCGACCGAGTGGAGAATCCTCGCACTGCTGCTCGCCAACCGGGGGCGGCTGGTGCCCGGGAAGCAGATCCTGACCGAGGTCTGGGGCCCGGAGGCGGCGAACCACGGCAACTACCTGCGGGTCTACTTCTCCAGCCTGCGCCGGAAGCTCGAACCCGATCCGGCCCGGCCGCGCCACCTGATCACCGAGCCCGGGATCGGCTACCGGTTCCAGCCGTGACCTGCGGCGCCAATACTGCGTCAAGGCGACCGTCGGCGATGTCAAGGGTGCGTCAGGGCAGGCGGGCGGACGTTCGACCGCACCTATCGTGATCTGCGAGGAAGCGGTTCGCCGTCCCAGGCGTGGGGCCGGGCGGCGAACCGTTTGCCGAATCCCGCCCCGGGTGGTTGATCCGGGGAGCTTCGGCGGCCAGTGAAACAGAGGATGAGGGGGCGCGCGGCGCTGCCACGGGCGGTACGGCTGTCGTGGGAAATCTGGCGCGTCGGAGACGGCGCGACGGGCGGCAGCTGGACCACTCCCCGAGTCGCGCGCCTCTCGGCATTCCAGTACCACGGCGACTTCGCCGACTGCGAGGACCTGATCGACAGGCCGGAGTCGTACGCGCCCGGGTACAACGAGAGGCTGAGCCGTACGGCTGGACCTACGAAGGCGCCTCACTCAAGGCAGTCCGACCAATACCCCTCACCGAGCTTTCTACGGAGCAATGGACTCCCGCCATGACGGACGCGGCAGACATGCGGTGCACTCACTGCGGCACGATCGGCCTTGAACAGGGCTTCATGCACACCAACGGGACCGGCCACGGGAGCGTCCCCCTGTGGATATCCGGTCTGAAGGAAGGCCGCTTCCTGCGTGAGCTCTGGAACGGGCAGCGTAGATCGGGATCGGTCATCTCGTACCGGTGCCCGACCTGCTCGCATGTGGAGCAGTTCGTCGAACTCAACGAGGCAGACTAGGGGTTGTGCAGACCAAGGTCATGCGGTGATCTTGATCCATGGTGGGGGAAGCGATCCCCCCGCTCCCGGAAGCTGCGGGGCCAGGACAGAGGAAGAGCATCATTGCCGTTTAGATCCCTGCCAGGAACCGGGAGTCGACCGGTGGTGCCAGGGGGCGAGCGCGTCAGTATGCCGTCAAAGGCACATTCCGGGCTTCACGGAGCTGGTTCCATCGGGGTCATGGACTACACCTGGTTGGCCGACCGGCTCGACGGCAGGCCGAGGGTGGTCGTGTCGACGACCAGCACCGGCACGGAGTTCCGGCGCGAACTGTGGGTCGCGTACCTGTACGGCTACCGGCCGGTGGAGCACCGGCCGGCGGTCGGGTCCGGTTCCTGGACCGTGCTGGTCCGGGACGCGGCCCCGACCGCCCGACGCCGGGCAGAATTCATGCGGAACCCCGACCTGGGACCAGAAGCGGCCTCCCCGGTCGAGTGGGCGGACGGCCGGGCCGCGGGTCGCCTGGCGCCGCCGTGGGCGCCACCAGGATGGCCGGCTTGGGCTGGGCCGGTCCCACCACCGGACGACCTGCTCCCCCAAATACCTCCTCGTGACCGGAGGGCCGGGCGCCGTACGCTCTGGCTCGCCAGTGGCGTGATCACGGCCTGGATGACCAATGCCGTGAGGTGGGCCTGGTCAGGCACGCCCGGAACGGCCGAGCTGGTGGTGTCCGGATTCCTGGGCACCCTCGTGCTCCTGGGCGGTGCGGTCGTGGCGCTGCGGTCGCGCCGACCTCGCTGGGGCAGAGAAGAGGAGCAATCGGGGCCGTAAGGGCATTCCTTCGTCAGGTCAGCGCGAAGCACTGCCGGGCACCTGATGGGAGAGTACGCCGAGAGCCCGCGGCCCATGACGGTGCCCCGGCCGACGGGCTGGTTCGGCAGTTCACCGGATCAGAGCGTCTGGGCGTCCTCGGTCGCTCGTCCGTCTGCCGCTGCGGCCGTGCGCTGCGCCCGCACCGGGGGACCATGGATCTGCGGAGGTGCTCGGCCCGGTGAGGCGGTGAGTTCGGCGGTGACGGGGAAGCTGCGGGTGTACCTGGGAGCGGCGCCGGGGGTCGGGAAGACCTACGCGATGCTCGCCGAGGGCCGTCGGCTGCGCGACGGCGGGCTGGACGTGGTGGTCGGCCTCGTCGAGACCTACGGCCGCCGGGGGACGGAGGCGCAACTGGCCGACCTGCCGGTGGTCCCGCGCCGCAGCGTGCCGTACCGGGGGATCGAGCTGACCGAGCTCGACCTCGACGCCCTGCTCGCCCGCCGGCCCGCGCTCGCGCTGGTGGACGAGCTGGCGCACACGAACGTCCCGGGCAGCCGGAATCGCAAGCGCTGGCAGGACGTGCAGGATCTCCTGGACGCCGGGATCGACGTGGCGACGACCCTGAACATCCAGCACCTGGAGAGCCTGAACGACGTGGTCGAGCAGATCACCGGCGTCGTCCAGCGGGAGAAGATCCCGGACGAGGTCGTCCGGGCCGCCGACCGGATCGAGCTGGTGGACCTCAGTCCCGAGGCACTGCGCACCCGGATGGCGCAGGGCGACGTCTACGCGGCCGACCGGGTCGACGTGGCGCTGGACAACTACTTCCGGGCCGGGAACCTCGGCGCGCTGCGGGAGCTGGCCCTGCTCTGGCTGGCGGACCGGGTGGAGGAGGAGCTGGCCGACTACCGGGCCCGGCACGGCATCCGGGCGCCGTGGGAGACCAAGGAGCGGATCATGGTGGCGCTGAACGGCGCGCCGCAGGGCGAGCACCTGATCCGGCGGGGCGCGCGGACGGCCACCCGGGTGCACGGCGACCTGATCGGCGTGCACGTCCGTGCGGACGACGGGAGCGTCCAGCGGGAGCCGCCCGCCCTGGCGGGCCAACGCGTGCTGCTTCGCGAGCTGCACGGCACCTATGTCGAGATCACCGGCGACGACGTGGCGGGGGCCCTGGTCGACTTCGCCCGGACGGAGAGCGCCACGCAGATCCTGCTCGGGCCGACCGGCCGCTCGCGGCTGCGGGAGTTCGTCAGCGGTTCGGTGATCAACCGGGTGATCCGGCTGGCCGGTCCGATCGACGTCCGGGTGCTGCCGCCGCCCGGGCCGGATCTGCTGGCGCTGCCGCGCGGGCCGCGTCCGCGCCGGCCCGCTTTCGTCACCGCCCGGCGGCGCTGGTCCGGCTGGGTGCTCGGTCCGCTGGGCGCGGTGGTGGTGGCGAGCGCGCTGTCGCCGCTTCGCGGATCGCTCGGGCTGTCCGGCGTGCTGCTGTGCCTGCTGCTGGTGGTGGCCGGGGTCGCGCGTCTGGGAGGGCTCGCACCGGCCGCGGCCACCACCGTGGCCTCGGTGGTGGCCGCGGACTGGTTCTTCACGACGCCCTGGCACAGCCTGGTGATCGAGCGGGCGGCGGATGCCGCCGTCCTGGCGGTGTTCCTGGTGGTCGCCGGGATCATCAGCCACCTGATCGACGGGCTGGCCCGCCGCTCCCAGCAGGCGACCCGCGCCCGTGCGGAGGCGCAGGCGCTCGCCCGGTTGGCGGGGGAGTCGGTGCAGGACGGGGAACGCGCGCTGCCCGAGCTGCTGGAGGGGCTGCGACTGGCGTTCGGCCTGTTCGCGGCGGGCATCCTGGTGCGCGACGGCCAGGGCTGGCGGCCGGACACGACCGCGGGCGGGCCGCTGCCGGGCCGGCCGCAGGACGCGGCGTTCGCGGCCGAGCTGGACGCCGGCGCCGTCCTGGTGCTGGCCGGCCCGGCGCTGAGCGAGGAGAACACCCGGCTGCTCGGCCCCTTCGTGACCCAGTTGCGCCTGCTCCGGGAGTTGCAGCGGGTGACCGCGCAAGCGGCGTCGGCACAGGAGCTCGCCCGTACCGACGCCCTGCACACCACCCTGCTGGAGGCCGTGGCCCATGATCTGCGTGAGCCGCTGGCGGGGATCAAGGCGTCGGCGTCGAGCCTGTGCTCCGACGATGTCGACTGGCCGCCGGAGGACGTCCGCCGTTTCTCGGCGATCATCGACGCCGAGGCGGACCGGTTGAACCGCATGGTCGCCAACCTGCTCGACCTGAGCCGCCTGCAGGCCGGGCGGGTGCCGGTGACCTATTGGCCGACCGACGTGGCGGACGTCCTGGTCGCGGCGGTCGGCAGCCTCCCGCTCGCCGGCGCCCCGGTGGTCCTCGACCTCCCGGAGGCTCTGCCGCCGGTGGAGGCCGATGCCGGCCTGCTGGAGCGGGCGCTGGCGAACGTCCTGGCCAACGCGCAGACCTGGTCACCGCCCGGCGCCCCGGTGCGGGTGGACGCGGGCGTCGTGGCGGAGCGGGTGGACGTGCGGGTGGTCGACCACGGCCCCGGCATCGGCGACCGGCAACGCGAGCACCTCTTCGAGCCGTTCCACCGCAGCCGCCACGGGGCCGACGGGCGGGTCGCCGGCGTCGGGCTCGGACTGACCGTCGCCAAGGGCTTCACCGAGGCGATGGGCGGTGAGCTGACCGTCGAGAGCACCCCCGGCGGTGGCACGACCTTCGTGTTCGGCCTCCGCCGAGCCGCAGCGGCAAACCCCGGTTAGGAGGCACGGTGCGCCCCCCGTGGGCGGGCTGACACTGGGAACCGTGCCGTCCGGGGATCCGGTCCTGGCGGCTCCTCTTACAACGACGGGTCATCGGTGGAGGCCGAGTCCTCAACGGGCGAGGGCGGGGCCGGTCCAGTACACGACCTCGTCGCGGACGGGGCGGAAGCCCGCGGCCACGGCCAGGGCCCGGCTCGCCAGGTTCACCCGGGAGGCGGCCCAGGTCGGGGTCAGGCCCGCGTCGCGCGCGGCGTCGGTGGCGGCCGTCACGCAGGCGAGGGCGAGGTCCAGTCGGCGGAACGCCGGATCGGTGGCGACGGCGATGTCCAGGTGCCGGCGGCCGACGAGGTACCCGCAGGCCACCGCGGCCAGACAGGGTCCCAGGAACGCGCCCCAGGCGAAGCCGCCCGAGGCCAGGCCCGGGTGCCCGCCCCAGGTCCTGGCCAGCCAGTGCGGCGGGCCGGACGTCGGCCCCGGCGGTGTGGAGCGCGCGGCGAACCGCTCGAACCACGGTACGTCCGGCGGGGTCAACGGCCGCACCCAGTGCGCGACATGAGGAGAAACGGGCCGGGGCGCCGTGTGCTGGACGTAGACCGTGCGGATCCAGGGGGTGACGTGGGTGAAGGTGCGCCCGAGCAGTGGGAGGAAGCGTTCCGGCGCCGTGAACTGGCCGCGTCCGAGCGGGGCCAGGGCCGACTGGTCGAGGTGTCGCGGGTCGCCGCGGAGCAGACGCTCGGGCCCGCTGTGCACCAGGAGCACCCGGGCGGAGTCGGGCCG
>NZ_JBEZGX010000129.1:0-5701 GCF_040650235.1 Kitasatospora sp. NPDC048722
AGCCCGATACGCACCCTAATGCTGCGACCTCATAGGGGTCGCCATCGCCTCCAGCGAGAGCTTCGGAAAGTCCAGGCCGCGCGGGACGGCCTGGACTTTCCAACTCGGCGACACGTAGGCGGCCGAAGGAGCCTAGAGGCCCTCCAGGTCCATCCAGGCAATGTCGTTTAGCTCGACGTTGAGGCCGCGGGCGCGGTGCCCGCCGTCCTTGAAGTACTCGTAGCGCAGGGCTTCGGCGAGGATCTTCTCCTGCTCCTCCTGGCTCTCCCCGGCGTCGCGGGCGGCGTAGAGGCGCTGGGCGACCGAGCCGGGCATCTTGTGGGTGATGATGCGCGGGCGGGGGTCGTCGGTGGAACCGGCCGCCGAGCTGAAGCCGAAGGTGCCGCTGAGGGTTAGCACGAAGCCGTTCTGCTCGGCCGCCCGACGCACCCGCTGCTTCACCCGCGGCTGCCAACTGGCGCGGACTTTCTGTTCGATGGCCTTCGCGGCGGCGGGCTTGGGGGTGCCCTGGCCCTTGAGCCAGCGCTGCACGGTGCGCTGGGAGACGCTGAGGTCCTGGGCGAGCTTCTTGGTGGAGCCCTTGGCGCCTTGAGCAGGAGGCGCATCCGGGCCTGGACGGACTGCGGGATCGGGCGGGTGCGCTCGGCACGCTCCAGACCCTCGCCGATCTCCCGGCTCGGTGGTGGTCGGTGGCGGGGTGGGATCAACGTTGACGGCCGGGCCGTCGGTTTCGACGCGCGGGGAATCAAGCGGGGCGGCAGGCTCGGGGGCGGACGTTGCGGTGTGGTCTTGCTCGGTGCGGAGCCAGGCGGAGGTCATCTCGTAGCGCAGTACGTGGGCCTTGCGCATCATCCGCCCGGTGGCGCCGGTGAGGCTGGTCTCCAGCAGTGCGAGGGCCTGGTTGCAGCGCGGGTCGTCTCCCTCGCCGCGGCGGGCTCGTTCCAGGTTCTCCAGGAAGCGGGCGGCACTGCGCTTCATGGCGGCGGCGAGCTCCAGGAGCTCGCGGTGGCCGGCCTCGCCAGTGGCCGGGATTTCGACGCGCGAGGTAACAAGCGCGTCGACGACGGCGTCCTGCTGGTGCTCCGCCCGCCGGCGCCGGTACGCCTTCGAGGAACAGCCCCGGCCACAGTAGACCGGGCGCCGACCCGGGCCGGTGGTACGCAGTTCGGCGCCGCACTCCGCGCAGCCCGGCGCCTGTGACCCCGCATCAATTCCTAGCGCGTCGTTTTCCATCTCCGTGATCGGGAGCGTATCCGGCCGTCCGGACACGCGCAGCGGCGACCGCGACGTAGACAGGCCGCTCTCGCGCGGCAACTTCCGTGGATGACCTGGAATCAGGTCCGCAGTCGACGTTACTGATGCACAATCAGAACTCCTGTGTCTGCATCAGATTCACGGACAACCGAGGAAGGGGTGGCGACGTTGGCGGAGCCGAACGGGGACTGGCTGGACCTCGCCGATGCGGTGGACCTGCTGCGAAGGCAGATCGTCGAGGCGCGGCGGAGGGCGGGCAGTTCACCCGTTCGCTTCGAGATCGGCGACATCACGGTCGACTTCGAGCTGGAGCTCACCCGCACCCGGGGCGGCGGCGGTGAACTCCGCTTCGGCGTCCTCGGCGCCAACGGCAAGGCCGAGCGCACCGAACGCGGTACCCACCGGATCTCCCTGACCCTCCACCCGCACACCGCCGACGGCGGCGACGTCGAGATCCTGGACCTCGACGAGGACTGAAGGCGTCCGCTCCGGCGGGAGCGAGAACGGAGAGACGGGGGATCCGTTGTCCTTACGGCGCGTCGCACATGTTCGGACAGGTGCCGGGCCGGGTTGCGCAGTCCACGGCTCGGGCTATCTGGTGGCCCCCGGGCTGGTCCTCACCGCCGCCCATGTGGTGAACGGCCAGGGCGACCCGTCGGACGGGCCCGTCACTGTGGAGCTTGCCGGGCTCTCGACTGAGCGGCTGTCCGCGGAGATCGTCTGGATCCGCTATGACGACGACGTGGACGCGGCACTGTTACGCCTGACGGCGGCTCCACTCCCGGCCCCCTCCGATCCCGCCGTCCGCTGGGGCACCCTGGTGACCGAGCTGTCCGGCCGCGAGGTCGTCGCCCTAGGATTCCCCCGGATACAGCGCGACGACCGCGGCCGTGACATCGAACAGCTTTCCGGTCACATCCACCCCGGTACCGGCGCTCGCAGACGCCGGTACGAGATCCACGGTGTCACCTTCCCGTTGCGCACGGGCGGCGCCGAGCAGGTGAGCCCTTGGGGCGGGATGTCAGGTGCCGCCGTCTTCCACAACGATCTGCTGATCGGGGTCGTGTGTCACGATCGCCGACCCGACGGTGGCAGCCGGCTCGGTGCCACCCGGGTGGCGGACCTGTTCGCCGAACCGGCCTTTCGCGCCGCCCTCCGGTCCGCCACCGGCGTCGATCCGCTGCTGGAGCCCGCGGAACCGGCCCGACTGCTCGCGCCCCTCGCGTCCGACCGGACCGTCCTGTCACCCTCCATGCTGCTGCGGGCCGAGGCCGAGGTCGTGCCGTTCCGGGGGCGTGCTGAGGAGAAGCGGCAGCTGGTCGCCTGGTGCGAGGAGGACCCTGACCTGGTGTCGGTCCGGATCCTGGCCGGCGCCGGCGGGTTGGGCAAGAGCCGGCTGGCTAGGGAGCTGGTCCTGGACATGCACCGCCGGGGCTGGGTGGCCGGCCTGTTGGACCGGCCAGCGGCCGGCGATGCCACGGACGGGCTGTCCCTGCTCACCGAACTCCGTCATGACCTCCTGCTCGTCGTCGACTACGCCGAGGGGCGCCCACAAGAGATGCGCGAGTTCCTGTGGCACGCCCATCGACGCGCCCTGCACCGCCCCAGGATCCGGCTCCTGCTGATCGCCAGGGCCCCGGGGGCCTGGAACAAGGACCCCATGCGCGCCGACGCCGACGTGCGGACGGCCCTGAGCTACGCCCCGGTCGTCGAACTCCGGCCGATCGCCGCCACCACGATCGACCGGCGGGCCGCCCACCGCGAGAGTGCCCGGCGGTTCGGCGCCTGCCTGGACCTGCTCCACCAGTACCCCGTCCCACGCGACGCGGCTGGTGGGACCACCCGGTGGGCGGACCTGGCCGAGACCCTGCCGCCGCCACCGGACATCGACGCGGACCGCTACGGCACACCCCTCGATCTCCAGATGGCTGCGCTCACCGCGCTGCTCGACGCAGGCACCCGCCGGTCCGCCGAATCCCGGGGCGCCCCGCTGGAGCAGCAGCTCCTGGACCACGAGATGGCCTACTGGGCCTGGTCCGCGCCCGCCTACCGGGTCGATCTTCTCGGCGAGAAGCTGGAACGGGCGGTCGCCGCCGCCACCCTCTGCGGCGCCGCCAGCCGCACGGAAGCTCTGGACACCCTGTCCCGCGTCCCGGAACTTCCCGGACACCTCCTGGGCGAGATCGCCCTGCTGCTGCGGAACCTCTACCCGCCCCCACCCGGCCGGTTCTGGGGCCAGCTCCAGCCGGACCGGCTCGCCGAGTACCTCGGCTGGCGAGCAGCGGAGGGGCACGAGGGCTTCCTTCCGGCCGTGCTCACCGGGGCCACCGCGGAGCAGCAGGAGCAACTCCTGGTCACTCTGGTCCGGGGCGCTCTCGGACACCTCAGGGCCGACCGGTTCACGGCCGGCGCCGAGTTGTTCGGGCGGCTGGAGACCACGGCGGACGAGATCGGCGGGCTGCACACGGAGGCACTACGGGGATGCTACGCAGCCCTGCCCGACTGGAACCTGCCGCCGGTGGCGAGGTTCGGTGCCTGGGCCGCCGAGCGGTTGGTGGACGCCTTCCTCTTACCGCAGCCCGGGGAGGACGAGGTCTGTCGGCGAACCCGTGAGGCGGACCTGGCGTGGGCGTGGCACCAACGCTGGTACTACTCCGTCGCGGACCAGGCGCCGGGTGGGGTGCACGAGTGGGTTCGGCAGGCGGTGGACCTCCGCCGGGCACTGGCCGCGGCCGACCGGGACACGTACGCTCCCGCACTGGCCTCCTCGCTACACGCCCTCGCGTACAACCAGAGGCACCGCGACCCGGAAGCCGCGTTGGCGACCCAGCTGGAGGCCCTAGCGATCGTGCGTGCCCTCCCCGCCAGCAGGAAGGATCGCGACGCACAGATCGCCTCGGTGCTGCACAACCTGTCCTTCGCGTACCGGGACGTCGGCCGTGCCGCCGAGGCCGACCGCGCTCTTGAGGAGGCCGTCCGCCTCCGGACCGCTCTGATCTCCCGGGAGCCGGACCGGTACCACCACGCCTTCGCCCGTTCGCTCGCCGTCCTGGCCGACGCCCAGGCCGAGCTGGGCCGGCACCGGCTGGCCGTGGCCGCAGCCGAGGGAGCCGTCCAGTACTACCGTCGTTTCCACGCGGTCGACCCGACCGGTGCCGACGAGTTCTTGGCCTGGTCGCTGGGCGTGCTGGCGGACCGGCTGGCAGAGGTGCCCGGTGGCCTGCGCATTGCTACGGACCGGGCAGCCGAGGCAGAAGAGATCCAGCGGCGCTGGGCCCGGAGGTATCCCGAGGCCTACCGCGCCGACCACGCGCACGCGTTGGAGAGGCTGGTCCGGCTCCTGCTGCTCGCCGACGATCTCCCCAGGGCGCTGACGGCCTCGCGCGAGGCTCTCGCAGTTCGGGTCTGCCTCGTGGACGACAGCACGGGACACGGCCTCGCCGACGTGGCCGGAGCGTGGTCGAGCCTCGCCCACGTGTACCAGCGGCTCGGGGACCGGCGCCGCGCACTTCACGCGGTCCGGCAGGCGACGGACGTGGTCCGGGGCCTGCCGGACGCGGCCTCGGCGGGGACCCGGACCTGGCTGGCCGCCCTCCTCGGCCAGTGGGCCGCGATCTGTCTGCTCACCGCCGCCCCGGGGAACGCCCGGCACCACCTGGAAGGGATCCCCCCGGCCAGGGAGTCGCTCGCCATCCTGCGCGACCTCCACGGCGGCCGACGCAACTTCCCGGACGGTTCGCCGTTTCCGGCCGCAGAGACCTTGGACCAGCTGGAGCGCAGGCTCGGCCGCCGTCCGGCGGTGAGCAACCTGACCGTCGTGCGATGGCGGCCCGAATTCGATCTGGAAGGACGCACATGACGGTGGACGGACCAACCGGCGCGGGAGCGCCGGACGTGGAGGGCCTCCTGGAGCCGAGCCCCGCCGGCGAGGCGGAGCAGACGGGCGAGGGGCTGATCTTCGTCACACTGGCGGCGTTCGTGGAGGAGTACCTGACCGTCCTCGTCCGCAGGCCTGCCGAGGGGAGCGGCTCCGCATGGTGCCCTCAATGGTGGGCCCATCCGGAGGCGGTCGCGCGGCTGGCCTCCCTCTGGCGCGCTTTCGAGTACCTGTCGATGGACCCTTCGCTCGGCATGAGCACGTTCTGGCTCCACCACGCGGATCCCCACCTCCGGGCGCTGATGGACCCGCGGCGCGGTCCCTTCGCCGGTTGCGCCGCGGGAGCGGGCCACCGGGACCACGAGCACCTCCCCACGGCGCCCGTCCCCGACGGGCATCTCGACCACCCCGCCTTCTCGCTCCACGCGGCACTGGAAGCCGAGGCGGTCGAGCACCCGACCCCTGAGGAGATCCGCGGCTCCGAGCGGCCCTGGCTCGGATGGATCGCGCTCACCCACCGGGAGTGGCCGAGCCCTCCGGGCCGGATCTAGCTAGGGCGGGTGTCGGGGC
>NZ_JBEZGX010000130.1:0-5657 GCF_040650235.1 Kitasatospora sp. NPDC048722
ATACTGGGATTGAACCAGTGACCCCTACCGTGTCAAGGTAGTGCTCTCCCGCTGAGCTAATCGCGCCTGGTGTGGCGTTCCTGCAGCAGACCCCGAAGGGTCCGACGTGCGCGATACTGGGATTGAACCAGTGACCCCTACCGTGTCAAGGTAGTGCTCTCCCGCTGAGCTAATCGCGCCTGGTGTGGCGTTCCTGCAGCAGACCCCGGAGGATCCGACGTGCGCGATACTGGGATTGAACCAGTGACCCCTACCGTGTCAAGGTAGTGCTCTCCCGCTGAGCTAATCGCGCGGGGAGGTTCTCCCGGCGGAACCGGGCGATCCTCTTGGAGGTGGAGACGGGATTTGAACCCGTGTACACGGCTTTGCAGGCCGTTGCCTCGCCTCTCGGCCACTCCACCAGGCAACACTCGAAGAACGATCTTACACTGTTCTCCATCGAGCGGACGACGAGATTCGAACTCGCGACCCTCACCTTGGCAAGGTGATGCTCTACCAACTGAGCCACGTCCGCCTGTCTCCCGGGGTCTTCACCGCTTTTCTTCGGCTGCGCTCCCTGGCGACGTGTTGAACTCTAGCGGATTCCCGGGCCAGCTAAAAATCCGTTCCCGCAGCGTGCACTCGGTGCACGCCCGGAAGCCGCTCGCGCCCGGTCGTTCCGCCGTACGCCCCCGGGCCCGTCGAGCGTCCCCGACCTACACTTCAGGCACCGCCGCCCAGCACCACCGCGCAGGAGAACCGTGTCCGGCCGCACCGCCCCCCAGACCCCGCTCGCCCGCTTCGGCGGCCGCCTCGCCACCGGCCTGCGCGACGTCACCTCGGACCCGGCCGCGCTGGACTCCGCCGGCTACTGGGCGGTGGCCTACGACTTCGAGGGCCGCCTCACCTGCGCCCGCTTCGAGGACGTCCGCCCCGCCACCGCCCCGCCCTCCGGCGCAGGCTGGCGCGGACCGGACGCCGGCGACTGGCACAGCTCCCTGGACCGCGACGCCTACACCGCGGGCGTCCGCCGCATCCGCGAGCACATAGCCGCCGGCGAGGTCTACCAGGCCAACCTCTGCCGCGTGCTCTCCGCGCCGCTGCCCGACCCCGGCCGCAGCGACGTCGACGCCCTCACCGGACTCCTCGCCCACGGCAACCCCGCCCCCTACGCGGGCACGATCCGGCTGCCCGACCACGGCGTCGAGATCGCCACCGCCTCGCCCGAGCTCTACCTGCGCCGCTCCGGCCGCACCGTCTCCTCCGGTCCGATCAAGGGCACCGGCCGCACCGAGGACGACCTCCTCGACAAGGACCACACCGAGAACGTGATGATCGTCGACCTGGTCCGCAACGACCTCGGCCGCGTCTGCGCGACCGGCAGCGTCACCGTCCCCGACCTGTGCGCCGTCGAGAAGCACCCCGGCCTCGTCCACCTCGTCTCCACCGTCGAGGGCACCCTGCGCGACGGCGCCGGCTGGCCCGAGCTCCTGGGCGCCACCTTCCCGCCCGGATCCGTCACCGGCGCACCCAAGTCCAGCGCCCTGCGAATCATCGAGGCCCTCGAAACCGCCCCGCGCGGCCCCTACTGCGGCGCCGTCGGCTGGGTCGACGCCGACCGGGGCGAGGCCGAACTCGCCGTCGGCATCCGCACCTTCTGGATCGACCGCACCGACCCCGCCGTCCCCGTGCTGCGCTTCGGCACCGGCGCCGGCATCACCTGGGGCTCCGACCCCGACCGCGAGTGGGCCGAAACCGAACTGAAGGCCGCCCGCCTGGTCGCGATAGCGTCGGGCAGCGAGACCCTCTGAAGACCCGCGAACACGCCGCAGCACCCGCAGGACCGCAGAGCCCCCAGAACCCGCCGAAGAACCGCCCCCGAGGAGCAGCGCCCGATGCACACCCCCACCAAGAGCTGGGTCAACGGCACGCTCGTCGATTCCGCCGACGCCGCCGTCTCCGTCCTCGACCACGGACTCACCACCGGCGACGGCGTCTTCGAGACCATGAAGGCCGCCGACGGCCGGGCGTTCGCGCTCACCCGCCACCTCGACCGCCTCACCCGCTCCGCCCGCGGCCTCGGCCTGCCCGACCCCGACCACGACCGGGTCCGCGAGGCCTGCGCCCAGGTCCTCGCCGCCAACCCGATGCCGCTCGGCCGACTGCGCGTCACCTACACCGGCGGCAACGCCCCCCTCGGCTCCGAGCGCGGAGACTCCGGCGCCACCCTCGTCGCCGCCATCGGCCCCGTGAACCGCCGCCCCGACACCACCGCCGTCTCCGTCGTCCCCTGGCGCCGCAACGAGCACAGCGCCGTCGCCGGCCTCAAGACCACCTCCTACGCCGAGAACGTCGTCGCCCTGGCCGCCGCCCACCGCGTCGGCGCCTCCGAGGCCCTGTTCGCCAACACCGCCGGACTGCTCTGCGAAGGCACCGGCTCGAACGTCTTCGTCGTCATCGGCGGCCGCCTGCTCACCCCCACCCTCGCCTCCGGCTGCCTGGCCGGCATCACCCGCGCCCTCGTCGTCGAGTGGTGCGGCGCCGAGGAGACCGACCTCCCGCTGGAGGCCCTCCAGGACGCCGAGGAGGTCTTCCTGACCTCCACCCTGCGCGACGTCCAGGCCGTCACCCGCGTCGACGACCGCGAACTGCCCGGGATCGGCCCGGTCACCGCCAAGGCCATGGCCGTCTTCGCCGAGCGCAGCGGCGACGACCTCGACCCGTGAGCCCGCTCCGGCGGGCTCGTGCCGTTGGTCGCCTCCGGCGGGCTCGTGCCGTTAGCCGCCTCCGGCGGGCTAGTGCCGTTAGCCGCCTCCGGCGGATAACCCTCCCGGCGTGGGGAAGGGACCACCACATGACCTCCACGCTGCGCCCAGAGGGCCCCGAGACGCCCACCCCCGCAGGCGGCCGCACCAGACGCTGGCAGATCTGCGCCAACGGCCGCCAGGTCGGTGCCCTGCGCACCACCGCCGTCCCGCACGGCAGCCAACTCTTCGGAGAGATCGCCGAGTTGGAGATCAGCGAAGGGCGCGGCCGGGGCCGCGGGACCTTCGGCGCGCTGGCCGCGGAGGAGGTGCTGCGCGGCTGGGGCTGCACCCGCGTGGACATCGACGTCCCCGAGTCCGCGCAGGTCGCCCGCGGCCTCGCCCTCGCCCTCGGGTACACCGAGCGGATGCGGAACCTGGCCAAGCACCTGACCGCGCCCCCAGACCTGCCGGCCGGCGTCACCGCCCGCCCGATCGGGGCCGAGGAGTTCCCGGCCTGGCTCGGCCGGGCCGCCGAGGACTACGTGCGCTCGCTGCGGGAGTCGGGCCTCACCGAGGAGCAGTCCCGCGCCAAGTCCGGGGTCGACCACCAACGCCTGCTCCCGCAGGGCGCCGACAGCCCCGGCGTCGCGCTGCGCCGCCTCCACGGCGAGGGGGACGACGTCGGCACCGAGCCGCTCGGCTCGCTCTGGGTGGACCTCCACCTGCGCGACCTGCCGGACGGCGAACCGCTCGCCTGGGTCATGGTCGTCGAGGTGTCCCCGGCCCACCGGGGCCGGGGACACGGCCGGACGCTGATGCTGCTCGCCGAACGCGAGTGCCTGGCCGCCGGTGTCCGCACCCTCGGCCTGAACGTCTTCACCGTCAACGAGGTCGCCATCCGGCTCTACGCCTCGCTCGGCTACCGGGTCACCAACCGCCTCTACGGCAAGCCGCTGTGACCCGACGATGCGTCAGGAAGCCTTCTTCTCCTCGATGACGGCGACGATCCGCTCGCGCAGGCCGTCCTGGCTCTGCCCGCCGTCCAGCCGCTTCCCCGCGATCACGTACGTCGGCGTGCCCTTCACCCCGATCGCCTTGCCCTCGGCCTGGTCGGCGTCGACGATCAGCATGTGCCGCCCGTCGATCAGCGCCGTGTCGACCTCGTCGGCGTCCACCCCGACCTCGCGCGCGACGTCCAGCAGCACCTGCTGCCCCTTCGCGTCCAGCTCCTCGACACGGGCCAGCAGCGCCTCCACGAACGGCCACCCCAGCCCCTGCGCGAAGGCCTCCTCGGCCGCCTCGGCGGCCGCGTAGGCGTACCTGTGCTTCTCCAGCGGGAAGTGCCTCACCTCCACCGGCAGCGCGTCGCCGTACTGCGCACGAAGCGCCCGTACGTCGTCCAGGGCGGTACGGCAATCCGGGCACTGGAGGTCGCACCAGAACTCGAGACGGGGAAGGGAACCATCGATCATTCCCCCAGTGTTCCACTAGTGGGCCCCCGCGCCGCCCCGCGGTGCGCCCCGAGGGGCCGGCGACAGGAGGCACCGATGACCAGGACGACCCGATCCGACCGGACGCCGCCGTGCTGAACGCGGCCGTCAGCTTCGCACTCACGGTGGCCTGCGTGGCCGTCGCGGGCCTGCGCGCCTACCGGCGCCGCTTCCTCTCCGCGACCCGCTGGTTCGCCGTCGCCCTGCTGCCCGCAGGCCTCTACCTGACCGGCCTGTTCCCGGTGGCCCGCACGATCGCCGACGAGTTCGGCAAGTGGGCCACCAAACTGGTCTTCGACCCCCGCGTCTGGACCGGCATCGTGCTGCTCGGCATCTCCGTCGCCCTGCTGCTCACCACGCGGTTCGTGAGCCGCCGCGGCGCGGTCGAGGCGCCGGAGGCCCGCCCAGCGGCGACCCGGACGCCGGAGCGGCCCGCGGTTGAGGCGGCACAGCCCGACGCTGCGCCGAAGAAGGCCGCGGCGAAGAAGCAGGACGACGGCCTCGGCGACTTCTCGGACATCGAGGAGATCCTCCGCAAGCGCGGCATCTGACCGGCCCCCGGGAGTGCGGCGGGCGGCCTCAGGCGGAAGCCACGGCCTCCGCCGAGCGCTGCCGCGCCCGGTAGGCGGCGACGTGCAGCCGGTTCCCGCAGGTGCGGCTGTCGCAGTAGCGGCGGGAGCGGTTGCGCGAGAGGTCCACGAAGACGCGCGCGCAGTCCGGCGCCTCGCAGCGGCGCAGCCGCTCGCTCTCGCCCGCCATGAAGATGAACGCCAGCGCCATGCCCAGCTCTGCGGCCAAGAGGTCGCCGAGTGCGGCGTGCGGGGCGAAGTAGTGGATGTGCCACCCGTGGTGGTCGTGGTTGATCAGCCGGGGCGTCGTGCCGGCGGCCGCGACGATCGAGTTGACCAGTTCGGACGCCGCCGCGGTGGACTCCGTCCCGAACACCTCGCGCAGCCGCGACCGCAGGTCCTGCACGCTGCGCAGGTCGCCCTCGGTGAGGGAGTCGATCTCGCTGATCTCCTGGCGGACCACGAAGGCGTCGAGCGCGGCCACGTCCGGCAGCAGCTCGGTGCCGCAGACCTCGGGCGCCGTGTTGAGCAGCTCGACGAGCGTGTTCAGCGCGCACTCGGTGTCGTGGGTGATCAGCACGTTGGGGACTCCTCGCGGAGGGGGGACTTCGTTACCCCGCGTCTGCGGTTACCCCAGACCATACCGGGCCGTGCGGCGGTAGGCCGCTGCCTTCTTTCGAAGGCATGTACGGATTGCGTCAATGTGACGGAAAGTGGACGGCGGTCAATCGAATAACCCCTCCGAAGACCGATCCGCCGCCGGAAAACCGGCGGCGCCCGGCATCGAGGCCGGCCACCCCCGACCGGGGGCGGGCCGCAGACCCGTCCAACGACCGACAACAGCACGACCCCCCAGAAAAAACACGGACTCG
>NZ_JBEZGX010000131.1:0-5607 GCF_040650235.1 Kitasatospora sp. NPDC048722
AGGCCGGCCTCGCGCAGCACCGCCCGGGCGACCCGGTCGCGGCGCTCACCGAGCGGGCGGCCGCCCGGCACGAGCCCACCCTGCGGGCGCTGGACCGCGCGGGGCGTGCCCTGGGCCTCGCCCTCGCGTCCGCCGTGGAGCTGATCGACCCGGACGCCCTCGTCCTCGGCGGCGCCTACGCCGAACTCGCCGACTGGCTACTGCCGTCCGTGCGCGCCGAGTTGGCCACCCGGGTCACCGTCCGGCCTTGGGACCCGGACGCGCTGCGCCCGTCCGCGCTGGGGCGGCGCGGTCCGCTGCTGGGCGCGGCGCTGACGACGGTGCGCCGGATCATGACGGACCCGATGCTGCTGCCCGCCGGGTGACCCGGGGCCGGTACCTCGTGGTCAGTCGTGCTCGACCACGACCATGGCGTGGCCCTCCCCGGTGGTGACCCGCACGCGGACGTACTCGCCGTCGTGCACCCAGGGCAGCTCCTGCCCGGCCGGCTGGAGCCGCACCGAGCGCGGGGCGGTGGCGATCCGGACGGCGACGGGCACGTCGACCAGCGGGAAGGGGTCGTGCACCAGGTCGAGTTCCGGGGTCTCCCGGGACGGGACGAAGCTGATCAGGTGCACCACGGTGCCCGTGGCGGTGCGCTTGGCGGTGGTCTCCAGGTGGACCGGCCCGCCGGCGCGGACGAGCGGGTCCGGCAGGAGCCGGTCCAGGGCGGCGCCGAGCAGCTGGCGGTACGCCTCCAGGCCGTGCAGGTGGAAGGCCTCCAGCAGCGGCACGGTCACCGCGGCCACTCCGTCGCCGACCACGACGGCCGCCTCGTCGGTCGGGTCGGCCGGGGGCGTGTAGGAGTGGCCGCAGAACCGGTCCCAGGAGCGCGGGAAGTAGGGCGCCACCACCCGGGCCAGGACCTCCGCGCCGGGCAGCGCCCGGGCGGTCAGCCGGGAGCCGTGGCCGATGACGGGAAAGCCCTCCGGGACACCGGGGACGCCCTGGCAGGCGAGGAAGACCTCACCGGCCGGCGCGGGTGCCAGGCCTTCGACCGGGAGATCGGGAAGGGCGGGCTCGGAGCCGTTCCTGAGGAGCGCCCGCCCGACCAGCAGCAGGGCCCCGCCCGCCCGGCGGTACGTGTGCAGGCGCTCCGCCAGGTCGTCGTCGACCGTCGTGGTCTCCGGCACGACGACCGCGCGGTAGCCGCTCAGATCGGCCGTCGGCGGGACGACGTCGAACTGGGCCCGGAGCTGCTGCAGCGCACGCACGGCGCCGATGTTGCTCGCGCCGGGGTTGTCGCCGAGGCCGGGGTCGACGACCACGGCGACGTCGCTGATGACCCGGGCGCCGTCCAGGAACGGTTCGCACGCCTCGATGTGCCCGTAGGCCGAGCCGATGAGCTCGTACACCGCCGGAGCGGGAACGCCCCTCGGGTGCAGCACGTCGCCCACACCGCTGGTCAGCCCCTGGCTCAGCATCTGGCTGGTCTCGTAGAGCAGCGCCGCCCGGGGCTTGAGGGCGGCGTTGTCCCCCCAGCTCTCGTGGAACCGCCCGGTGTGGCTGAGGGTGGGCAGACCCATCGGGCGGACGAAGCGGCTCACGTACGGGAGGAAGGCGTAGCCCCAGCCACCGGTGGGGAGCCCCTCGATCTCCACGTGCCGGATGAACTGCCGCTCCTCGGGCAGACCGGTCTTCGGCCTGCCGTTGAACCAGGCGCCCTGCGCGGCGTCCGGGGGAAGGGCCTTCTCCACCATCGCGGAGTAGCGCGCCATGTAGCGCTGGGCGACGAGGTTCGCGTAGCGGTTGCGGTGGTCGGTGTCGGCCGGATCCAGCCCCTCGCGGCGCATGCCGTCCACCGCCCAGCGGCTCGCGCTGGGCTGGTTCCAGCACATGTCGATGAAGATCCCGTCCACCGGCGCGAAGCGCCGCAGCACCTCGTCCAACTGGTCGGCGAAGTAGTCGGCGTAGGGGCTGGACATGTCGAGGATGTTCCACGCCGCGTCGAACGCCGAGGCGGCCCAGCGGGTGAGCTTCAGGTCCTCGCCGTGCGCGATCCACTCGGGGTGCTCGCGGGCGGCGTACTCGTCGACCTGGAGGGACAGGTAGATCGGCGCACGGATGCCCTCGGCGTGCAGGGCCTCGACCTGCTCGGCGAGCAGGTCGAGGCCGGGGGCGAGGCCCGGGTGGCGTTCGGGCCGGTCGGTCCCGTAGTAGAGGTGGCCGTGGTGGCACTTGGCGAAGACGGTGACGCTGTCGACGTGGGCGTCCTTGAAGGCCCGGGCGAAGGCCGCGGGGTCGAAGTCCCTTCCCACGTCGGGGATGTCGGGGCCGGTGTGGAAGTCCAGGTGCACGGTCCGGCGGGGGAAACGATGGAGGGTGTGAGCGTTCACATCGCGTGGGGTCATGGGATGGATTTATAGGCCGTGCGCGCCGAGGAGTCCAGGGATTCGGGGACTATACATCCGATGAACGGCCGTATTTCATCGGCCATACCGGGAAGATATGGCCAAAACCCCGATGTCATGTTTGAGAATCATCGGATGCCTCTACGTGTCGCCCAGGTTTCGCGCTCGTAGCAGGCCGCTGTCGACGGCAAGACGTTCAAGCCCGGCCCGACCGACCACCGGTCGACCATCGTCGCCCTGCCCGACGGGCTGGAGGACCAGCTGCCCGTGTCCTTGGTGGCGAAGGACAACGTCGACGACAAGACCCTCTGGGGCAACGACCTCGGCAAGTAGCCGCAGCGTCAACAGCGCTCCCGCCTTCATGGCCCGTGCGTTCTCGTGGTAGTCGAAGCCGGCCGGGTCCGAGCCCTCGTGGTTCCACGGGTGCGGGCTGTTCGGCAGCACGCAGTCGGAGGTGAACGCGGGGCTCGGCGGCTTCGCTCCGGTCACGTCGTAGTAGCCGGGGTAGCGCCAGTCGGTCGGCGAGTAGTACAGCCCGACCCGCGGGCCCGCCGCGCGCACGGCGTTCACGCAGCCCTTGGCGAAGTCCGTGCCGGCCGGGAACGGTGTGGCCGCCGCCCGGCATGTCCTCAGGCGGTGCCGTCCGGGGCGGGGCAGGCGCTGTGCACCAGGCGCCGGGCCAGGTCGGTGGTGCGGCGGGCGGGACCGTCGGGGCCGAGGACGGTGGCCGTGGCGTAGGCGCCGTTGAGGACCAGCAGGAGTTCGTCGGCGAGCTGCTCGGGGTCGGCGGCGCGGGCGTCGGCGGCCAGGTCGCGCAGCCAGTCGCGGAGTTGCAGCTTGTGGGCGATGGCGACCTGGTTGGCGGGGTGCTCGGGATCGGGGAACTCGGTGTTGGTGTTGAGCATCGGGCAGCCGCGGAAGCCGGCGCGCCCGGTGTGGCCGGTGACCGCCTCGAAGACCGCGACCAGCTTCTCGCGCGGCTCGGCCACCCGGCCGGCGGCCTCGCGCAGCCCGGCGAACCAGCGCTCCGCCCGGTCCTGCACGTAGGCGGTGGCGAGGGCGTCCTTGGTGGGGAACTGGCGGTAGACGGTCGCGTTGCCGACGCCGCTCTCCTTGACCACCAGGTCCATGCCGACCGCACGGATGCCGCGCTGGTAGTAGAGGTCGCCCGCCACGTCCAGGACGTGACGCCGGTTCTCCTGCGCCGTCCTGCGGGCCATGGCTGCCTCCTTGTGCTCGCGCTGGTGCCGCGCTCCGGTCCGTGCGACCGGTCCGTGCGACCGGTCCGTGCGACCGGTCCGTCCGGCCTCGGCGACAAGTTTGACAGACGGATCGTTCCGTCACAACATTTGTGGCGGAACGATCCGTCACATTGACCGCCGCACCCACCGAGGGAGCACCAGGACATGAACAGCCCCGCCGCACCGCGCACCCTGGTCGTCGTCGCACACCCCGACCCGGGCTCCTCCCGGATCACGGCCGGCCTGGCCGACGCGGTCAGGGACCTGGACCACGTCACCGTGCACGACCTGTCCGCCGCCTACCCCGACGGGCGGATCGACGTCGAGCGCGAGCAGGCGCTGCTGCGCGCGCACGACCGGATCGTCTGGCAGTTCCCCTGGCACTGGTACTCGGTGCCGGCCGTGCTCAAGACCTGGATCGACCAGGTGCTGGCGTACGGGTTCGCCTACGGCACCGGCGGGACCGCGTTGCACGGCAAGACCCTCCAGCTGGTCACCTCCACCGGCGCGCCCGAGGACGCCTACGCGCCCGAGGGCCGCAACCGCTTCACGATGGCCCAGCTGATGGCACCGCTGGACGCCACCGCCCACCTGACGGGCATGCGGCTCGCCGAACCCCTGGTGCTGTTCGGCGCCCGCCTGGTCACCGACGAGGAACTCGACGCCCACGCGGAGCACTACCGCACCCTGCTCGCTTCCTGAGAACGTGCCGGGTGGGTGGGCGGCTCGTCCCTCCTTCCGACGCCGCCGGGCCGGTCACGCGTCCTGGTCGGCCCAGAGGTGTGACTCCGCCTCGCCGAGGGTGTCGCGCAGCCACTGCTCGACCCCGGCGACGTGTGCGGTCGCCCAGGCGTGGGCGACCTCCGGCATGCGGCGGGCGATGGCGTCGAGGATGGCACGGTGCTGCTGGCGGGTGCGGGCCACCGCGTCCTCCTCGGTCAGCCCGCGCCAGATCCGCGCGCGCGTGGTGGGCCCGGACAGGCCCTCGATCAGCGAGCAGAGCACGGTGTTGCCCGAGCCGGCCGCGATCATGCGGTGGAACTCCAGGTCGTTGGCGATGAGTTCGTCGAGCGACGCGTCCTCGTCCAGGCCGTCCAGCAGGTCGCGCAGGGCGGCGATGTCCTCGTCGGACATGACCCGGGCGGCCATCGCGGTGGCCGCGGGCTCCAGGATGCGGCGGACCTCCAGGAACTCCAGGACCGTGTTGTCCTGGTGGAAGTCGACCACGAAACCCAGCGCGTCCAGGAGGACTTCGGGCGACAGGCTGGTCACGTACGTGCCGTCGCCCTGGCGCACGTCGAGCACCCGGATGAGCGAGAGGGCCTTGACCGCCTCCCGCAGGGAACTGCGCGAGAGGCCGAGCCGCTCCGCGAGGTCGGCCTCCTTCGGGAGTCTCGAACCGGGGCGGAGCTCACCGCTCACGATCATGGCCTTGATCTTCTCGATCGCCTCGTCGGTGACTGGCACGACTACGCCCTCCTGGTCATCTGATCTTCGCAGCATACGGGTTCCGTCCGGGGCGGCCGCGGTGCTTGCGGGCACCGCGGCCGCCCCGGACGGCCGTCACAGCTCCCACACGACGGGCAGCCCGGCCGCACCGCCCGCCTCGGAGTAGTCGTGGACGACGTCGAGGAGCTCGGCCATCCGCGTCTGCCAGGCGATGTTGACCGGGAGGTGTTCCAGCTCGGCGAGCAGCCGGGCGTAGTCCCCGCACTCCAGCAGGTGGAACAGCTCGGACCCGCTGCGCCAGATGGTCCAGGAGGTCACGCCGGCGGCCCTGATGGCGTCGGTGAGTTCGGCGGGCACCTCGCGGTGCGCGGCCTCGTACTCCTCGATCCGGTCCTCGCGGACGCGGGTGTGCAGGGCGATCCTCATGGCTGCCTCCGTAAGTTGTTAGGCGGCCCGGGAGGGCCGGATGTGGCTAATGGCTGCTTGCCCTTGGTGGCTGCCCTGGAGTGGCCGTCCGGCTCTCCGGG
>NZ_JBEZGX010000132.1:0-5131 GCF_040650235.1 Kitasatospora sp. NPDC048722
CTCTTTTCCCCAACACCCCGCTTTCCCTACCGGGCCGGCGCCGCGGCGCCGGGGCGGGCGGCCGGGGTGTGCGTCTGCGGCCAGTAGCGCTCGCGCTGGAAGGCGTACGTCGGGAGGTCGGTGCGGCGGGCACCGGTGCCGTCGAACAGGCGCGCCCAGTCGACGGGCACGCCGGTGACGTGGAGGCGGGCGAGCGCGCTGAGCAGGGCGGTCTCTTCGGGACGACCACGGCGGCCGGCCGGCTCGACGGCGATCTCCGCGGCGTCCGCCAGCGTCTGGCGGACGGCCGGGGACAGGGCCGCGTCGGGTCCGAGCTCCAGGAAGTCGGTCGCACCGGCGGCGTGCAGCGTGCGGATCCCGTCGGCGAAGCGGACGGCCTCGCGGACGTGGCGCACCCAGTAGTCGGGGGTTGTGACGTCCTCGCCGCCGAACGAACCGGTGAGGTTGGAGACCAGCGGGATCGAAGGGGCCCGGTACGTCAGCCCGTTCAGAACCTCGCGGAAGTCCTCCAGCACCGGGTCCATCAACGGCGAGTGGAACGCGTGCGAGACCTTCAGCCGCGTGGTCCGCCGGTCGGCGAAGTGCTGCTCGATCGCCGCTACCGCTTCGAGGGAGCCCGAGACGACGACGGAGGTCGGTCCGTTGACGGCGGCGATCGACACGAAGTCGCCCAGCAGCGGCAGGACTTCGTCCTCCGTGGCCTGCACGGCGAGCATCGCGCCGCCTTCCGGCAGCGCCTGCATCAGCCGGCCGCGAGCGGCCACCAGGGCGCAGGCGTCGCCGAGCGAGAACACCCCGGCGACGTGCGCCGCCGTGATCTCGCCGATCGAGTGGCCCGCGACGAACTCGGCCCGCACGCCCAGCGATTCGACGAGCCGGTACAGGGCCACCTCGACCGCGAACAGCCCGGCCTGGGCGAACTCCGTCCGGTTCAGCAGTTCCTCGTCCGAGCCCCACACGACCTCGCGGACGGGAAGATCGAACTGCGCGCACACCGCGTCGAACGCCTGGGCGAACACCGGGAATCGGGCGGCCAACTCCCGTCCCATACCGAGGTGTTGCGCCCCCTGCCCGGAGAACAGCAGCGCCGTCCTGCGCGCGCCGTCCGCGACGCCGCGCGCCACCTCCGCGCCGTCCAGCAGCACCGCCCGGTGCGCGAACCGCGACCGCCCGGCGGCCAGCGAGAGACCGACGTCCACCGGCGAGGCGTCCAGCCCTTCCAGTCGTGCGAGCTGCGCGTCCAGCGCCGCCTCCGACTTGCCCGCCAGCACCCACGGCACGACGCCCGGCGCGACCGACGGCTCCGGCACGGGATCCTCGGCCGGCGGCGCCTGCTCGACGATCACGTGCGCGTTGGTGCCGCTGATCCCGAAGGCCGACACGCCCGCGCGGCGCGGCCGGCCGGTCTGCGGCCACTCCTCCGCCCGGGTGAGCAGCCGGATGTCACCGGCCGTCCAGTCGACGTGCGAGGACGGCGCGTCCACGTGCAGCGTGCGGGGCAGCACGCCGTGCTGCATCGACAGCACGGCCTTGATCACTCCGGCCGCGCCGGCGGCGGCCTGGGTGTGGCCGATGTTCGACTTCAGCGAGCCGAGCAGCAGCGGGCGTTCGCGCTCCTGCCCGTAGGTCGCGAGGAGGGCCTGAGCCTCGATCGGGTCGCCCAGCGTCGTTCCCGTGCCGTGGCCCTCGACGAAGTCCACGTCCGCCGCCGACAGCCCCGCGTTGGCGAGCGCCTGGCGGATGACGCGCTGCTGGGACGGGCCGTTGGGCGCGGTGAGACCGTTGGAGGCGCCGTCCTGGTTGACCGCGCTGCCGCGCACGACGGCGAGGACGGGGTGCCCGTTGCGGCGGGCGTCCGAGAGGCGCTCCAGCACCAGGACACCGGCGCCCTCCGACCAGCCCGTCCCGTCGGCTCCGTCCGCGAACGCCTTGCAGCGCCCGTCCGGGGCCAGCCCGCCCTGTCGGGTGAAGCCGGGGAAGCCGAGCGAGGACGACATCACGGTGACGCCGCCCGCCAGGGCCAGCGTGCACTCACCGCTGCGCAGGGACTGCGCGGCCAGGTGCATCGCCACCAGCGACGAGGAGCACGCGGTGTCGACGGTGACCGCCGGGCCCTCCAGACCGAAGGTGTAGGAGATCCGGCCGGACACCACGCTCGCGGCCAGGCCGGTGCTCGCGTGGCCCTCGATGTCCTCCCGGGCGTTCATGACGAGCGTCAGGTAGTCCTGGCCACCGGTGCCGACGAAGACGCCGGTCCGGCTGCCGCGCAGCGCCGTCGGGTCGATCCCCGCGCGCTCGACGGCCTCCCATGACGTCTCCAGCAGGAGCCGCTGCTGCGGGTCCATCGCGAGGGCCTCGCGCGGCGAGATGCCGAAGAAGGACGCGTCGAAGTCGGCCACCCCGTGCAGGAAGCCGCCCTTGGCGGTGGCACTGCGCCCCCGGTCGCCGGGGTCGCCGCCGAGCAGGGTGTCGAGGTCCCAGCCGCGGTCGGTCGGGAAGTCGGTGATGCCCTCGCGGCCCTCGGCGACCAGCGCCCACAGCTCCTCGGGCGTGCCGATCCCGCCGGGCAGGCGGCAGGCCATGCCGACGATCGCGATCGGGTCGTCGTCGGTGGCGGCGGCCACCGCGGCCGGGGCGAGCGGCTCGTCGTGCTGCCCGAGCACCTCCGCGAGGACGAGGTCGGCGATCGCGGCGGGGGTCGGGTGGTCGAAGACCAGGGTGGCGGGCAGGCGCAGGCCGGTGACGGCGGTCAGGCGGTTGCGCAGCTCAAGTGCCGTGAGGGAGTCGATGCCGAGGTCGTGGAAATCGCGCTCGGCGGCGACGGCCTGCGGCGAGGCGTGGCCGAGGACGGTGGCGGCCTCGGTGCGGACGAGGTCGACGAGGTGGCGCAGGCGGTCGCCCTCGCGCAGCTCGTGGAGACGGGCGGCGAGGGCCGTCATGGTGGCGGCGCCGGTGCCGGTCGCGGAGGCCGTGCGGCGCCCGCCGGGCAGGAGGGCGCGGAACATCGTCGGCACCTCGCCGCGCGGGCGGGCCCCGGCGGCCATGCGGCCGGTCGCCACGAGGTAGGGCTCGTCGACGGCCGTGGCGGCGTCGAGCAGGGCGAGGCCCTGTTCCTCGGTGAGGGGCGGGACGCCGGAGGCGTGGAGGCGGTGCAGATCCGCTTCCGAGAGGGTCCCGGTCATGCCGGCGGTGGGCATCCAGGCGCCCCAGCCGAGGGACTGGGCGGGCAGGCCCTGGTGACGGCGCCAGTGCGCGAGGGAGTCCAGGTAGACGTTCGCCGCCGCGTAGTTGCCCTGGCCCGCCGTGCCCATCACACCGGAGATGGAGGAGAACAGGACGAAGGCCTTGAGGTCCTGGTCCTTGGTCAGTTCGTGGAGGTTCCAGGCGGCGTCGACCTTCGGGCGGAGGACGGCCGACAGGCGCCCGGGGGTCAGCGCGCTCACGATGCCGTCGTCCAGCACACCGGCCGCGTGCACGATGCCCGTGATCGTCCGGCCCTTCAGAGCCCCGGCGAGCGCCTCGCGGTCGGCGGCGTCGCAGGCCACCACCTCGGCACGGGCACCAAGCTCCGCCAACTCCTCCACCAGCTCGGAGGCGCCCCCGCGCCGGCTCAGCAACAGCAGCTCGCGCACGCCGTGCTCGGCCACCAGGTGGCGCGCGACGAGACGGCCCAGACCGCCGGTGCCCCCCGTGATCACGACCGTGCCATCGCCCCACCCCGCGGACGACCCGGCGCCCGCAGCGCGGGTCAACCGGCCGACGCGCACGGCGCCCTCGCGCACCACCACCTGCGACTCTCCGGTCGCCAGCACGGACTCCAGCGGGAGCTCGCCGTCCGTGTCCACGAGGACGAACCGACCCGGGTTCTCCGACTCGGCCGCCCGCACCAGGCCCCACACGGCGGCGCCGGCGAGATCCGACACCCCGTCGACCGCACCCCGGGTGACGAACACCAGGCGCGCGTCCGCGAACCGCGGCTCGGCCAGCCATTCCTGCACCAGGCCCAGCGCCCACGCCGTCACCCCGTGCACGTCCCCGGGCGTCGAACCGCCCACCACCGGCACCACCACGGCACCCGGCACCTCGCCGCCGAGCTCCGTCAGGTCGACGACCTCCATCGACCGAACGTGCACCGGCCGGGAGGGCGCAGCCGCGACCCACTCCAGCCGCAGCAGCGAACCGTTCGCCCTCGGGGAGGCGTCGGCCGGCTCGCCCAGTTCCACGGACTCCGCCGAGAGTACGAGCTCGCCCGCCGCGTCCACGAGGGCCAGCGACAGCGTGTCCGCACCCGTCCGCACCAGCCGGGCGCGCGCCACCGTAGCGCCCGTGGCATGCAGCGACACCCCGGACCAGGCCACGGGTACGAGCCCCCGGTCGTCCGCCCGCAGGACGGCGGCCAGCAGCGCAGGGTGCAGCCCGAACCCGGCTGCCGCGCCCGCCGGTCCGACCGTTAGCTCGGCCTCGGTGAAGGTCTCCTCGCCGCGCCGCCAGACGCCGGCGCCGTCCGCGACCGCACCGGTCGGCGGCCAGTCCGCCGCGTCGAACTCGGCGGTACGCACCCCGGTGGTCAGCACCCCGGTGGCGTGCTCGGTCCAGGGCTCGTCGAGCCCCCCGTCGGGGCGCGAGAAGAACGTCACCGTCCGCGCCCCCGACGCGTCCGGCGCACCCGCCCGGACCTGGACCATCGTGCCGCTGCCAGCGACGCCCAGGGCGAGCGGCCGGGTGACGGCGAGCCGCTCGACCCGGTCGCAGCCGACGTGGTCGCCGACCCGGATCGCCAGGTCCAGGAACCCGGCCGCCGGGAAGACGCCCGCGTCACCGTCCCACGCCGCCGTGCCGGGCGAGAGCCGGCCGGTGAAAACGACACTGTCCGTGCCCGCGAGCGGCACGGCGGCGCCGAGCAGCGGGTGGTCCGCGGCCAGCAGGCCTGCGGAGACGACGTCGCCGACGCCGCTGCCCGTGGTGGGCCAGTAGCGCTCGTGCTGGAAGGGGTAGGTGGGCAGGTCGACGCGGCGGGCGCCGGTGCCGTCGAACAACCGGGCCCAGTCGACCGGGACGCCGGTGACGTGCAGGCGGGCCAGGGCCGTGACGAGGGTGTGCTCCTCTGGCCGGTCACGGCGCAGCAGCGGAA
>NZ_JBEZGX010000133.1:0-5048 GCF_040650235.1 Kitasatospora sp. NPDC048722
CGCTCGTCCTGGGTCAGGACGTCGATGTCGTCGACCCGGATCGACGGGTCGGCCGCGACGGTCTCCAGCACGGTGACGAGCCGCGCGCCCAGCGCTTGGGCCGTCGCCCGGTCGAACAGGTCGACGGCGTACTCGACGCTGCCCGCCAGCCCCTCCTCCGACTCCGCGAGCTGGAAGGTCAGGTCGAACTTGGCCGCGTCGAACGTCGCCTCGTACGGCGCCGCCCGCAGCCCCGCGAGGTCGAGCGTCGCCGCCCCCGTGTTCTGGAACGCGAGCATGACCTGGAACAGCGGGTGCCGGGCCATCGAGCGCTCGGGGTTGAGGATCTCGACGAGGCGCTCGAACGGGACGTCCTGGTTGGCGTACGCCGCGAGGTCCGTCTCGCGTACGCGGCGCAGCAGTTCGCGGAAGGTCGGCCGCCCCGACAGGTCGTTGCGCAGGACGAGCGTGTTGACGAAGAAGCCGACGAGGTCGTCGAGTGCTTCGTCCGTCCGTCCGGCGGTGACGCTGCCGAGCGGGACGTCCTCGCCGCCGCCGAGGCGGTGCAGCAGCGTGGCGAGCGCCGCCTGGGCGACCATGAAGAGGCTGGTGCCCGTCTCCTTGGCCAGCGCCGCGAGTTGACCGTGAACCGAAGAAGGGACGGTGAACGTGACGGTGTCCCCGCGGTAGCTCATCCGGGCAGGGCGGGGGCGGTCGGTGGGCAGCGGGAGTTCCTCGGGCAGGCCGGCCAGGGCCGTGCGCCAGTAGTCGACCTGCCGGTTGAGCTCGCCGGCCGGGTCGTTCTCGTCGCCGAGGACCTCGGCCTGCCAGAGCGTGTAGTCGGCGTACTGGACCGGCAGCGGGGTGAACTCCGGTGCGCTGCCGCCCAGGCGGGCCGCGTACGCCACCGACAGGTCGCGGGCCAGCGGCGCCATCGACCAGCCGTCCGCCGCGATGTGGTGGACGACGACCAGCAGCACGTGCTCCTCGTCCGAGACCGTGAAGAGTCCAGCTCGCACCGGCAGTTCGCGCGCCAGGTCGAAGCCGCGCCCGGCCTCCGCCGCGGCCGCCTCGGCGCTGTACGGCGCGTGGAGCAGCTCCGGTCGGGCCGCGTCGGCGGGCAGGATCAGCTGCTGCGGCCTCCCGTCGGCGTCGGGGAAGACGGTCCGCAGGCTCTCGTGCCGCGCGGTGACGTCGGCGAGCGCGTCGGCCAGGGCGTCGGCCGAGACCGGCCCGGTGAGCCGGACGGCGATCGGCAGGTTGTAGGTCGCGCCGGGGCCCTCGAAGCGGTCGAGGAACCAGAGCCGTCGCTGGGCGGCGGACAGCGGCACGGGCTCGGGCCGTGCCCGGGCGGTCAGCGCCGGGCGGGTGCTCGCGGCGTCGCCGAGGCGCTCGGCGAGCGCGGCCGGGGTCGGCGCCTCGAACAGGGTGCGGACGGGGAGTTCGGCGCCGAGTCGGGCGCGGACCCGGCCGGCGACCCGTACCGCGAGCAGCGAGTGGCCGCCGAGGTCGAAGAAGCCGTCGTCGATCGAGACGCTCTCCAGCCCGAGGACCTCGGCGTAGATCGCGCACAGCACCTTCTCCTGCGCGGTGCGCGGCGCCCGGCCGCTGCCGGCGGCGCGCGGGCCGGGGGCCGGCAGGGCGGCGCGGTCGAGCTTGCCGTTGACGGTGCGCGGGAGGCGGTCGAGCGGGACGATCGCGGACGGGACCATGTAGTCGGGCAGCCGTTCGCCGAGCACCCGGCGCAACTCCTCGGCGGCGGGTACGGCGCGCCCGGCGGCGGGGACGGCGTAGCCGACCAGCTCGCGGATGCCGGGGCGGTCCTCGCGGACGACGACGGCCGCGACGGCGACGTCGGGGTGGGCCTCGATGGCGGCGGTGACCTCGCCGAGCTCGATCCGGAAGCCGCGCACCTTGACCTGGTCGTCGGCCCGGCCGAGGCAGTCGAGGCGGCCGTCGCGGGTCCAGCGGGCGAGGTCGCCGGTGCGGTACATGCGCGAGCCGGCCGGACCGTAGGGGTCGGCGGTGAAGCGCTCGGCGGTGAGGCCGGGGCGGCCGAGGTAACCGCGGGCGAGGCCGGCCCCGGCGAGGTACAGCTCGCCCGGCACGCCCGGGGCGACCGGGCGCAGCGCCGCGTCCAGGACGTACGCCCGGTAGTTGTCGAGCGGGCGGCCGATCAGCACCCGGCCGGCGTCGGTGATGCGCTGGCCGACGGCATCGACGGTGGTCTCGGTGGGCCCGTACAGGTTGTAGGTCACCACGCCGTCGATCCCGGCGAGTTCGGCGCGCAGGGCCTCGCCGAGCGCCTCGCCGCCGAGGGCGACGACCAGCGGGCGGGCGGATTCGTCGGTGGTGAGGCCGAGTTCGTGGAGCTGCTGGTAGTGGCCGGGGGTGGTGTCGAAGTGGTCGATGCCGCCGACCCGGCGGGCGTAGGCGGCGAGCGCGGCCGGGTCGTGGCGGGCCTCGTCGTCGATCAGGTGCAGCTCGTGGCCGCGCAGCAGCCACAGCAGCGGGTCGATCGCGGCGTCGAAGGAGAACGACGCGGCCAGCGCGGCCTTGAGCCGGCGCCCGCCGGTCGAGGCGATCTCACGGGCGTAGAGGCGCTCGAAGTGGTCGTGGTAGAGGTTGACGACGCTGCGGTGCTGCACGATGACGCCCTTGGGGCGGCCGGTGGAGCCGGAGGTGTAGATGACGTACGCGGCGTTGTCGGGGCGCGGGGCGCCGGAGCGCTCGGCGGCGGTGAGCGGGGCTCCGGACCACCGGGCGTCGTCCCGGACGGCCAGCACCTCGGAGGGGTCGGCGAGTTCGGCGACCGGGCGGGCGTCGTCGGTCATGTAGGCGATGCGGTCGGCCGGGTAGTCGCGGTCGACCGGCAGGTAGACGGCGCCCGCCTTCATGACCGCGAGCAGCGCGACGATGTGCTCGGCGCAGCGCGGCAGCCGCACGGCGACGACCTGCTCGGGCCGGACGCCGTGGGCGACCAGCCGGCGGGCCAGCCGGTTGGCCCAGGCGTCGAGTTCGGCGAAGGTGAGCGCGGTGTCCCGGAAGACCAGGGCGGTGGCGTCGGGGGTGCGGGCGGCGGCCGCCTCGAAGAGGCCGGGGACGGTGCCGGTGGGGTGGTCGCTCGCGGTGTCGTTCCACTCGACGAGGACGCGCCGGCGCTCGTCCTCGGTGAGCAGGTCGAGAGCGGAGAGCCGCCGGTCCGGGTCCGCGACCAGTGCGGCCAGCAGCCGCACGAAGCGGTCGGCGAGGTCCTGGGCGGTCTCCCGGTCGAACAGGTCGGTGGCGTACTCGACGCCGCCCGCGAGGCCGTCCGGCGTGCCGTCGGCGGTGAACCGCTCGGCGAGCACGAGGGACAGGTCGAAGTTGGACATCCGCAGGCCGACCGGCTGGGACGTCGTGCGCAGCCCGTCCAGGTCGAGGCTCGCCTCGGCGGTGTTCTGGAAGGAGAGCATGACCTGGAACAGCGGGTGGCGGGCCAGCGAGCGGCCGGGGTTGAGGATCTCGACGAGCTGCTCGAACGGGACGTCCTGGTGGGCGTAGGCGGCCAGCGAGGCCTCGCGGACGCGGTCCAGCAGCTCGCGGAAGGTCGGGTCGCCGGAGGTGTCGGTGCGCAGCACCAGGGTGTTGACGAAGAAGCCCACGAGCTCGTCGAGCGCCTGGTCGGTGCGGCCGGCCACCGGGGTGCCGAGCGGGACGTCCTCGCCCGCGCCGAGGCGGGTGAGCAGGGCGGCGAGCGCGGCCTGGGCGGCCATGAAGACGCTCGCGCGGTGGCCCTGGGCGAGGACGGCGAGCGCGCGGTGGACGTCCGCGGGCACGGTGAGCTCGACGGTGCCGCCGCGGTGGCTCATCTCGGGCGGGCGGGGACGGTCGGTGGGGAGGGCGAGCTCCTCGGGCAGGCCGGCCAGGGTGGTGCGCCAGTGCTCGATCTGGCGGGCGAGCTCGCCGCCGGGCCCCTGCTTGCCGCCTTGCAGCTCGGTCTCGTCGCCGAGCACCTCCTGGCGCCACAGCGTGTAGTCGGCGTACTGGACGGGCAGCGGCTGCCAGTCCGGCGCGGTGCCGCCGCGGCGGGCGCGGTAGGCGGTGGAGAGGTCGCGCGCGAGCGGGGCCATCGACCAGCCGTCGGCCGCGATGTGGTGGATCACGAGCAGCAGCACGTACTCGGTGCCGTCGAGGGCGAACAGGCGGGCGCGGAGCGGGATCTCGCGGGTGAGGTCGAAGTCCCGGGCGGCGGTGGCGGCGAGCGCCCGGGGCAGCTCCTCCTCGGTGACGCCGACGACCGGGACGGCCGGTGCGGCCTCGGCGGGGGCGAGGACGTGCTGGCGGGGGTCGCCGTCGGTGTCCGGGAAGACGGTCCGCAGGCTCTCGTGCCGGGCGACGACGTCGGCGAGGGCCGCGCGCAGCGCCGGGACGTGCAGCTCGCCGGAGATCCGGATCGCCATCGGCAGGTTGTAGGTGCCGCCCGCGTCCTCGAACCGGCCGAGGAACCAGAGCCGCCGCTGGGCGGGGGAGAGCGGGACGGCGGCGGGCCGGGGGCGGGCGGTGAGCGCCTGCCGGGCACGGTCGGCGCCGCCGACCCGCTCGGCGAGGGCGGCCACGGTCGGCGCCTCGAACAGGGCCCGGACGGGCAGTTCGACGTCGAGCTCGGCGCGGATCCGGCTGATCAGGCGGGTGGCGAGCAGTGAGTGGCCGCCGAGGGCGAAGAAGTCGTCGTCGGCGCCGACGTCGGGCAGTCCGAGGACTTCGGCGAAGAGGGTGGCGAGGAGCTTCTCGCGTTCGGTGGCCGGGGCGCGGCCGGGTGTGCGGTCGGCGAAGTCGGGGGCGGGGAGGGCCTTGCGGTCGAGCTTGCCGTTGGTGTTCAGCGGCAGGGCGTCGAGGGTGACGATCGTGGCCGGGACCATGTAGTCGGGCAGGTCGGCGGCGATGTGGGCCAGCAGGGTGGCCGGGTCCGGGGCCGCCCCGGCGGCGGGGACGACGTAGCCGACCAGTAGTTTGACGCCGGGGCGGTCCTCGCGGACGACGACGGCGGCGCGGGTGACGCTGTCGTGTTTCGTCAGTACGGACTCGAT
>NZ_JBEZGX010000134.1:0-4685 GCF_040650235.1 Kitasatospora sp. NPDC048722
TCTTCCTCGACGCGCTCGCCGCCCACCGCCGCGCCGCCGGCCTGCCCGCCACCGCCATGGCCTACGGCCTGTGGGACGTCGGCGCCGGCCTCGGCCGCGACCTCGCCGACGTCGACCGCGCGCGGATGGCCACCCAGGGTGTCCCCGTCCTCGACCACGCGACCGGCCTGGCCCTCTTCGCCGCCGGTCTGCGCAGCGGCAGCGCCGCCGTCGTGCCGATCCGGGTCGACGCCGCCGCCCTGCGCGCCCGCACCGACGAGGTCCCCGCACTCCTGCGTGCCCTCGCCACACCGCGCAGGCGGGCCGAGCTGCCCGCGAGCGGCCGCACGGCCGGGACCGGCCTGGCCGGGCGCCTCGCCGGGCTGGGGGAGAGCGAGGGCCGGCGCCTGGCGCTGGAGCTCGTGCGGACCGAGGTCGCCGCCGTGCTCGGCCACGCCTCCGCCGAGGCGATCGCGCCCGAGCGCGCATTCCAGGAGCTCGGCTTCGACTCCCTCGCCGCGACCGACCTGCGCAACCGCCTCAACAAGCGGACCGGCCTGCGCCTGCCCGCCACCCTCGCCTTCGACTTCCCCAACGCGCGGGCCGTCGCGGAGCACCTCCTCGACCTGGCCGGTCCGGGAACGGAGGCGACCCCGATGACCGGGACCGACGTCCGCCCGCACACCTCCGACGAGCCGATCGCGATCGTCGGCATGGCCTGCCGCTACCCCGGCGGCGCGACCACGCCCGAGGAGCTGTGGCGGCTGCTGGCGAACGGCGTCGACACCGTCACCGGACTGCCGACGGACCGCGGCTGGGACATCGAGCACCTCTACGACCCCGAGCCCGGCAAGGAGGGGCACAGCTACACCCGCCACGGCAGCTTCCTGCACGACGCCGGCGACTTCGACCCCGGCTTCTTCGGGATCTCCCCGCGCGAGGCCCTCTACATGGACCCGCAGCAGCGGCTCCTCCTGGAGACCTCGTGGGAGGCCCTGGAGCGGGCCGGCATCGACCCGGTGTCGCTGCGCGGCAGCCGGACCGGCGTCTTCGCGGGCGTCATGTACCACGACTACGCGCTCAACACGAACCCCTCCGGCACCAGCGGCGGCAGCGTCGTCTCCGGCCGGGTGTCCTACACGCTGGGCCTGGAGGGCCCGGCGGTGACCGTCGACACGGCCTGCTCCTCCTCGCTCGTCGCCCTGCACCTGGCGGTCCAGGCGCTGCGCACCGGCGAATGCTCGCTGGCCCTCGCGGGCGGCGCGACCGTGATGTCGACGCCGGGCATGTTCATCGAGTTCTCGCGGCAGCGGGGGCTGTCGGTGGACGGCCGGTGCAAGGCGTTCGCGGGCTCGGCGGACGGCGTCGGCTGGTCCGAGGGAGTCGGGGTGCTGCTCGTCGAGCGGCTGTCCGACGCGGAGCGGAACGGCCACCGGGTGCTCGCGGTGATCCGCGGCACGGCCGTCAACCAGGACGGTGCGAGCAACGGCTTCTCGGCGCCGAACGGTCCGTCGCAGCAGCGGGTGATCCGGCAGGCGCTGGCGAGCGCCGGGCTGTCGTTCGGCGATGTGGACGCCGTGGAGGCGCACGGCACGGGCACGACGCTGGGCGATCCGATCGAGGCCCAGGCGCTCCTCGCCACCTACGGTCAGGACCGTGAACTCCCGTTGCTGCTGGGCTCGATCAAGTCGAACATCGGGCACTCCCAGGCGGCGGCCGGTGTGGCCGGCGTGATCAAGATGGTGCTGGCGATGCAGCACGGCGTGCTGCCGAAGTCGCTGCACATCGACCGGCCCTCGCCGCACGTCGAGTGGTCGGAGGGCGCGGTCGAGCTGCTGGCCGAGGCCCGGGACTGGCCGGTCACCGGCCGCCCGCGCCGGGCGGGCGTGTCCGCCTTCGGGATCAGCGGGACCAACGCGCACGTGATCGTCGAGCAGGGCCCCGAGCCGATCGTCGAATCATCCGCCGGCGGGCGGGAGTCGGGCACGCTGCCGTGGCTGCTCGCCGCGGCGACGCCGGAGGCCCTGCGGGTGCAGGCCGAGCGGCTCGCGACCTTCGTGAGTGCGCGGCCGGAGCTCGACGCGCTGGACGTCGCCCACTCGCTCGTCGCGACGCGGCCTGCGCTGGAGCACCGCGCGGTGCTGCTCGGTGCGGACCGGGAGGAGCTGTTGGCGGGGCTGGACGCGCTGAGCCGGGGCGAACTCGCCCCGGGCACGGCCACCTCGTCCGCCCGGGCGGGTGGGGCGACGGCGTTCCTGTTCTCGGGGCAGGGGTCGCAGCGGTTGGGGATGGGGCGGGAGTTGTATGCCCGGTTCCCGGTGTTCGCGCGGGCTTTCGACGAGGTGTGTGCGGCGTTGGAGGTGCCGGTTCGGGATGTGGTGTGGGGTTCGGACGAGGAGCTGTTGAGCCGGACGGAGTACGCGCAGGCGGGTCTGTTCGCGGTCGAGGTGGCGCTGTACCGGCTCGTCGAATCGCTGGGCGTGCGGGCGGAGTTCGTGGCCGGGCACTCGATCGGTGAGGTCGCCGCGGCGCACGTCGCGGGGGTGTTCTCGCTCGCCGACGCGTGTGCGTTGGTGAGTGCCCGTGGCCGTCTGATGCAGGCGCTGCCGGCGGGTGGCGCGATGCTGGCGGTGCAGGCGGCGGAGGACGAAGTCCTGCCACTGCTGGGTGAGTTCGTGTCGATCGCCGCGGTCAACGGCCCGCGCTCGATCGTCGTCTCCGGGACGGAGGAGGCCGTTGACGCGGTCCGGGCGCACTTCGCCGATCGCAAGACGACGCGGCTGCGCGTCTCGCACGCGTTCCACTCGCCGCTGATGGACCCGATGCTGGAGGACTTCCGCGCGGTCCTCAACCGGCTGACGTTCAGCGAGCCGTCGATCCCGGTGGTCTCCAACCTGACCGGCGGACTGGCCGAAGGTCTCACGACGCCCGAGTACTGGGTGCGCCACGTCCGTGAGGCCGTCCGCTTCGCCGACGGCGTGCGCACGCTGGAGGCCGCGGGTGTCCGCCGCTATCTCGAACTCGGCCCCGACACGGTCCTGTCCGGCCTGGTGCAGGGCGTCCTGCACGACCCGACGGCTGTCGGCACGTGCGTCGTGCCCGCCCTGCACGCGGACCGGGGCGAGGAGGCGAGCCTGGTCGGCGCGCTCGGCCGGCTGCACACGGCCGGGGCCGAGGTGGACTGGTCCGTCCTCTTCGCCGGCACCGGCGCCCGGACGGTGGACCTGCCCACCTACGCGTTCCAGCACCGCCGGTTCTGGCTCGACGCGACGACCCCGCTGGGCGACCTGGGCGCGGTCGGCGTGGGTGTCTTCGAACACCCGCTGCTGGGCGCGGCCGTCGATCTGTCCCACACGGACGGGTTCCTCCTCACCGGTCGGGTGTCGCTGGACTCGCACCCGTGGCTGGCCGACCACCAGGTCCTGGACACCGTCCTGGTCCCCGGTGCGGCCCTGGTCGAGCTCGCGCTGCGGGCCGCGGCCGAGGTCGGGTACGAGCTGGTGGAGGAACTGACGCTGGCCGCACCACTGGTCCTGCCCGAGCACGGCGCCGTCCAGCTGCACGTGCGGGTCGGCGCCCCCGACGCCGCGGAACGGCGCGCGGTCACCGTCCACTCCCGCCTGGACGGGGATCCGGACGCCGGGTGGGTCCAGCACGCGGCCGGTTCGCTGGCGGTCGGTGGAGCGGTCGAGGTGGAGGCTTTCGACGTCTGGCCGCCGGTCGGCGCCGAGCCGCTGCCGGTGGAGGGCGCGTACGAGCGGATGGCGGAGGCCGGGTTCGGCTACGGCCCGGTGTTCCAGGGGCTGCGGGCGGCCTGGCGGCGCGGCGACGAGCTGTTCGCGGACGTCGAACTCCCCGAGGGCGTGGCGGCCGATGGCTTCGGCGTGCACCCGGCGCTGCTCGACGCCGCCATGCACGCCGCGATCCTGGCCGGCGGCGGCGAGCGCGAGACCATGATCCCGTTCGCGTGGACCGGCGTGACCCTCTCCGCGGTCGGCGCCTCGGCACTGCGGGTGCGGATCGTCCGGCTCGACGACGGCGGCTTGCGGCTCGACCTCGCCGACCCGGCGGGCGGCCCGGTGCTGACCGTGGCCTCGATGGTGGGCCGGGCGGTGTCGGCGGAGCACCTGGGCTCGGTCGACCCGCTCTACGGGATCGAGTGGGCGGAGCTGCCCACTCCGGCTGCTTCCGAGCGCTCTTCGGCACTGTGGGAGGACGTCTCGCAGCCGTCGGAGCCGGTGCCCGGCGTGGTCGTCCTCGACTGCGGCGGCTTCACGGGCCCCGAGGACGTCCCGAGTGGTGTCCGCGTGAACGTCCACGCCGTACTGGAGGTCCTCCAGGCGTGGCTGGTGGAGGAGCGGTTCGCGGGGTCGCGTCTGGTGGTGGTGACGCGGGGTGCGGTGGCTGTTCGTGACGGTGAGGCGGTGGATCTGGCGCAGGCTCCGGTGTGGGGTCTGGTCCGGGCGGCGCAGGCGGAGAATCCGGGGCGGTTCGTCCTGTTGGACACCGATGGGGAGGTGATCGTCACTGCCGAGCCGGAGTCGGCGGTGCGTGGCGGTGCCGTCTTCGTTCCGCGGCTGGTGCGTCTTCCGCAGTCGGAGGGGCCGTTGCCGGTGGGTGCGGATGACACGGTGTTGATCACTGGTGGTACGGGTGGTCTGGGGGCTGTCGTGGCCCGGTACCTGGTCGCCGAGTGTGGTGTGCGG
>NZ_JBEZGX010000135.1:0-4650 GCF_040650235.1 Kitasatospora sp. NPDC048722
GGCCGCATGGCCGCCGGGGCCCGCCCGCGCGGCGAGGTGCCGACGATGTTCCGCGCCCTGCTGCCCGCCGGTCGCCGCACCGCCGCGAGCACCTGCGGTACGGGCGCCGCGCTCGCCGCGCGCCTCTACGAGCTGCGCGAGGGCGACCGCCTGCGCCACCTCGTCGACCTCGTCCGCGCGGAGGCCGCCGGCGTCCTCGGCCACGCCTCGGGCCGGGCGGTCGACCCCGGACGGGAGTTCCGGGACCTCGGCTTCGACTCGCTCACCGCGATCGAGCTGCGCAACCGCCTCGCCGACGTCACCGGACTGCGCCTGCCGGCGACCATGGCCTTCGACTACCCGACCCCGCACGCCCTCGCCGCCCACCTCCTCGGGGAACTCCTCGACGAGGAGGACGAGGTGGTGGCCCCGCCGGCCGCCGCCACCGCCGACACCGGGGAACCGATCGCGATCGTCGGCATGGCCTGCCGCCTGCCCGGCGGGGTGCGGACCCCCGAGGACCTCTGGCGGCTCCTGAGCGAGGGCCGCGACGGCATCACCGACTTCCCGACCGACCGCGGCTGGGACCTCGACGCGCTCTTCGGCACCGGCCACGGCGTGAGCGCCACCCGCCAGGGCGGCTTCCTCGCCGGCCTCGGGGACTTCGACGCGTCCTTCTTCGGCATCTCGCCGCGCGAGGCCCTCGCGATGGACCCGCAGCAGCGGCTCCTGCTGGAGACGTCATGGGAGGCCGTCGAGCGGGCGGGGATCGACCCGACGGCGCTGCGCGGCAGCCGGACGGGCGTCTTCGTCGGCACGACAGGCCAGGACTACGCCTCGCTGGTGATGAACTCCCGGGAGGAGGTGGAGGGCCACGCGAGCACCGGTCTGGCCAACAGCGTGATCTCGGGCCGGGTGTCGTACTGCTTCGGTCTGGAGGGCCCCGCGCTCACGATCGACACCGCGTGCTCCTCGTCGCTGGTGGCGATGCACCTGGCCGCGCAGTCCCTGCGCAGCGGTGAGTGCACGCTGGCCCTGGCCGGTGGCGTGACCGTCCTGTCCACGCCGATGAGCTTCCTCGGTTTCACCCGCCAGGGCGGCCTCGCGACGGACGGGCGCTGCAAGGCGTTCGCGGACGGAGCCGACGGGACGGGCTGGTCGGAGGGCGCCGGTGTCCTGGTGCTGGAGCGGCTCTCGGACGCCCGCCGCAACGGGCACGCCGTCCTCGCCGTCGTGCGCGGCAGCGCGGTCAACCAGGACGGCGCCTCCAACGGTCTCACCGCGCCCAACGGCCCGTCCCAGCAGCGCGTCATCCGCCAGGCGCTCGCCAACGCGGGGCTGTCGGCCGGCGAGGTCGACGCCGTCGAGGCGCACGGCACGGGAACGACGCTGGGCGACCCGATCGAGGCCCAGGCGCTGCTCGCCACGTACGGGCAGGAGCGCGAACGCCCGCTCTTCCTCGGCTCGGTGAAGTCCAACCTCGGCCACACCCAGGCGGCGGCCGGGGTCGCGGGCGTGATCAAGATGGTGGAGGCGATGCGGGCGGGCGTGCTGCCGAAGACGCTGCACGTCGACGCGCCGTCCTCGCACGTCGACTGGTCGATGGGCGCGGTGGAGCTCCTGACGGAGGCGCGGGAGTGGCCCGAGGCCGGGCGCCCGCGTCGGGCCGGGGTCTCGTCGTTCGGGATCAGCGGGACGAACGCCCACGTGATCGTCGAGCAGGCGCCCGTGGTGGACCGGGCCGCGGCGCCGGGCATCGTGCCGGGCGCCGTGCCGTGGGTGGTCTCGGGAGCGTCGGAGGCCGCGCTGGATGCGCAACTGGCCGGGCTCGCCGGGGCGGCCGGCTCGCCCGTGGACGTCGGGCTCTCGCTGGCGGGGCGGTCGCGGTTCGGGCACCGGGCGGTGCTGGTGGACGGGGTCGAGGTGGCGCGCGGTACGGCCGGGGAGCGGCGGCTCGCGGTGCTGTTCTCGGGGCAGGGGTCGCAGCGGCTGGGGATGGGGCGGGAGTTGTCTGCCCGGTTCCCGGTGTTCGCGGAGGCGTTCGACGCGGTGTGCGCGCAGTTCGATCTTCCCGTCCGCGAGGTGGTGTGGGGCTCGGACGAGGAGTTGATCAACCGGACCGCCTATGCCCAGGCGGGGTTGTTCGCGGTCGAGGTGGCGCTGTACCGGCTCGTCGAATCCCTGGGCGTGGAGCCGGAGTTCGTGGCGGGGCACTCGATCGGTGAGGTGGCTGCGGCGCATGTGGCCGGGGTGTTCTCGCTGGAGGACGCGTGCAGGCTGGTGGCGGCGCGGGGTCGTTTGATGCAGGCGTTGCCGGAGGGTGGTGCGATGCTGGCGGTGCAGGCGGCGGAGGAGGAAGTCCTGCCGCTGCTGGGCGAGTTCGTGTCGGTCGCCGCCGTCAACGGCCCGGCGTCCGTGGTCGTCTCCGGGACGGTGGAGGCCGTCGAGGCGATCGAGGCGCGCTTCGCGGACCGCAAGACGACGCGGCTGAAGGTCTCGCACGCGTTCCACTCGCCGTTGATGGATCCGATGCTGGAGGACTTCCGCGAGGTTCTGAACGGGCTGACGTACCGTGCCCCTTCGATCCCGCTGGTCTCCAACCTGACCGGCGCGCTTGGTGGGGACGTCGCGACTCCCGACTACTGGGTGCGCCACGTCCGTGAGGCCGTCCGCTTCGCCGACGGGATCCGCGCCCTCGATGCCGCCGGCGCCACGGACTACCTGGAGCTCGGCCCCGGCGGCGTGCTCACCGCCCTCGCCGCGCAGAACCTCGACGAGGGCGCCGAGGGCGTCGCGGCCCCCGCGTTGCGTGCCGACCGGCCGGAGGAGGGTGTCCTGCTGACGGCGCTCGCCCGCCTCCACGTCGTGGGCGTCCCGGTCGAGTGGGCCCGGGTCTTCGACGGCACCGGCGCCCGGCGCGTCGACCTGCCGACGTACGCCTTCCAGCGCGAGCGCTACTGGCCCGCCCAGGCCGCGCACACGGGCGACGTGACCGGCGCGGGCCTGCGGCCGGCCGAGCACCCGCTGCTGGGTGCGGTGGTCTCCCCGGCCGACTCGGGCAGCGTGCTGCTGACCGGCCGGCTGTCGTTGAAGGCGCAGCCGTGGCTGGGCGACCACCGGGTGGGCGGCGTGGCCGTCTTCCCGCCGACGGGGTTCCTGGAGCTGGCCGTCCGCGCCGCCGACCAGGTGGGCTGCGACCGGGTCGAGCGGCTGACGCTCACCGGGTCGCTGGTGCTGCCCGAGGACGGCGCCGTCGTCGTCCAGCTGGTGGCCGGCACGCCGGACGAGGCCGGGACGCGTTCGCTGGGCTGCTACGCCCGGGCGGAGGACCCGGTGGACGGTCCGTGGACCTGTCACGCCACCGGCACGCTGGCCGTGGGCGAGCGCGAAGGCGGCTTCGACGCCTCCGCGTGGCCCCCGGCGGACGCGGTGGCCGTGGATCCCGTGTCCTGCCACGACCCGCTGGACCACGGCCCGGCGTTCCGCACGCTGCAGGCGGTGTGGCAGCGGGGCGACGAGGTGTTCGCGGAGGCCGTCCTGCCCGGCCGGGCCGAGGACGCGGCGCCGTACGGGCTGCACCCGGCGCTGCTGGAGGCGGCCGTGCAGATCGCCGCCGTGACCGGCACGGACGACGGCGCACGGCTGGTGCCCACGGACTGGCGCGACGTGGCGCTCCACGCGACCGGCGCGGCCGTCGTCCGGCTGCGGGTCGTGAGGGCGGGCGCGGACACGGTGTCCGTCGAGGTCGCGGACGCGGCGGGCCGTCCCGTGCTGTCGGCGGGGGCGCTGACGCTGGGCGAGCCGGCCGCCGTGGCCGAGCGGAGCGGACCGGCCGGGGCGCTGCTGCGGCTCGACTGGGTGGAGGGCTCGGGGCGGCCCACCGGGCCCGTGCGGGCCGTCACCCTGGGCGAGGACGTGCCGTCGCTCGCCGAGGTGGCCGGCGAGGTGCCGGAGGCCGTGCTCGTGCCGGTGGCGGGCGGTTCGACGCCCCGGGACGTGCACGGGGTGACGGCGTGGGCGCTGGGCCTGGTGCAGGAATGGCTGGCCGAGCCGCGCTTCGCCGACGCCCGACTGGTGTTCGTCACCCGGGGCGCGGTTCCGGGCAGCGAGGTCGCGGACCTCGTCGGCGGCGCGGTCTGGGGTCTCGTCCGGGCGGCCGAGGCGGAGAACCCTGGCCGGTTCGCCCTGCTCGATGTCGAACACGCGTCGGACGTCGAGGCGGCGCTGCCCGTCCTCCGCGCGCAATTGGACGGCGGTGACTTCCAGTTCACCGCGCGCGACGGTGTCGTCCGGGTGGGCCGGCTCGCCCGCGTGGCCCCCGGTGGGCCCTCCTCGGGTTGGGGTACGGGCACGGTCGTGATCACGGGTGGCACCGGCGGTCTGGGCCGTCTCGTCGCCCGGCATCTCGTCACCGAGCACGGCGTGCGCGAGCTGCTGTTGCTGAGCCGGCGCGGGGGCGTCGGCGCGTGGTTGGAGGAACTGCGCGAGCTGGGCGCCGACGTCGAGGTGGTGGCCTGCGACGCCGCCGACCGCGAGGCGCTCGCCGAGGCCCTGGCAGGCCGGACGATCAGCGGGGTCGTGCACGCGGCCGGTGTGCTGGACGACGGCATCGTGAGCGCGCTGACCCCCGGGCGCCTGTCGGCCGTCCTCCGCCCGAAGGTCGACGCCGCC
>NZ_JBEZGX010000136.1:0-4449 GCF_040650235.1 Kitasatospora sp. NPDC048722
GTGCACCGCTCGCGAGCGGTGCACCGTCGGCGCGGGCGTGACCCGGCGTCAGCGCAGGCCGGCGAACAGGTCGTCCTCGGGCAGCGGCGCGTTCGTGGTGTCCCGCACGCGCACGAAGGTCTCCAGGCCCATCAGGTCGGTGAAGCGCTCCCTGCCCATGCGCAGGAAGAAGATGTTCTCGCCCTGGCTCGCGTGGGCCAGCAGCGCGTCGAACTTCCGGCCGCCGAACTCGGTGGTGTCCACCCAGGTGGTGACGGCCTCGTCGGGCAGGCCGATCTCCGGCATCTGCTCGGCCTCGCTGCCCGCCTCGGACCGCTCCGGCTGCGGCTCGTCCTCGGCGAACTCCCGCATGGCCTCGCCGAAGCGGCGCATCGTCGAGTGCGGCACGGTGGTCCAGTACACCTTGGGCGTCAGCCCGCTGTGCTCCAGCGCGGCCATGGTGATGCGGTGGGCCTGGATGTGGTCGGGGTGGCCGTAGAAGCCGTTCTCGTCGTAGGTGACGACGACGTCGGGCCGGTAGTGCAGCATCAGGTCGGCCAGGCGGGCGGCGCCTTCGGCGACGGGGGTGCCCCAGAACGAGCCGGGGGCGTCGTTGGACGCCCAGCCCATCATCCCGGAGTCGGCGTAGTCGAGCATCTCCAGGTGGCCCACCCCGAGGACCTGGCAGCTGGCCTCCAGCTCCTTGCGGCGCAGCGCGGCGACGGCGGCCGGGTCGTGCCCCGGCTCGCCCGGCTTGACGCCGCCGGGGCCGTCGCCGCAGCCGCCGTCGGTGCAGGTGACGAGTACGGTGCGGATGCCCTCGGCGGCGTAGCGGGCGAGGACGCCGCCCGTTCCGGTCGCCTCGTCGTCCGGGTGGGCGTGCACTGCCATCAGCGTCAGCGGCCGGTCAGCCATGGGTCCGTCCTCAGTCGGTCGATTGTTCAGGTCACAGTCTGCGTCAGGGCGGTGCCGCCGGTCACATCACTTCTGCCCGTCGCCGCGCAGTCCGTCCAGGAACAGGGCGACGTGGGCAGGGGCGTCAGAGGAGCGCAGGGCAGCGTTCGGACATCGCTTCACCACCGGGCCCGAAGCCCGGTGCGGCTAGCGCTGGTGGCACTGCGTAACGTTCAATCGGAACACGACGGAGCGTTTCGATTTGCCAGGGGAGTGGATCGATCATGGGTGAGATCGTGGTGTCGCACGGGTACGGCGCGAGCGACGACAGCGTGTGGTTCCCGTACCTGACGGAGCAGTTGGCGGCGGTCGGGCACCGCGTCACCGTGCCCCGCCTGCCGGAGAGCGACGCCCCGCGGCGCGAGCCGTGGCGCAAGGTCTACGGCGAGGCGGTGCAGGCGGCGGGGCCGGCCGGGGCGACCGTGCTGGTGGGGCACAGCATCGGCGCGGTCAACGTGCTGCGCTTCCTGGAGCAGTACGACCCCGAGGTTCAGGGGGTGTTCGCGGGCGTGGTGCTGGTCGCGGGCTCCGCGCACGAGGTCGGCTACGACGAGCTGGCCGAGTTCTTCGAGGGTGGTTTCGACTGGGCGCGCATCCGCCGCACGGCCCGGGGATTCCGGGTCCTGCAGGCGATGGACGACCCGGTCAACCAGCCCGACCCGTCCGAGCACGTGCGCCTGTTCGTCGAGGGCCTGGGTGCGACCGGCGTCCTGACGGCGACCGGCGGGCACTTCGGGGCCACCCCGGACGACCACGTCGAGGTGCCGGAGGCCGTGCGGCTGGTCACCGAGCTGCTCACGGCCTGAGCGCCGGGGCCCGCTCGCCCGGTTGCGGGCGAGCGGGCCCGTGCGTCACGCGCGGTGGTACTGCACCGGCGAGTGGACCTGCCCGCCGAGCGCGGCGGCGGCGTGGCGCGCCCAGGAGGGGTTGCGCAGCAGCTCGCGTCCGATCAGGACGGCGTCGGCCCGGCCGGCGGCGAGGATGTCCCGGGCCTGGGCGGGCTCGGTGATCAGGCCGACGGCCGCCACCGGCATGCCGGCCCCGTTGCGGATCGCCTCGGCGAAGGGCACCTGGAAGCCGGGCGCCGCGTCGATCTTCGCGTCGGGGACGAGGCCGCCGGTGGAGACGTCCATCAGGTCCACGCCGCGGGCCTGGAGCTCCTTGGCCAGGCGCACGCTCTCCTCCAGCGTCCAGCCCTCGCGCCCGTCCTCGGGGTTCTCGGCGATCCAGTCGGTGGCCGAGACGCGGAACAGCAGCGGCAGTTCCTCGGGCCACACGGCGCGCACGGCGTCGACGACCTCCAGGGCGAAGCGGGTCCGGCCCTCGAACGAGCCGCCGTACTCGTCGGTGCGGCGGTTGCTCGCGGGGGAGAGGAACTGGTGGATCAGGTAGCCGTGGGCGCCGTGGAGTTCGACGGCCTGGAAGCCTGCCTCCAGCGCGCGCCGGGCGGCGTCCGCGAACTGCCGCACGATCTGGCCGATCTGATCGCGCGTCAGCTCATCCGGCGTGGTGTGCTCGGGGGAGAAGGCGACGGCGCTGGGGCCCACCGGGGTCCAGCCGTGCGTCTCGTGCGGGGCGAGCGCGCGCCCGCGGTCGACCCAGGGGCGCTCGGTGGAGGCCTTGCGCCCGGCGTGGCCGAGCTGGATGGCGGCGACGCTGCCCTGCTCCTTCAGGAAGGCGGTGATCCGCCGGAACGCCTCGGTCTGGGCGTCGTTCCACAGCCCGAGGTCGTAGGGGCTGATGCGGCCCTCGGGGGAGACGGCGGTGGCCTCCACGATGATCAGTCCGGTGCCGCCGGCCGCCCGCGCCGCGAGGTGGGTGAAGTGCCAGTCCGTCGCCACCCCGGCCGCCCCGCCGTCGGGCGCGGCGCTGTACTGGCACATCGGCGGCATCCAGACGCGGTTGGGGACGGTCAGTTCCCGCAGCGTGTAGGGGGTGAAGAGGGTCGTGCTCATGGCGGCTCCCCGGCGGCATTGATTGCAGGTGCACTATCTGCTGGAACAATAGTTGCGGACGCTTGCCATTGCAAGGGCGGGCTTTCCCTCCGCGGCCTTCTCGCGAGCCCCCGCCCGTCGGCGCCGAGACGTTCGGGGGCGACGGAGCCACTGGCGGCCCCGGCGCCGCCCGCCGCGAGCAGCACGGGCCAGCTCGCGAGGCGGGCGGCGGACGGCGGGCAGCGGACGGCAGCGGGGCTCCCCGCTCCCCGCTGACGATCCGTCACATCCCGCTTTCCGGTGGCCGACCCGCGGTCGCGCGGCTAGGGTGGGCGACGATCCGTCGGGCTCCTGGCGGGCCGAGCAGGGGGCGGGATGCGGATGGCGGCCACTGTCGGCGTGAGGTCACGGTCGCACCGCTTCGGCGGCATGCCCGCCGCGCCGCCCACCACCCCGGGCCGGCTGCGCCGGACCCTGGTCGCGCTGGTCCTGTGCACGGCGGCGCTGTGGGGGACGCTGCAAGCGGCGCTCTCCGGCGCGCACACGACGGTGTCCGCCGCCGAAGCCCACGCCGTTCCGGCCCTCGTCGACATCGCGCAGCTGTCGTACCTGCTCGCCGACGCGGACCGGGTCGCGGCCGGGAGCTTCGCCTCGGGGACGGTGCGCCTGGGCGGACCGGGGCAGCGCTACCAGGACGACCTGAAATCGGCCCACCAGGCGCTGGCCCGGGCCGCCGAGCACGATGCGACCGGGCCGGCCGGGAGCGGGCGACTGCAGGCGGTCGAGGGACTGCTCGTCGAGTACACCGGCCTGATCGAGCAGGCGCACGCCACCGAGGGCCAAGGGGCCCTCGGCACTGCCTACTTGAGCTACGCCTCGAACCTGATGCACAAACCCGGTGACGGAGTCCTCGCCCAGGTCCAGCAACTGCGGGCCGCCGAGCAGGAGGAACTGGTCCGGCAGCGGCAGAGCGGATGGCTCGCCCCGGCCGTGCTGCTCGGCGTGCTCGCCCCCGCGGTGCTCGCCCTGGTGCTGCTGGTCGGCACGCAGCGCTTCCTGAGCCGCCACTTCAACCGGCGGCTCAACCCGTGCCTGCTCGCCGCGTCCGTCCTGCTGCTCGCGCTGGCCGGCTGGACGGTGGCGGCGACCCTGCACACCGACCGGGCCTTCGGCACCGCCACCGACGAGGTGCTGCCCCGGCTGACCGCCGCCTGGCAGGCCCGCGCGCTCGCCGCCGACGCGGCGGGCGGCGACGCGCTGGCCGTGGTCCAGGCCGTCCCCGGGCAGGACCTTGCCGGCGACTTCGCCACCTACACGGGCCTGCTGGCGGACCGTCAGGTCACGGCGGGAGTGATCGCGGCGGCCGGGAGCCGGCCGCCCGTGTTCCAGGGCATCCTCGCCGACCTGCTCGAAGCCGACCTCCGCCCCGACTCCTCCCCAGCGAAACGGGACGCCGCCTTGCACACCCTCCAGGACTTCCAGCAGTTCACCGCGGCCGATGCCGAGCTGCGCCGGCAGGCCGCCACGCGCGGCCCCGCCACGGCGGCCGCGGCCGACCCCGCCGTGGTGGCCACGGCCGTCG
>NZ_JBEZGX010000137.1:0-4392 GCF_040650235.1 Kitasatospora sp. NPDC048722
AGGTGGACGCCGTCGAGGCGCACGGCACCGGCACCCGCCTCGGCGACCCGATCGAGGCCCAGGCCCTGCTCGCCACCTACGGCCAGGACCGCGAAATCCCGCTGCTCCTGGGCTCGGTGAAGTCCAACCTGGGCCACACCCAGGCCGCCGCCGGCGTCGCCGGAGTGATGAAGACCGTGCTCGCGATGCAGCACGGCGAGCTCCCGAAGTCCCTGCACATCGACGAGCCGACCGCGCAGGTCGACTGGACCGCCGGCGCCGTCGAGCTCCTGAGCGAGGCCCGCACGTGGCCCGAGACCGGACGGCCGCCGCGCGCCGGCGTCTCCTCGTTCGGCGTCAGCGGCACCAACGCCCACGTGATCCTCGAAGCGGCCCCCGCGCCCGAGCCGCTGCCCGAGCGCCCGGCCGCCGCTCGCCCGCTGCCCTGGATGCTCTCCGCCCGGACGCCCGAGGCCGTGCGCGAGCAGGCACGCCGCCTCGCCGCCCACGTCCGTGCGGCCGGGCCCGCCCTGGACGACGACATCGCCCGCTCCCTCGTCACCACCCGGGCCGCCGCGGAGCACCGGGCCGCCGTCGTCGCGCCCGACCGGGACGGGCTCCTGGACGGCCTGGACGCTCTCGCCGAGGGCCGCGCGACCCCCGCCGTCCTGGAGGGACAGGCCGCGGGGGAGGGCGCGCCGGTCTTCGTCTTCCCCGGCCAGGGCTCCCAGTGGGCCGGCATGGCCGTCGAACTCCTGGACACCGCACCGGTGTTCGCGCAGCGCTTCGCCGAGTGCGCGGCGGCGCTGGAGCCGTTCACCGACTGGTCGGCGACGGCCGTCCTGCGCGGCGAGCCCGGGGCGCCGGGCTTCGACCGGGTCGACGTCGTGCAGCCCGTCCTGTTCGCCGTCATGGTGTCGCTCGCCGAACTGTGGCGCGCACACGGCGTCGAACCGGCCGCCGTGCTCGGCCACTCGCAGGGCGAGATCGCGGCCGCCTGCGTGGCGGGCGCGCTCTCCCTGGACGACGCCGCGCGCGTCGTCGCCCTGCGCAGCCGGGCGATCCGGCGGCTCGCGGGCCTCGGCGGCATGGTCTCGGTGGCCGAGCCGGTCGCCGCCGTCCGCGAGCGTCTCGCGCGCCGGGACGGGCGCATCTCCGTCGCCGCCGTCAACGGCCCCGGCTCGGTGGTGGTCTCGGGAGACCCCGAGGCCCTGGAGGAGCTGATCGCCGACTGCGAGCAGGCCGGCGTCCGGGCCCGCCGCGTCCCCGTCGACTACGCCTCGCACTCCGCGCACGTCGAGCGCATCGAGCACGAGCTGCTCGACCTCCTCGCGCCGATCACCCCGCGCAGTGCCGACGTCCCGTTCTGCTCGACCGTCACCGGCGCCGTGATCGACACCGTCGGCCTGGACGCCGCCTACTGGTACCGCAACCTGCGCCACACCGTGGAGTTCGAGCAGGCCACCCGCACCCTGCTGGCCGCGGGCCACCGGGTGTTCGTCGAGGTCAGCCCGCACCCGGTGGTCACCACCGGGGTCCAGGAGACCATCGAGGACAGCGGCCTGCCCGCGGCCGCCCTCGGCACGCTGCGCCGCGACGAGGGCGGCCCCGGCCGCTTCCTGCTCGCCCTCGCCGACGCCCGCAACCACGGCGCCCGGGTCGACTGGGACATCCTGTTCGCCGGCACCGGCGCGCGCGCCACCGAGCTGCCGACCTACCCGTTCCAGCGGCAGCGCTACTGGCCGCGCCCCGGCGGGACGGGCGGCGACGTCACCACGGCCGGCCTGGCCGCGCCGGAGCACCCGCTGCTCGGCGCCGCCGTCGAACTCGCCCAGGGCGGCGGGGTGGTGGCCACCGCCCGCTGGTCGCTGCACACCCACCCGTGGCTGGCCGACCACGCCGTCGCGGGCACCGTCGTGGTGCCCGGCGCCGCGCTGGTCGAGGCGGTCGTCCGGGCCGGCGACGAGCTCGGCTGCGGACGCATCGAGGAACTGACCCTGCACGCGCCCGTCCTGCTGCCCGAGCGCGGAGCGCTCCAGGTGCAGATCGAGGTCGGAGCCCCGGACGACACCGGCCGCCGCCCGGTCGCCCTGCACACCCGCCCGGCCGACGCGGATTCGCCCGAGGGCTGGACCCGGCACGCCGACGGCGGCGTCGCCCCCGACCGCACCCCCGCCCCCGCGGGGGCCGAGCCCGCGCCGACGGCCGCCGCCTGGCCGCCCGCCGGCGCCCAGCCGATCGACCTCGGCGGCTTCTACCCGGGCCTGCGCGAGCAGGGCTACGGCTACGGCCCGGTGTTCCAGGGCGTCCGCGCGGCCTGGCGCCTCGGCGCCACCGTCCACGCCGAGGTCGAGCTGCCCGCGGCGGCCCGCGCCGACGCCGCCCGCTACGGCCTGCACCCCGCCCTCCTCGACGCCGCCCTGCACCCCGCCGGGCTCGGCCCGCTGGCGGGCCGCCCCGGGCTGCCGTTCGCCTGGACCGGCGTCACGCTCCACGCCGCCGGGGCCACCGCGCTGCGGGTGACGCTCACCCCGGCCGGGCCCGACGCGGTGTCCGTCGCGATGGCCGACCCGGCCGGGCGCCCGGTGGCCGCCATCGAGGCCCTGGCCGTGCGCCCGCTCGCCGAGGGCGCCCTCGACCCGGGCGCCCGGGTGGCCCGCGAGGCGCTCTTCCACCTGGACTGGCCGGCCCTGACCCTCCCCGAGCCGGGGCCGGCCCCCGCCCACTGGACCGTCATCGGCGAACCGCCCGCCCACGCGGCGGCCCTCGCCGAGGCGGGCGTCACCCCGGGTGCCGACGCGGACGTCACGCTCGTCGAACTCAGCGGCGACGAACCGCTCGACGCCCTCGAACGCGCCCTCGCCGTCCTCCGGACGTGGCTCGCCGACCACCGCCCCGACGCCACCCTCCTCGTGACCACCCGCCGCGCCGTCGCCGCGGACCCCGCCGAGGACGTCCACGACCTGCCCGCCGCCGCCGTCCACGGCCTGGTCCGCTCCGCCCAGAGCGAGCACCCCGGCCGCATCGTCCTCGCCGACCTGGACGACGACCCCGCCTCCTGGCGCGCCCTGCCCGCCGCGCTCGCCACCGGGGAACCCCGGCTCGCCCTGCGCCACGGCACCGCCCACGCCCCCCGCCTGGCCCGCGCCCACACCGCCGGGCCGCTGCCCGTGCCCGACGGCCCGTGGCGCCTCGACATCCGCACCAAGGGCACCGTCGACAACCTCGAACTCCTGCCGAGCCCCGACACGGCCGCGCCGCTCGCCGAGGGCGAGGTCCGCATCGAGGTCCGCGCCGCCGGCCTCAACTTCCGCGACGTCCTCAACGCCCTCGACATGTACCCGGGCGGCGCCCGCTTCCTCGGCTCCGAGGCCGCCGGCGTCGTGCGCGAACTCGGCCCCGGCGTCACCGGACTCGCCGTCGGCGACCACGTCATGGGCATGGTCCCGGGCGGGTTCGGCCCGCTCGCCGTCACCGACCATCGCCTGCTCGCCCGCGTCCCCCGGGGCTGGACCTTCGCCCAGGCCGCCTCCGTCCCCGTCGTCTTCCTCACCGCCTACTACGCCCTGCGCGACCTCGCGGACCTTCAGGACGGCGAACGCCTCCTCGTCCACGCCGCGACCGGCGGCGTCGGCATGGCCGCCACCCAGCTCGGCCGCCTCTGGGGCGCCGAGGTCTACGGCACCGCGAGCGAGGCCAAGCAGCACCTGCTGCGCGCCGACGGCCTGCCCGACACCGCCATCGCCTCCTCCCGCACCCTCGACTTCGAGGAACGCTTCCGCACCGCCACCGGCGGCGAAGGCGTGGACGTCGTCCTCAACTCCCTCGCGGGGGAGTACGTCGACGCCTCGCTGCGCCTCCTCGGACCCGGCGGACGGCTGATCGAGATGGGCCGCACCGACGTCCGCGACCCCGCCGAGGTCGCCGCCGACCACGACGGCGCCCGCTACCGGGCCTTCGTCCTCCAGGAGGCCGGGCCCGAGCGGATCGGGCAGATGCTCGCCGACCTGGTCGAGCTGTTCGAACAGGGCGCGCTGCGCCCCCTCCCGCTCACCTGCTGGGACGTCACCCGCGCCCGCGAGGCCTTCCGGTACATGGCCCAGGCCCGGCACACCGGCAAGATCGTGCTCACCGTCCCGCGCCCCTGGGCCGCCGACGGCACCGTCCTGATCACCGGCGGCACCGGCACCCTCGGCGCCGAGCTCGCCCGCCACCTGGTCACGACGCGGGGCGTCCGGCACCTGCTGCTCGCGGGCCGCAGCGGCCCCGACGCGCCCGGCGCCGCCGAGCTCGTCGCCGACCTCGCGGCCCTCGGTGGGGCACAGCGTTGAAGGCGATGGTTCTGGCGAATTTCACCGGAGGTGGGAAGTCCACCGCCGCCCCGTCGATCGCCAAGCCGGCCGCTCGGTCGAT
>NZ_JBEZGX010000138.1:0-4282 GCF_040650235.1 Kitasatospora sp. NPDC048722
GGCGTGGAGTGCGGTGTCCTCGGGGGTGGTGTCGGTGTCGAGGTGGACGACCACCGGTTCCGGGGCGTCGGTACCACCCGAACCCTCACCGGACGCGGTGAGCGGAACCCAGTCGAGCTGGAGCAGGGACTCCGCCGCCCGGCGGGTGGTGACCAGTCGGGCCGGGTCGGTCTCGCGCACCGCGAGGGTCTCCACCGAGAGCACGGGTGAGCTGTCGGCGTCCGTCAGCAGGAGGGCGACGCGGTCGGGTCCCGCCGGGGTCAGCCGGACGCGCAGCGCGGTCGCGCCGGTGGCGTGCAGCCGGACCCCGCTCCAGGAGAACGGCACCCGCAGGCCGTCCGAGCCGTTCGAGCAGTCCGAGCCGTCCGAGCCGGCCAGTGCCAGGGGGTGCAGCGCGGCGTCGAGCAGTACCGGATGGACCGAGAACTCGCCCACCCGGTCGGTGAGTTCCTCGGCGAGTGCGACCTCGGCGTGCCAGGTGTCGCCGTTCCGCCAGGCGGCTCGCAGCCCCTGGAAGAGCGGTCCGTAGGCGTACCCGGACGCCGCCAGCGTCTCGTACGCGGCGGCCACGTCGACCGGTTCGGCGTCGGCGGGGGGCCAGGGCTCCGGGTCGGGCGTGGGAGGTGCGGCGGCCGTCAGCGCGCCGGAGGCGTGCAGCGTCCACGGCGCCTCGGCGCCGTCCTCGCGGGAGTGGATCGTGACGGATCGTCCGCCCTCCTCGTCGGGTGCGCCGACGGTCAGCTGGATCTGGACGGCGCCCTCCTCCGGGATCGCCAGCGGCGCGTGCAGGGTCAGTTCCGTCACGGTCGGGCTGCCGGCCCGCAGGCCGGCGTGCAGCGCGAGTTCGAGGAGCGCGGTGCCGGGCAGGAGCGCGGAGCCGAGGATCCGGTGGTCCGCGAGCCAGGGCTGGGTGCGCAGGGACAGCTGGCCCGTGTGGACGGTGCCCGAACCGTCGGCGAGCTCGACGGCGGCCCCGAGCAGCGGGTGGTCGGCGGCGCCCAGGCCGGCCCGGCCGAGGTCGCCGGTGGGCGCCTGTGGGACGTCGAGCCAGTAGCGGTCGCGCTGGAAGGGGTAGGTGGGGAGCTCCGGCCGGTACCCGTCGTGGTGGGCGAAGTACGCGGCCCAGTCGACCGCGGCACCTGCCGTGTGCAGGGCGGCGAGCGCCTGCGGGAGGGCGCGCGGCTCCGGGCGGTCGCGCCGCAGCGCGGGGAGCAGGAGCGCGTCCGGGAGGGTGTCGGCGGCCATGGTGGCGAGCACCGCGTCCGGGCCGAGTTCGAGGTAGCCGCCGATGCCGTCCTCGTCCAGGGCCCGCAGTCCGTCGGCGAAGCGGACGGTGTCGCGGACGTGCCGGACCCAGTACTCGGGCGAGGCGAGTTCCTCGGCGGTGGCGATCCGCCCGGTCAGGTCGGACACCATCGGGATGTGCGGTGCGTGGAAGTCGAGTCCTGCCACGACCTTGCGGAAGTCGTCCAGCATCGGTTCCATCAGCGGCGAGTGGAAGGCGTGACTGACGGTCAGCCGACGGACCTTGGCGCCCAGCTCGGCGGCCCGGGCCGCGACCTCCCGCACGGCGTCCTCGGTGCCCGAGACGACCGTCGCCCGCGGGCCGTTGAGCGCGGCCGTTCCCGCGGCCCCGCCGAGGCCGGTGAGCAGTCCGGCGGTGGTCTCCTCGTCCAGGGACAGGGCGACCATGGCGCCACCGGGAGGCAGCTCCTGCATGAGCCTGCCGCGGGCGGCCACGAGGGCGGCCGCGTCGGGCAGCGACAGGACACCGGCCGCGTGGGCGGCAGCGATCGAGCCGATGGAGTGGCCGAGCACCGCGTCCGGGCGCACGCCCCAGTGCTCCAGCAGGCGGTGGAGGGCGGTTTCGAGGGCGAAGAGGGCGGGTTGGGTGTAGCGGGTCTGGTGGAGGAGCGCGGCTTCGGGGGTGCCCTCGTCGGCGAAGACGATGTCGCGCAGCGGGCGGTCGAGGTGGGGGTCGAGGGCGGCGCAGGCGGTGTCGAAGGCGGCGGCGAACTCGGGGTGGGCGGCGTGGAGTTCGCGGCCCATGCCGGCGCGTTGACTGCCCTGGCCGGTGAACAGGAACGCGATGCGCGGTGCGGGCTGCGCAGGTGTGCCGGCGCTCTCCCCGGTGGCGAGCGCGCCGAGGGCGTCCAGGACCTCCGTCCGTTCCTCCGCGACGAACCAGGCGCGGTGGGCCTGCGGAGTCCGCGCGGTGGCGAGGGTGCGGGCGATGTCGGCGAGCGGTTCTGCCGGCCGCTCGGCGAGGTGGCGGGCCAGCCGGTCGGCCCCGGCCCGGAGCGCCTCGGGGGTGTGCCCCGAGAGCAGCCACGGCACCGGCCGGGTCGGCGGTGCCACCGGCTCGGTGGTCGGGGCCTCCGCCAGGGCGGGCGCCTGTTCGAGGATGACGTGGGCGTTGGTGCCGCTGATGCCGAAGGAGGAGACGGCGGCGCGGCGGGGGCGGTCGTGTGCGGGCCATGCGGTGTTGTCGGTGAGGAGTTCGACGGCGCCGGCGGTCCAGTCGACGTGCGGGGTGGGTTCGTCGATGTGCAGGCTCCTGGGCAGGACGCCGTGGCGCATCGCCTGGACCATCTTGATGACGCCGGCGACGCCGGCGGCGGCCTGGGTGTGGCCGATGTTGGACTTCAACGAGCCGAGCAGGAGGGGGTGTTCGGCGGGCCGGTCCTGTCCGTAGGTGGCCAGGAGCGCCTGGGCCTCGATGGGGTCGCCGAGGCGGGTGCCGGTGCCGTGGGCCTCGACCGCGTCGACGTCGGCGGCGGTGAGTGCGGCCTGGCGCAGGGCCTGGTGGATGACGCGCTGCTGCGAGGGGCCGTTCGGGGCGGTGAGGCCGTTCGAGGCGCCGTCCTGGTTCACGGCGGAGCCGCGCAGGAGGGCCAGGACCCGGTGGCCGTTGCGGCGGGCGTCGGAGAGGCGTTCGACGAGCAGCAGGCCCGCGCCCTCGCCCCAGCCGGTGCCGTCGGCCGCTGCGGCGAACGGCTTGCAGCGGCCGTCGGCGGACAGCCCGCGCTGTCGGCTGAACTCGACGAAGGTCGCCGGGCTCGCCATCACCGTCACGCCGCCGGCGAGCGCGAGGTCGCATTCGCCCTGCCGCAGGGACTGGGCGGCGAGGTGCAGGGCGACGAGTGAGGAGGAGCACGCGGTGTCGACGGTGACCGCCGGGCCCTCCAACCCGAACGTGTACGCCACCCGGCCCGAGGCCACGCTGCCGGCGCTGCCGCTCACCAGGTAGCCCTCGTAGCCGTCCGGAGCCTGCGGGGCCTGGTGCAGCCGGGCGCCGTAGTCGTTGTACATGACGCCGGCGAAGACGCCGGTGCGCGAGCCGCGCAGGACGGCCGGGTCGATGCCGGCCCGTTCGAAGGCCTCCCAGGCGACCTCCAGCAGCAGGCGCTGCTGCGGGTCGGTGGTCAGCGCCTCGCGGGGGCTGATGCCGAAGAACTCGGGGTCGAACCGGTCGGCGTCGTGCAGGAACCCGCCCTCGCGGGTGTACGACGTGCCGGGCCGCTCGGCGTCCGGATCGTACAGGCGCTCCAGGTCCCAGCCGCGGTCGGTGGGGAAGCCGGAGACCGCGTCGACGCCGTCGACCACCAGGCGCCACAGGTCCTCGGGTGAGCTCACGTCGCCGGGGAAGCGGCAGGCCATCGCGACGATGGCGATCGGGTCGGTGTCGGTCGCGGCGGTCGCGGCGGTGGTGCCGTTGGTGACGGTGGCGACGGCTTGTCGGTCGGCCCGCTCGCCCAGGAGCTCGGTCCGCAGGAGGTCGGCGAGCGACGCCGGGGTGGGGTGGTCGAAGACCAGCGTGGTGGGCAGCCGGAGGCCGGTGGCCCTGGCGAGCCGGTTGCGCAGGTCGACCGCCGCCAGCGAGTCGAAGCCCAGATCGGTGAAGGCGCGACCGTCCGCGACGGAGTTCGCGTCGGGGTGGCCGAGCACCGTGGCCGTGGTGGTCCGCACCAGGTCGAGCAACATGCGGTCCGCCTCGGCGGCCGGGGCGAGGGCCAGCCGCTCGGCCAGGGCCGGGCCCTGGCCCTGGTTCGAGGCGCCGGCCGCGACCCGGCGCGGCGAGGTCCGCACCAGGGAACGCAGGGGTGCCGGAACCGGGGTGTCCGAGGCAGCCAGTGCGGCGGTCGCGAACCGGGCCGCCACGAGCGGTGACCGGCCGGACCGCAGTGCCGTGTCGAAGTGGGTGAGGGCTTCGGTGGTGGTGAGGGGGGTGATGCCGGTGCGGGCGAGTCGGGCGAGGTCGGTGGTGGTGAGGGTGGCGGCC
>NZ_JBEZGX010000139.1:0-4206 GCF_040650235.1 Kitasatospora sp. NPDC048722
CAACCCCGATCAGACGATCGAGGCCGGGGATGTCAACATATCTGGCGTTGACTTTTGGCACGCTGTTGAGTTCTCAAGGAACGGACACTTCCTTCAAGCCGCCTTCCAGCGGGCCCTCCGGGCGCTTCGTTCTTTCGTGTTTCCAGCTTATCAGATGTTTTCCGCTCCGTTTTCCGGGGCTTCGTCATCCAACTCGCCGGTGTCTTCCGGGACTTGACGCCCCGTCCGACGTTCCAAACTCTAGCCGATCCCCGCTCCGAAAAGCGAATCCGACCGAAGCCCGAATGCAATCCCGATAAACACACACACCGAATACGCATCGAGCCGAGCGCGCACACGGCGAACCCGACCCGGTCCGTACCGGGACGTGCTGTCTTTCGTGGATTTGGCCGCTCCGGGACCGTCCGCGCCGATGCGTGTCCGGTGCTCCCTGCCGAGCGACTCGGGAACACTACTCCTCCTCCACGCCCGAGGCAAAACGCCCCAGCTCGGGCCGCTCGGCGGTGGGGACGGCACCATCAGCCCGTCTTCAATGCGCTCTCGCCCCAGCTCGGCACCGTGCTGCTGATGCTCGGGGGCGATGCGCCTCGGAGAGGTCAACCGCGCCGGGGCCGCCCATGGGACGGCCGTGGATCACCCGGCGGACGGGCCCTCGGCCCGGGCCGGCGGCGGCCCCGGGTCCGCCGAACCCGCGGCCGCCAGGGCTGTGGCCAGTCCCGCTCGGCCGTCGATGGCCAGCTTGCCGTAGACGTTGGTGAGGTGGACCTCCACGGTGCGCAGGCCGACGAAGAGGTGCTGGGCTATCCCGCGGTTGGTCATGCCCTGGAGAGCGAGGTCCGCGACGCGCCGTTCGGTCGGGGTGAGGGCGTTCACCCCGTGGAAGGTGCGGGTGCGCGGACGGTCGCCGACGGCACGGAGTTCCGCGAGCGCCAGGTCGACGAGCGGGGCCGCTCCGCACTCGTCGGCGACGCTGGCGGCCCGTTGCAGGCAGGTGCGGGCCTCGGGCAGTCGCCCGGCCTTTCGGGCGAGGATTCCGCAGTCGACGAGCGCCTGGGCGTACCGCAGGCGTGCGGGCGCGTCTTCGAGGAGGCCGACCGCCTCCCGCAGCAGTTCGAGTCCTTCCACGCCCCCGCGGACCACGCCCAGCGCGGTCAGGGCGGTGCCCACCGTCTCCGGCACTCCCCAGGCCCGCGCCAGCCCGAGTTCCTCCTCCGCCAGCGACCGGGCGGCCTCGCCGCGCCGCAGCGCCGCCTGGACCAGCGCCGCCTCGGAGCGCCATGTGTGGAAGCCGGGGCCGGACATCCCGCGGGCCACGGCCCGTTCACCGCACCGGAGGAAATCGGCGAGCCCCTCGTCCAGCCGCCCCTGCGCGACCCGCAGCCGGCCGCGGACCATCAGGACGTGGTCGTTGACCCAGTTGGCGTTCAACTCGGCTGCGAGCCCGGCACGTCGGAGAAGGTTCTCGGCTTCCTCCGGCCTTCCCTGCCGTATGAGCGAGTCCATCGACGTCGCGGTCGCGAAGACGGCGACGCTGTGCGCCGGCCCGATGTCGATCGCCCGCAGTTCCTCCAGTGCCGAGGCCGCGTCCGCCTGGCTGTCCGAGAGGCGCCCCACCCGGCCCACCAGGTTCGCGCGCACGCTGAGCGCCTGGAGGCGGCCGAGCGCGGAGCCGCGGGCCCGTGCCTGCCGCACGGCGGCGTCCGCGTGCTCCAGCGCCGCCACCGTCTCGCCGGCCGCCCGCAGGGCGACCAGGGCGTCGTAGTAGACGAAGGACTCGTCGGACAGCGGGTCCGCCCCCTCCCCCAGGGCCAGTTCCGCGAGGCTCACGACCTCCTCCGGGCACCGGCCGACCATGACCGCGCGCAGGCTCAGCAGCGCGGCCAGCGGCCGCCGGACGCCGTTGTCCGGCGCGTCGAGGACGTTCAGCTCCATCAGCCGTGCCACGGCGTCCGGAGCAGAGGCCAGGTTGGTCAGGGCGATGTGGATGCGGTCGATCTCCAGGCGCAGGGCGTCGGCGGGGTCCGCCTCCCGGATGTGTTCGCTGGTGCGCCGGAGGACCTCCAGTGCCTCCGGGTAGCGGTCCACGGCCAGCATCGCGCCGGCCAGTCTGCGCGCCACCCCGGCCCGCTCGACCGGGTCCTGGGACAGCCGGAGGCTGCTCTCCAGGCTTCGGACGGCCACCGGAACGCTGGAGGCGAGCTCCAGCCGGCCGAGCGAGGCCAGCAGCCCGGCCCGTGACTCCTCGCCGGTCTCCTCCCGCAGCGCCCGCCGCAGGTACGCAGCGGCCGTTGCGGTGCGGCCCTCCTCGGCCGCCCGTTCGGCGGCCCGGGCCAGGACCTCCGGTGCCCACGCCTCGCCCCGGGGAGCGGGCAGGAGGTGGACGGCGATCCGCTGCGCCGAGGCACCGCGCGCCCGCAGGAAGCGGGCCGCCCCGCGGTGGAGTGCCATCCGCCGGCTGGGCAGCACGGTGGAGGCCACGGCCGCGGCGAGGGCCGCGCAACCGAAGGCCGTCCCCTCGTCCCCGGTGCGGGTCAGGTACTCGGCCCGCACCAGTGCGTGCAGGGCGTCCGCCAACTGCGGTTCGGCCAGGCCGGTGGCCTCGACGAGCAAATCGACGCTCAGGCCTGCGCTCAGGTCTGCGGTCGGTCCGCCGCTCGGGCCGGTGCCCAGGACCGCCGCGGCTGTCGCCACCGTCGCGGCATGCGGTGCCAGTGCTTCCATCCGCGCGAGCAGGGCCGGGCCAACGTCGGCCGGGACGTACTCGGTGATCCGTACCGCCAGCTCCTCGTCGGTGTGCTGAAGGTCGGTGTGCTGAAGGTCGGTGTGCTGAAGGTCGGTGTGTTGCGCGTCGGCAGCACGGAGTCCGCGCAGCAGTGCGCGGAGCAACAGCGGGTTGCCGCCGGTGGCCTCCCGGCAGGCCGCGGTCACGGCCCGGCCCGGGTGCCTGCCGAGGACGTCCTCGGCGAGCGCCTCGACCGCGTCCTCGGCGAGGCCGCCCAGCGTCATCCGGTGCCGGAACAGCGGCACGACGTCGGCGAGCACGTCCGTGTTCGCGTGCCTCCCCTCCTCCCCCAGCGTGGCGAGGAGGACCAGGGGCAGTTCGGCACCGCGCCGGAGCACGTAGCGCAGCCAGCGCAGCGAACGGGCATCGGCCCGCTGGAGATCGTCGACGGCCAGCACCAGGCGCCTGCCGTCCGTCGACCGGACCAACCGCCGGTACAGGTCGTCGAGCGCCACCGGTTCGGGGGCGGACGCCCAGAGCGCGGCCGGTTCCGGTTCGGCCCACGGCGTCAGCTGGTCGAGGAACCTTCGGACCATGCCGAACGGGAGCTCGCGTTCGAGCGGATCGAGTGCCGCCGACAGCACGAGGACGTCCGGGTCGTGACGGACGCCGGCCAGTGCCTCCCGCAGCAGTTCCGTCTTCCCGCTGCCCCAGGCTCCCCCGAGCAGCACCGAGACGCAGCCGTCTCCCCCGGCCGCGAGCAGGTGCCGGAGCACCTCCGATTCGCGCGCGCGACCGTGCTGGACGAACGGCGTGTCAGGCGCTTCAGGCACGGACCGCACATGCGGCGCTGCCGCGTCACCGAGATCGATCACTGTTGGGCTTGTCGCCATGTCACACCAGGGCTGTCCGTCTGCGGAGCGCCGCCGCCCCCCGAGGCCGGGGCCGCGGAGGTGCAGGGTGACGCTGTGGAACCGGAGCGACGGAGGACGGGGCCGCGCGGACCTCGCGCCACCACGACCGGACCGGGCCGCTCACGGGTCGATTCTCACCCGTGCGCGTCAACGTCCTGTCAACGCCCCTGCCAGTACCCCATCGGCACCCTGTCGGCGCCGTCGGCCGGACGGCTCCGCGGCCCGGGGCGGGCCCGCCAGACCTTTCGGTACCGCCCGTCATGTTCCGGCGGGCGGTGCGGCTCTAGCGTGGTGCGGCCGGGTGGTTCGGCGTCATCGCCCGTTCGGGCGAAGGGAGCCCGCGCACCGGCCGTGTCGCGCTCCGACCGGTCTCACCGCGCCCCCCGCATCACCTCCGCACCACCCCGGCGACGTCCGAACCGGCAGGACCCGGAGGACGTTGGAACACGCAATGAAGAAGCAAGAGGAGAAAGTCGTTGAGCAACGAGAGCCTGGCCAACCTGCTCAAGGAGGAGCGTCGTTTCGCTCCCCCGGCAGAGCTCGCCGCAGCGGCCAACGTCACCGCGGCCG
>NZ_JBEZGX010000140.1:0-4191 GCF_040650235.1 Kitasatospora sp. NPDC048722
TCCGACAGGAGGCCGTCCACGCCCTCCCGGTCGGTGGTGTGGTCGTCCGCGAAACGACGGTCACCCGTCGCGTCCGGCACGTGCTTCACACAGACAACGATCCTCAAGCTCACGGCCTGTCTCCTGTACTGGTCTCGTCCGGCGGCTGCGGCTGTGCAAGCCGGTGCGAACATGGCTCGCACCTGCTCCGGGCAGCGGATTTCCCGTGCCGGTCCGGAACTTCCTGGCAGCATACTCGCCGGTAGCCCAGTGGTCACTACTGGCCAGTAGCTTACGCCGGGAGGGCTGCACCACCGCCTGCGCCCATCCTGCCCCAGCCCGCCCCCGACACCACCCGACGGGGCGGCGCATCCTCGGCGGGATTCCCGGCGCCGACGGCGAACAGACGACAGCGAACAGACGACAGATGACAGATTTCATCATCTGTCATCTGTTCGCCCTCACGTGCTCAGACCGCCCGTCCGAGCGCCGCGATCACGTCCGCCTTGCGCGGCATCCCGGCCGCCCGCCGCACCACGCGCCCACCGGCGTCCAGGACGAGAACGGTCGGCGTCCGCTGGATCTCCAGCCGGCGCACCAGCTCCAGCCGCTCCTCCGCGTCCACCTCGACGTGCGCGACGCCGTCGATCATGCCGGCCACCTCCGTGAGCACCCGCCGGGTCGCCCGGCAGGGCTGGCAGAACGCCGTCGAGAACTGGACGAGCGTCGCCCGCTCCCCCAGCGCCCCGCCCAGCTCCTCCTCCGACAGCCGGACCGTCCCGTCCTCGGTGGGCACCCTCGACCTCCCGTCGCACCTTCACCACCAGCAGCTCGCGCCCCACCGCCGCCACCGGCAACTCGGTGACACACAGCCAAAGGGCCGGGCCGCCCCCAGTCTGCGACATTCGCATGCTCATCCCAAAAGCGGATTGTCATAGACAGGTCGCCCCCTGACACTCGGCCCGCGTAGCATCGGCGAGTGGATTCCGACCGCCCCTCGCAGCCGCCGATACCGACCTCCCGCCGCCATGTCGCCCTGGGCCGGGCCACCGCCTCCCGCTGACGCGCCGCCCGCACGCGCCCCCGCCGCCGCCCGTCGCGACCCTCCCGGAGCCCCTGTGCAGATAGACCCCCGCGGCCCCCGTTTCTCCGCCGCGCTCAGCGCGATCGTCCTCGCCGCCGTGCTGATCACCGGCAGCAGCTCGCTCCTCGCCCTCCAAGCCGCCGTCTTCGCGCTCCCCGCGTTCGGCGGCCTGCGGCTCTCCCCGTACGGCTGGCTCTACCGCACCTTCGTTCGCCCCCACCTGGCGCCGCCCACCGCGACCGAGGACGAGCGCCCGCCGCGCTTCGCCCAGGGCGTGGGCCTGGTCTTCGCCGCCGTCGGCAGCCTCGGCTTCCTCAGCGCCGTCCCCTGGCTCGGCCTGCTCACCACCGCGTTCGCCCTGGCCGCGGCCTTCCTCAACGCCGCGTTCGGCTACTGCCTCGGCTGCGAGATGTACCTGCTGATCCGCCGCGCCCAGGGCCGCCCCGACGTCGTGGCCTGACCCGGCCGGGAAAGTTCCCGCTCGGATTCATCACCGATATCACACGGCGAATATCCGCTTGACGGCACGCCTCAGGTGACAGCAGGCACTCGTTCGGGGGATCATCTCCGTGTATCACCCGTGACCGCCGCGGCGTGCCGTGCTCCGGTCGGCCCCCACGCAACGGCGCGGGTCCCCGCCGTACCGGGCCCCGGCCCGTGGAAGTCAGGACTGACCGTGGCAGAGTTCGTCTACCCGCCGGTGATCGGCGCCGCACTCACCGCCTTCCGCGCGCTCGACGTGCGCATCAAGATCGTGGGGGCCGAGCACATCCCCGCCAAGGGCGGAGCCGTGCTGGTCAGCAACCACATCAGCTACCTGGACTTCCTCTTCGCCGGCCTCGGCGCCTACCGAGGCGGCAAGCGCAAGACCCGCTTCATGGCCAAGGACGACGTCTTCAAGCACGGCATCTCCGGCCCGCTGATGCGCGGCATGAAGCACATCCCGGTCGACCGCACCGACGGCCAGCCCGCCTACGAGGCCGCGGTGCGCGCCCTCAAGGCCGGCGAGGTCGTCGGGGTGTTCCCCGAGGCGACCATCAGCCGCTCGTTCATGCTGAAGAAGTTCAAGACCGGCGCCGCCCGCATGGCCGCCGACTCCGGCGCCCCGCTGCTGCCCGTCGTCCTGTGGGGCACCCAGCAGCTCTGGACCAAGGGCCGCCCGAAGACCCTGACCAAGCGGCACGTCCCCGTCACCATCATGATCGGCGAGCCGATCCACCTCGCCCCCGGCGACAAGCCGGTCATGGTCACCCGGAGACTGCGCGCCGCGATGAGCGAGATGCTCGACCGCGCCCAGCGCGAGTACCCCGGCAAGCCCTCCGGCCCGGACGACACCTGGTGGCTGCCGGCCCAGCTGGGCGGCACCGCGCCCACCCTGGAGGTCGCCGAGGCCGAGGACGAGGCGGAGGCTCTCGCCAAGGCCGAGCGCCGCGCCGCCAAGGGCTGAGCCCGCCGGCCGGTCCCCGATCCGTCACCACCCGGGCCCCTCACCCCCTGCCCGCCTCCCCCACTCCGCCAATCCCTCCCGTTACTCCATGTGGCCGAGCGGACGCGCTCCGAAGCGTGTCGGCCGGCCGCCGACACGTCCCGTCTGACACAGTGGCAGACCCGTTCGGGGGCCTTCGTCCTGAATCGGCGACGGAGCGAGAGTCGGAACGGCCGCGAGGCCGGAGACGGAGATGACGCGGATGACCGGCACAGGGCAGTCAGCCACGACCAGGGCCCGCACCCGCGCAAGCGCCGGTGCGGGCCTTCTGCTGCTGGGCACCCTTCTCACCGGTTGCGGAGCCGAGCCCGGTGAGATCCCGCTCTCCGAGATCCGGCCCGAGAGCCCCACCGCCACGCCCGAGCCGACGACCGCCTCCCCCACCCCCGGCGTCGTCGGCGCCGCGGCCGGTGCCACCGGTGCCGCTGCGGTGGCGGCGCACAACGGCCTGATCGCCAGTCGGGCGTTCCTCGACCCCGGCCGCACCACCAGCGCCATCGTCACCGTCGGCCCCGACGGGAGCGGCGAACACCAGGTCACCCAGCCGCCCGCCCGCACCCGCGACGACCGTCCCGACTGGTCCCCCGACGGCAGCACCATCACCTTCGACCGCACCGACCCGCAGACCGGCACCGCCCGGCTCTGGACGGTCTCCGCGAGCGGCGAGGGCGAGCACCAGATCGGCCAGCTCTGCGAGAACGGCACCGCCGACTGCAGCAACGAGGACGAACGCGCCCCCGCCTACTCCCCCGACGGCACGCAGCTCGCGTTCAGCCGCTCCTGGGGCGCCGTCAACCCGGCCGGCAACAACACCACCCAGATCCAGTACTCCGACCTCTACCTGATGGCCCCGGACGGCACCAACGTCCAGCGCCTCACCTTCCTCACCAACGACAAGCCGTACTCCGGCGAGGTCGGCAACCCCAGCTGGTCCCCCGACGGCAAGCGCCTCGCCTTCGAGTACCGCACCGGCGCGAGCGGACAGCCCGCCAACTCCCGGGCCGTGTACGTCGTCAACACCGACGGGACCGGCCTGCGCCAGCTCACCCCTTGGGAGCTCCACGCCGGCGACCGCGCGAGCTGGTCCCCCGACGGCAGCCAGATCCTCTTCACCACCTACCCGGCCGGCCCCGAGAACGCGCCCGGCGGCGGCATCTACACCGTCCACCCCGACGGGAGCGCCATCGCCGCCCTCACTCCCGCCCCTTCCGACGCCTACTACGGCGCCGCCTCCTACGCGCCCGACGGCCGGTCGATCGTCTTCGCCCAGGCTCCTGCAGGCGCGACCGCCGACCTCTACAGCATGAAGCCGGACGGCACCGGGGTCGCCCGGCTCACCAACAGCACCGGTAAATGGCTCAGCCGGCCGAAGTGGGGCACGGCCGCCCCATCCGCGTCGACCGCGCCCACGGCGCCCACCCAGGCCCAGGCCCAGGCGCAAGCGCCGGCACAGGCCCAACCGTCGGTGAACGCCCAGACGGATCCGCTGGCCCCGGACGGCCAGGAGGGCGAGGACGGCAACTGAGCCGTCCCAAAGATCCACCGGAAACGCAAAAAGACCCACTCCCGGTCGGGAGTGGGTCTTTTTGGAATGATTGTTCGGCGGCGTCCTACTCTCCCACAGGGTCCCCCCTGCAGTACC
>NZ_JBEZGX010000141.1:0-4048 GCF_040650235.1 Kitasatospora sp. NPDC048722
AGCGGATTTACAGTCCGCCGCGTTTAGCCTCTTCGCTACCCTTCCAAACTCTTTATTCACTTAATGGCTGAAACAACCAATGGGAGTTAACGGGATCGAACCGCTGACCCTCTGCTTGTAAGGCAGATGCTCTCCCAGCTGAGCTAAACTCCCAAAACTTGGCCACTCGCCTATCTCCCAGGGGGCAACCCCCAAGTACTTCCGCCGTAGATGGACTTAACTTCTGTGTTCGACATGGGAACAGGTGTATCTCCATCGCAATGATGACCAAATCATTAAATGTTACCTTGAACATTCAAAACTAAATAACAATTCTTCTAACTTTTAAACCATAAGCATATTATATTTGACTCTTTTGGTAAAGTCCTCGAGCGATTAGTACTGGTCCGCTCCAAGTCTCGCAACTCTTCCACTTCCAGCCTATCTACCAGATCATCTCTCTGGGCTCTTAATTCTTACGAATGGGTAATCTCATCTTGAGGTGGGCTTCGCACTTAGATGCTTTCAGCGCTTATCCCTTCCCTACATAGCTATCCAGCCGTGCTCCTGGCGGAACAACTGGTACACCAGCGGTAAGTCCATCCCGGTCCTCTCGTACTAAGGACAGATCCTCTCAAATTACCTACGCCCGCGACGGATAGGGACCGAACTGTCTCACGACGTTCTGAACCCAGCTCGCGTGCCGCTTTAATGGGCGAACAGCCCAACCCTTGGGACCGACTACAGCCCCAGGATGCGACGAGCCGACATCGAGGTGCCAAACCTCCCCGTCGATGTGAACTCTTGGGGGAGATAAGCCTGTTATCCCCAGGGTAGCTTTTATCCGTTGAGCGATGGCCCTTCCATGCGGTACCACCGGATCACTAAGTCCTAGTTTCCTACCTGCTCGAGTTGTAGCTCTCGCAGTCAAGCTGGCTTTTACCTTTACACTCTACGATTGATTTCCAACCAATCTGAGCCAACCTTTGAGCGCCTCCGTTACTCTTTAGGAGGCGACCGCCCCAGTCAAACTGTCCGTCAGACACTGTCTCCCTGGCCGATTATGCCAGCGGGTTAGAGTAACCATAAGTCAAGGGTAGTATCCCAACAACGCCTCAATAGAAACTAGCGTCCCTATTTCAATGGCTCCTACCTATCCTGTACATGACTTACAGGTACTCAATATCAAACTACAGTAAAGCTCCATGGGGTCTTTCCGTCCTGTCGCGGGTAACCTGCATCTTCACAGGTACTAAAATTTCACCGAGTCTCTCGTTGAGACAGTGCCCAAATCATTACGCCTTTCGTGCGGGTCGGAACTTACCCGACAAGGAATTTCGCTACCTTAGGACCGTTATAGTTACGGCCGCCGTTTACTGGGGCTTCAATTCATACCTTCGACTTACGTCTAAGCACTCCTCTTAACCTTCCAGCACCGGGCAGGCGTCACCCCCTATACATCACCTTGCGGTTTAGCAGAGAGCTGTGTTTTTGATAAACAGTTGCTTGGGCCTATTCACTGCGGCTGGCTTTTACACCAGCACCCCTTCTCCCGAAGTTACGGGGCTATTTTGCCGAGTTCCTTAACGAGAGTTCTCTCGATCACCTGAGGCTACTCGCCTCGACTACCTGTGTCGGTTTGCGGTACGGGTAGATATGACTTTACGCTAGAAGCTTTTCTTGGCAGTGTGACATCAGAGAGTTCGCAACCGTAGTTGCTTCCCCATCACAGCTCAATGTTAAAGAGAAATGCATTTGACACATCTCACACCTCACTGCTTAGACCAGAATCCATTAACTGGCATCTCTTAGCCTACTGCGTCCCTCCATCACGATCATATCTAGTACTGGAATATCAACCAGTTGTCCATCGACTACGCCTTTCGGCCTCGCCTTAGGTCCCGACTAACCCAGGGCGGACGAGCCTTCCCCTGGAAACCTTAGTCTTACGGTGGATAAGATTCTCACTTATCTTGCGCTACTCATACCGGCATTCTCACTTCTTAACGCTCCAGCACTCCTCACGGTATACCTTCATCGCGGTTAAGAACGCTCTCCTACCATTGATAAAATATCAATCCAAAGCTTCGGTAATATGTTTAGCCCCGGTACATTTTCGGCGCAGGGTCACTCGACTAGTGAGCTATTACGCACTCTTTGAATGATAGCTGCTTCTGAGCTAACATCCTAGTTGTCTGTGCAACCCCACATCCTTTTCCACTTAACATATATTTTGGGACCTTAGCTGTTGGTCTGGGCTGTTTCCCTTTCGACTACGGATCTTAGCACTCGCAGTCTGACTGCCGAACATGTGTATTAGCATTCGGAGTTTATCTGAGATTGGTAATCCTAGACGGACCCCTCACCCAAACAGTGCTCTACCTCCAATACACTTACATTTCGACGCTAGCCCTAAAGCTATTTCGGAGAGAACCAGCTATCTCCCAGTTCGTTTGGAATTTCTCCGCTATCCACAAGTCATCCAAACACTTTTCAACGTGTCCTGGTTCGGGCCTCCAGTGCGTCTTACCACACCTTCACCCTGCTCATGGATAGGTCACTAGGTTTCGGGTCTACATCATGATACTAAGTCGCCCTATTCAGACTCGGTTTCCCTACGGCTCCGTCTCTTCAACTTAACCTCGCATCATAACGTAACTCGCCGGTTCATTCTACAAAAGGCACGCTCTCACCCATTAACGGGCTCGAACTTCTTGTAGGCACACGGTTTCAGGTGCTATTTCACTCCCCTCTCGGGGTTCTTTTCACCTTTCCCTCACGGTACTGGTTCACTATCGGTCACTAAGGAGTATTTAGGGTTGGGAGATGGTCCTCCCGGATTCAAACTGGATTTCGCGTGTCCAGCCCTACTCAGGATACTGCTAGGTATAAGCGCTATTTCGTCTACGGGATTATTACCCTCTTTGATTAACCTTCCCAGGTTATTCGACTATAATGCTTAAGTCCACGTTGCAGTCCTACAACCCCAAGAAGCAAGCTTCTTGGTTTGCCCTTCTTCGCGTTCGCTCGCCGCTACTTACGAAATCGTTTTTACTTTCTCTTCCTGCAGGTACTTAGATGTTTCAGTTCTCTGCGTTACCTTTACATGAGCTATGTATTCACTCATGAATAACTGCTAGTAGCAGCTGGGTTTCCCCATTCGGAGACCTAGGGATCAATGCGTACTTACTGCTCCCCCTAGAATATCGTCGTTAGTCACGTCCTTCATCGGCTCTTAGTGCCAAGGCATCCACCGTGCGCCCTTATTAACTTTGCCATGATGATTTATAATCATCGTTTTTCAAGTATAAGTTTGTAAATTCTTTAAAATTCACAGCTTTTGGTTTATTTATCGTTATTAGATATTGTTATTTAGTTTTCAATGTTCAAGTGATTTTAACGTCTTGTCTGACAATGGAGCCTAGCGGGATCGAACCGCTGACCTCCTGCGTGCAAAGCAGGCGCTCTCCCAGCTGAGCTAAGGCCCCACAATCAAGAATTTGATTCTTGCTTAGGTTTATCACTAAACCCCTCAAAACTGAATAAAGTTGAATGCTCACGTCTTTGTATATATTCCTTAGAAAGGAGGTGATCCAGCCGCACCTTCCGATACGGCTACCTTGTTACGACTTCACCCCAGTCATCGGTCTTACCTTAGGAAGCGCCCTCCTTGCGGTTAGGCAACCTACTTCGGGTACTCCCAACTCCCGTGGTGTGACGGGCGGTGTGTACAAGGCCCGGGAACGTATTCACCGCGGCGTGCTGATCCGCGATTACTAGCGATTCCGACTTCATGTAGGCGAGTTGCAGCCTACAATCCGAACTGAGAATGGTTTTAAGAGATTAGCTAAACATCACTGTCTCGCGACTCGTTGTACCATCCATTGTAGCACGTGTGTAGCCCAGGTCATAAGGGGCATGATGATTTGACGTCATCCCCACCTTCCTCCGGTTTATCACCGGCAGTCTCGTTAGAGTGCCCAACTTAATGATGGCAACTAACAATAGGGGTTGCGCTCGTTGCGGGACTTAACCCAACATCTCACGACACGAGCTGACGACTACCATG
>NZ_JBEZGX010000142.1:0-4037 GCF_040650235.1 Kitasatospora sp. NPDC048722
TCGGCTGTGGTCCATGCTGCCGGTGTCGGTGACAACGGTCTGGTCGGTGCGCTCAGTCCGGAGCGGATGGATGCGGTTCTGGCCCCGAAGGCCGATGGCGCCTGGTATCTGCACGAGCTGACCGGTCATCTCGAGCTGAGCGCGTTCGTCCTCTTCTCCTCCGCGGGCGGGCTGGTGCTGACCGCCGGTCAGGGCAACTACGCTGCCGCGAACGTCTTCCTCGACGCGCTCGCCGCCCACCGCCGCGCCGCCGGCCTGCCCGCCACCGCCATGGCCTACGGCCTGTGGGACGTCGGCGCCGGCCTCGGCGAGCAGCTCCTGGAGCTCAACCGCAACCGCATGGCCGCCCAGGGCGTCCCGCCGCTCACCCGGGAGGCCGGTCTGGCGCTCTTCGCCGCCGGTCTGCGCAGCGAGCGCGCCTCCGTCGTGCCGATCCGGGTCGACGCCGCCGCCCTGCGCGCCCGCACCGACGAGGTCCCCGCACTCCTGCGCGGCCTCGTCCCGGCCACCCGACGCACGGCGGCCCACACTCCGGCACCGGCCGCACCGGTGGACGGCCTCGCGGCCCGGCTCACCGGGCTGACGGAGCCGGAGCAGCGGCGGACCGTCCTCGACCTCGTCCGGGCCCGGGTGGCCGGGCTGCTCGGCCACGAGTCCGGCGATGCGATCGAGCCGGACCGCGCGTTCCAGGAGCTCGGCTTCGACTCCCTCGCCGCGACCGACCTGCGCAACCAGCTCAACACCCTCACCGGCCTGCGCCTGCCCGCCACGCTCGCCTTCGACCACCCGAACGCCGAGGCCGTGACGGAGCTCATCGTCACCGAGCTGGGCGTTCGGACCGCCGCCGCGAGCGGCCAGGCGTCCCGCGCCGAGGCCGACCTGCGTGCCGCGCTGCAGTCGATCCCGACCCGCCGCCTCCGTGACGCGGGCCTGGTCGACGCCCTGCTCGACCTGACCGACGACCGGGTGCGGGCCACCGCCGCCGAGCCGGAGGCTGCGACGGACAACCCCGGGGCGCCGACGGAGGTCCGCCACGACCCGATCGCGATCGTCGGGATGGCCTGCCGCTACCCGGGCGGGGTGACCACGCCCGAGGAGCTCTGGCAGCTGGTGACGTCCGGCGCGGACGCGATCTCCCCGTTCCCCGCCGACCGCGGCTGGGACCTCTCGGTGCTGCGCACCGAGAACAGCGGGGGCACCGAGGGCTCGTCCTACACCCGGGCCGGCGGATTCCTCGACGGCGCCGCCGAGTTCGACCCCGGATTCTTCGGGATCTCCCCGCGCGAGGCCCTCGCCATGGACCCGCAGCAGCGGCTCACGCTGGAGCTCTCCTGGGAGGCCCTGGAGCGGGCGGGCATCGACCCGAGCGGCCTGCGCGGCACCCGCACCGGCGTCTTCACCGGCGTGATGTACCACGACTACCCGGGCAGCGACGGCAACGGCAGCGTCGTGGCCGGCCGCGTCTCGTACAAGCTCGGCCTGGAGGGCCCGGCCGTCGCCGTCGACACCGCCTGCTCCTCCTCCCTGGTCGCCCTGCACCTGGCCGCCCAGGCGCTGCGCCAGGGCGACTGCTCGCTCGCGATCACCGGCGGCGTGACGGTCATGGCCACGCCGGGCGTGTTCGCCGAGTTCGGCCGCCAGGGCGCGCTCGCCCCCGACGGGCGGTGCAAGTCGTTCGCGACCGCCGCCGACGGCACGGGCTTCGCCGAGGGCGCGGGCTTCCTGGTCGTCGAGCGGCTGTCGGACGCGCTGCGCAACGGGCACCCGGTGCTGGCGCTCGTGCGCGGCAGCGCCGTCAACCAGGACGGTGCGTCGAACGGCCTGACGGCGCCGAACGGGCCGTCGCAGCAGCGGGTGATCCGGCAGGCGCTCGCCAATGCCCGGCTCGGCGCCGACCAGGTCGACGTGGTCGAGGCGCACGGCACGGGCACGACGCTGGGCGACCCGATCGAGGCCCAGGCGCTGCTCGCGACCTACGGGCAGGACCGTGAAGAGCCGCTGCTCCTCGGCTCGATCAAGTCGAACATCGGGCACACCCAGGCCGCGGCCGGTGTCGCCGGCGTGATCAAGATGGTGCTCGCGCTGCACAACGGCGAGCTGCCGTCGACGCTGCACGTCGACGAGCCGAGCGCGAACGTGGACTGGTCGGAGGGGGCCGTCCGGCTCCTGACCGAGCCCCGGGCGTGGGCCCCGGGCGACCGCCCGCGCCGCGCGGGCGTCTCCTCCTTCGGGATCAGCGGCACCAACGCCCACGTGATCATCGAGGAGGCCCCGGCGGCGGCGCCCTCCACGGAGGTGCCGGAGCTCGAACCGGGAGCCGTGCCGTGGGTGCTGTCCGCCGCGACCCCGGAGGCGCTGCGTGCGCAGGCCGAGCGGCTGATCGCGGCCGTGGCTGACGCCCGTCCCGTGGACGTCGCGTACTCGCTGGCGACGACCCGCGCCGCGCTCGAACACCGTGCGGCCGTGGTCGGCGACGGGACCGGGCAACTCCTGGCCGGCCTGCGGGCGGTGGCGGACGGCGAGGCGCCGACCGGTGTCGCCACGAGCGGCCGGACGGCGTTCCTGTTCTCGGGGCAGGGGTCGCAGCGGTTGGGGATGGGGCGGGAGTTGTATGCCCGGTTCCCGGTGTTCGCGCGGGCTTTCGACGAGGTGTGCGCGGCGTTGGAGGTGCCGGTTCGGGATGTGGTGTGGGGCGACGACGAGGAGCTGTTGAGCCGGACGGAGTACGCGCAGGCGGGTCTGTTCGCGGTCGAGGTGGCGCTGTACCGGCTCGTCGAATCGCTGGGTGTGCGGGCGGAGTTCGTGGCCGGGCACTCGATCGGTGAGGTGGCTGCGGCGCACGTCGCGGGGGTGTTCAGCCTGGCTGACGCCTGTGCGCTGGTTACTGCGCGTGGCCGTCTGATGCAGGCGCTGCCGTCCGGCGGTGCGATGCTGGCGGTGCAGGCGGCGGAGGGCGAAGTCCTGCCGCTGCTGGGTGAGTTCGTGTCGATCGCCGCGGTCAACGGCCCGCGCTCGATCGTCGTCTCCGGGACGGAGGAGGCCGTCGAGGCGATCGAGGCGCACTTCGCCGATCGCAAGACGACGCGGCTGAGGGTGTCCCACGCGTTCCACTCGCCGCTGATGGACCCGATGCTGGAGGACTTCCGTTCCGTTCTCGACGGGCTGAGCTACCGTGCGCCGTCGATCCCGGTGATCTCCAACCTGACCGGCTCCCTGGCCGAGGACCTCACGACGCCCGACTACTGGGTGCGCCACGTCCGTGAGGCCGTCCGCTTCGCCGACGGCATCCGGACCCTCCACGAGGCCGGCGTCACGCGCTACCTCGAACTCGGCCCCGACGCCGTCCTCACCGCCCTCACCGCGACCGCCCTGCCCGACGGCGCCGCCGAAGCCATCCCGGCGCTGCGCCGCGGTCGCGACGAGGAGCGGACCGTCGTCGAGGCGCTGGCACGGCTGCACGTGCTCGGCGTCCCGGTGGACTGGTCCGCCTTCCACACCGGGACGGGCGCCCGCCGGATCGCCCTGCCGACGTACGCGTTCCAGCACCGTCGCTTCTGGACGGACGCCCCGGCGTTCTTCCCGACGGCCGAGGCCGCCGGGCTCCGTAACGCCGACCACCCGCTGCTCACCGGCTCGCTCGAACTGGCCGGGACCGCCGGATTGGTGTTCACCGGCCGGCTGTCGGCCCGGTCGCACCGGTGGCTCGCGGACCACGCCGTCATGGGTTCGGTGCTGGTGCCGGGTACGGCGCTGGTCGAACTGGCCGTACGTGCCGGGGACGAGGCCGGTTGCGACCTGGTCGAGGAACTGACCATGGCCGCGCCGCTGGTCCTGCCTGAAGACGGCTCCGTCCGGATCCAGGTGCGCCTGGCCGATCCGGACGACTCCGGGCGCCGCGCGGTCGGCATCCACTCCACGGCGGACATCGACCCGGAGCCGGTCTGGACCCTGCATGCGAGCGGTGTGCTGGGTTCGGGTGCGGTGCCGGTGGCGTTCGAGGCGGCCGTGTGGCCGCCGGCCGGTGCCGAGGTGGTCGA
>NZ_JBEZGX010000143.1:0-3989 GCF_040650235.1 Kitasatospora sp. NPDC048722
GCCGACACCCCCGTCATCACCCTCGACGCCCGCCGCCGCGACAGCGCCAAGAGCGCCCTCATCACCCTCGTCGAACACGCCCTCCTCGCCCGGCTCCGCTGACCGGACCGCGAGGGCGCGAGCGACACCCCCGCCCCGGCGGGCCGTCGGCAGGACGGTCCGCCGGGGCGGCGCCGCTTACCGGCGGGTGTCCGGCGGGGGCACCACGCAAGACCCGCTCATAAGCGGTGGATAACAGTTCGGTAGGCATTTTGTGATCAACAGTGACGCTGCGTGGCTGAATCACGTCACTCAGCGCCAGAAGACCACAGTTTTGCGCCGTCATGTCGGCGAATGTCCGGATTGTGCCGACGCGGGCGGCATCCGAGGTCTGTTTGTCCCCCATCCCTGCACGTGCTGAAATTCCAGCTACCCCTGTAGCTTTTTCCGCCCGGCCCACCGGCGGCGGACCGTGGCCCGGGGCAGCGCTGGATTGATCCATGGCCGGCTGTCGGCCGAGAGGTAGTTGTCGAGTGAGGCGTAAGCAGCAACCCGCCCCGCAGCGGCGCTCCGAGCCCCGCCAGAGCGAGCCGAACGGTACCGCAACGGAATCGGCCGGATTCTCCGCGTTCACCCCGACCGAGGAGCGCTCACAGGCACCACAGCCCGTGAAGCCCGCGGTCGGCCCGAAGGAGCCCCACAGCGGCGGCTCCACGGGTTCGACGGGCTCCGAGAGCTCCAGCCGCTACGACTTCCTCAGGCCGCGCAACTGGCGCGTGCCGACGCGTCTGATCGCGATCCTCCTGATCCCGGTCATCATCAGCCTCGTGTTCGGCGGCCTCCGCGTGAACACCTCGGTCGACGGCTACATCAAGGCGTCCCGTGCGGAGAAGACCGCCGAGCTCGCCAAGGCGGCCACCGAACTCGCCGAGGCGCTCGAGAACGAGCGCGACAAGACGCTGATACCGATCCTCACCAAGCAGGACCCGGACGGCACGGTCGCCAAGACCCGCGCCACCACGGACGCCGCGCTGAAGGCGTACAACGCCGCCTACGACGCGTCCGACAAGTCCGGCGAGCTCCCGCGCCGCCACCAGGCCTTCCAGGACCTCGTGGTCAACCTGCCGCACCTGCGCGCCAACGCGTACGGCCAGGAGCTGTTCGCCAGCGCCACCGCCGACGCCTACTCGACGCTGTTCGCGCCGCTGCTGGCCTTCGACAACTCGGTCGGCCTCGGCTCCAGCAACGCCACCAGCAAGGGCCGCGCGATCTACGCCATGTCGCTGGCCAAGGCCTCGGCCTCGACCCAGCGCGCCCTCATGCTGCACCTGCTGGTCGGCATCGGGTCGAACACCGTGACCCGCTACGAGAACCAGGACCTCACCGAGCAGATCCTGGTCTCGGAGAAGCTGGAACAGACCGCGATCACCGAGTTCACCACGGGTAGCGACCCGGTCGACGCGAAGAAGTACGCCGACGCGCAGGTCGCCCTGACCACCGCGCAGGACCGCTCGGCGTACAAGATGCCCGACGGCCGCGCGCCGACCATGCAGTCGCTGCTGAACCTCGCCGCCGCCTACAGCCAGGCCGCCGCCGACGGCCAGACGAAGGGCAAGGCCGCCGCCGACGCCGCCTTCAAGGAGGCCAAGGACGCCGGTCTGACCCCGGAGAACTGGAACCAGGCCGCCGCGACCCACATCCAGGCCCTGCGGAACACCGAAGTCCAGCTGCTCGAGGACGTGCTCACGGACTCCCGCGACCTGAAGGACAACGCGCTCTACGACGCCATCCTCAACACGGTCATCGTCGTCGCCGCGCTCATCCTGGCCGGGCTGCTCACCGGTTACGTCGCCCGCTCGATGATTCTCGGCATGCGCACCCTGCGCAACGCCGCCCTGGAGATCGCCGACAACCGCCTGCCGGACCTCGTCGAGAAGCTCTCCAAGACCGACCCCGAGCGGGTCGACACCTCCGTCACCCCGATCCCGCTGCACGGCAAGGACGAGATCGGCGAGGTCGCCCGGGCGTTCGACCAGGTCCACCGCCAGGCCGTCGAGCTCGCCGCCGAGCAGGCGCTGCTGCGAGGCAACGTCAACGCGATCTTCACCAACCTGTCGCGCCGCAGCCAGGGCCTCATCCAGCGCCAGCTGGCGCTGATCACCGACCTGGAGAACAACGAGGCCGACCCGGACCAGCTGGAGAACCTCTTCAAGCTGGACCACCTCGCGACCCGCATGCGCCGCAACGGCGAGAACCTCCTCGTCCTCGCGGGCGAGGAGGCCGGCCGCCGCTGGAACACCCCGGTCCCGCTGGTCGACGTGCTCCGCGCCGCCGCGTCCGAGGTGGAGCAGTACGAGCGCGTCGAGCTGTCCGGCATCCCGGAGGTCGAGGTCGTCGGCGCCGCCGTGACCGACCTCGTCCACCTGCTCGCCGAGCTCCTGGAGAACGCCACCTCGTTCTCCAGCCCGCAGACCCGGGTGCTGGTCAACGCGACCCGCCTGCCGGACGGCCGCGTGCTGGTCGAGATCCACGACAAGGGCATCGGCCTCACCGCCGACGACTTCGCCGAGATCAACGAGAAGCTGGCCGAGCCGCCCACGGTCGACGCCACCATCTCCCGCCGCATGGGCCTGTTCGTGGTCGGCCGGCTCTCCCAGCGGCACGACATCCGCGTCCAGCTCCGCCCGTCCGGCGAGTCGGCCGGCACCACCTCGCTCGTCATGCTCCCGCCGTTCGTCACCAAGGGCGGCCCGGCGCCGGAGCCCGAGGAGCAGTTCACCGTCTCGCGGATCTTCGCCGAGCAGGAGCCGACCTCCGAGTGGGCCCCCGACGGCCGCACCCGCAGCGCCGCCGAGCTGGGCTTCGACGACCACCTCACCGGCATCGGCAACGCCGGCTCCTCCGGCTTCAGCCCGGCCCTGGAGTCCGTCCAGCGCTCCCAGCGCCTCGACCAGGTCCGCCGCGCCGCGCTGGAGGGCTCCCCGTACGGGGACGCCGAGCAGCCGGTCCTGGACGCCGAGGTCGAGGAGGAGTACCCGCAGCAGGGCTACGACCAGTACGCCCCGCAGCAGGGCTACCAGCAGCCCTACGCCGACGACCAGTACGGCTACGGGCAGCAGGACGGCTACGGGCAGCAGGACGGCTACGGCCAGGACGCGTACGGCCAGTACCCGCAGCAGGGCTACGACCAGTCGGGCTACGCGGACGACCAGTACGCGCAGCAGGACTACCAGGACCAGGGCTACCAGGGCTACGACGACGGCTACGCCGGCGACCAGTACGCCCACCAGGCCCAGGACGCCCCGGCCGGCCACCCGTACGCCCCGGAGCCGCCCGCGCTGCCCGCCGCCGAGGCCCCCGCCACCCTGCCGTCCGGGCTGCCGCAGCGCCGCCCCGGCCAGCAGCTGGCCACCGGCGGCCCGGTCGGGACGCCCGCGCCCGCCGGTGCCAACGGCGAGACCCCGAACTGGTTCGCCGGCGCCAAGGACACCTCGTCGCCCGCCGAGTCGCGCGGACACGACGTGTCGGCGCTCGGCGGCTACGGCCCGACCGGCCCGACCGCCAACTCCGCCTGGCAGTCGCCCAACGACAACGCCTGGCAGCGGGCCGAGCAGCTGCGCGAGCCCTCGTCCGCCGGCACCACCCAGGCCGGCCTGCCGCGCCGCGTGCCCAAGCAGAACCTGGTGGCCGGCAACGCCAAGCCCACCCCGCAGGACGGGCCGCAGGTCTCCCGCAGCCCCGAGGAGGTCCGTGGCCGTCTCACGAACCTGCGCCGCGGCGTGGAGCAGGGCCGCACCGCCGGCAACACCGGAAGCTTCCGGATCGACCCCGATCAGGTAGACCAGTCCGGCAACGGACAGAACCGGAGCACCGATCTCTTCGGCGGCTCGAACCACCAGGAGCGTTGAGTTGACTCAGATGAGCCAGGCCGCACAGAACCTGAACTGGCTGATCACCAATTTCGTGGACAACACCCCCGGGGTGTCCCACACCGTGGTGGTCTCCGCGGA
>NZ_JBEZGX010000144.1:0-3399 GCF_040650235.1 Kitasatospora sp. NPDC048722
GCCTTGCCCAGCATCGACATCCCGGCCTCGGACACCTTCCTGAGCTCGGTGCCGGTGGAGATCAGCGAGAAGGCGCTGCGGACCAGCACACCGCCGCACCCGGGCCCGGTCCAGGGCTCGGTCCCCGCTCCCCGATCCCCCCACATTCCCTGTCCCTTACGCCGCCTCGAAGCCGGCGTGGTCGGCGATCTTCTTCAGCTCGGCCAGCGCGTGCTTCTCGATCTGCCGGATCCGCTCGCGGGTGAGGCCGTGCTGCTTGCCCACCTCGGTGAGGGTGCGCTCGCGGCCGTCCTCCATCCCGTAGCGGGAGCGGATGATCGAGGCCGTGCGGTCGTCCAGCCGTCCGATCAGGTCGTCCAGCTCCTCGCGGCGGAGCATGACCATCACGGCGTCCTCGGGGGACGTCGCCCCGGTGTCCTCGACCAGGTCCCCGAACTGGGTCTCGCCCTCGTCGTCGACCGACATGTTCAGGCTGACCGGGTCGCGCGCCCAGTCCAGCACGTCCTTGATCCGGGCCTCGGTGGTGTCCAGCTCGGCCGCGATCTCGGCCGGCTCGGCCTCGCGGCCAAGCTCCTTGGACTTCTCGCGCTGCACCCGCCTGATCCGCCCCAGCTCCTCGACCAGGTGCACGGGCAGCCGGATGGTGCGGGACTGGTCGGCGATCGAGCGGGTGATCGCCTGCCGGATCCACCAGGTCGCGTAGGTGGAGAACTTGAAGCCCTTGGCGTAGTCGAACTTCTCGACGGCCCGCACGAGGCCCGCGTTGCCCTCCTGGATGAGGTCCAGCAGCGGGAGGCCGCTGCGCGGGTACCGGCGGGCGACCGCCACCACGAGCCGGAGGTTGGAGCGGATGAAGACGTCCTTGGCGCGCTCGGCGTCGTCGGCTATCGCCTCCAGCTCCTCGCGCGTCGCGCCCTCGGGGAGTCCGCCCTCGTCCAGCAGGTGCTGGGCGTACACGCCGGCCTCGATCCGCAGCGAGAGCTCGACCTCCTCGGCGGCATCGAGCAGGGGTGTCCTGGCGATCTCGTCGAGGTACATGCCGACCAGGTCACGGTCGGCCTCAAGGTTGGTCGGGCGGGCCGCGCGAGTCCGGTCGGCCCTGTCGCGAACGACGGCACGGGTGGCCATGCTTGCTCCCTTTGCTGGTGTTGCCGAGGAATGCCTGCCTGCCCCGAGAGGGCAAGAATGCGGGCCCCGGGGGGCTCACACGTAACGATCCAACGAACAGATTCCGGACAACATTCCCAAGTCACTCAGATTCTTCCCAGCGATGCAGTATCCTGCCGGTTTTCACCCCGGCCCCGGACGCAGGGTGACCGGCCGGGCACGTCGGGTGCGCGCGACGGGACCGCTTCGGAGCGGATATCCGGAGAACCCCCCGGGCGCCCCGCTCGTTCCCGTACGCCCCGCCTTTCACCCGCCCCCGCGCCCCGGCGCACGCAGATCCTCCGCACAAAAGATGCGGAATCGCTATCACCCGGGCGCCCGATCAGCACAGGACGCTGGGAAGGTGTCAGGCATGCACCTGACCAACAGCGCGACTGCCGCCACCGTGCGTCACCGCCGGGCCCTTCGGGGCACGGCGCTGGCGGTGGGCTGCGCCCTGCTGTTCGGCCTGCTGGCCGCCCTGGTGACCCGACACTGGCAACCCCTCGACCGGTTCGACCACGGCTGGATCGCGGAGACGCACTCCTACGCCCGTGGGCACCGGGCCTGGACGGCCGCGGTGCAGACCCTCTCCGACATCGGCGGCACGGTCACGATGCGTGCCCTGCTGGCCATCGCGGCCTGCTGGCTCTGGCTGATCGGCGCCCGGGTGCTCGCCGGGTGGGCCGTCGCGCAGGCCCTGGTCGGGTGGGGCGCCCAGTGGGCGCTGAAGCTCGCCTTCGGCCGCCAGCGGCCGTCCTTCACCGATCCGGTCTCGCACGCGGGCGGCCCGGCCTTCCCCTCCGGACACGCGATGGCCTCCGCGATCACCTGCGCGGTGCTGGTCGGGTTGTTCTGGCCCCGGGCCGGACGCTCCGGGCGGATCGCCGCCTGCGCGGTGGCGACAGCGGCCGTGCTGACCGTCGGCTGGACCAGGATCGCGCTCGGCGTGCACTGGCCGAGTGACGTGCTTGGCGGCTGGCTGGCGGCCGGCTTCGTGCTGGGCGCCGTCACCGCGACGGTCGAGCTCTGGTGCCCGGGCGCCCTGGCGCGCGACATCCGGCGGGTCAACTGGCGGACCAGGCCCAGGGTTCAGCGCGTCATCGTGCCCTCCCTCCGGCCCGCCCGCGGAGACCGTCCGGCCGACGGCGCCGATCACCCCGACGGGGCCGCCCTCTGATCCCCGTCCAGTGCCACGGCACTAGCGTGGCGGGTATGTCCCGCACCCAGGAAGCCCCCCACGAGTCCGCAGCCCGTGCCCGTTACCCCGAGCGTCCGTTGCGGATCGCCACCGTCCAGGACCAGGCCGTCGCGGGCGACATCCCCGCCAACGCGGCCACCGCCGCCGGGCTCATCCGCGAGGCCGCCTCGACCGGCGCCCGGCTGGTGCTGTTCGCTGAGAAGTTCCTCGCCGGCTACGAGCCGGAGCTGATCAGCGCCGATCCGCTCAAGTGCGCCGTCCAGCCCGGCGATCCGCGCCTCGCGCCGATCGCCGAGGCCTGCCGCGAGACCGGCACCGCCGCCGTGGTCGGCGCCGCCGCCCAGGACGGACCGGACCTGTTCGTCTCCGCCTTCGTGTTCGGCCCGGACGGCGCGGTCGTCACCCGCTACGACAAGCAGCACCTCTTCAAGAGCGAGCAGTCCTACTACCGCCCGGGGACGGTCGGTTGCACTCTGGAGCTCGACGGCTGGCGACTCGGTCTCGGCATCTGCTACGACTCCGGCTTCCCCGAGCACGCCCGCTCCGCCGCGCTGGACGGCTGCCACGCCTACCTGGTCGGCGCCCTGTTCAGCATGGGGCACGGCCACCACGAGTCCCGCACCTGGTTCCCGGCCCGCGCGCTCGACAACACCCTCTACACGGTGCTCGCCAACCACATCGGCGTCACCGGCGACTGGCACACCTGCGGCGGCAGCGCGATCTGGGGCCCGGACGGCCGCCTGATCGCCGAGGCCGGCGAGGACCGCCGCGAGATCGTCCTCGCCGACCTCGACCCCGCCGTCCTGCGCAGCGCCCGGGAGGCCGAGACCCTGCTCGCCGACCTGGCCGCCCACCCCACGCCCGCCGCCCGCGCCGGGCACGCCCTCGCCTGATCCCGCCTCAGCCGCAGGAGCCGCGCGCGCGGCCCCGGAACGCCGAGAGGCCCCCGACCGCACAGGCGGTTTCTAGGGGTCGTTGCAACACGTGGTCGGTTGTCTAGGCCGCGATGAGTTTATGCAGACGCTCGGCTGGGGTTTCCCAGCCGAGCGTTT
>NZ_JBEZGX010000145.1:0-3325 GCF_040650235.1 Kitasatospora sp. NPDC048722
ATGTTTGAATTGACTCTACCCCCCCCCCGGGGCGCGGCCGGCCTGGCCGGCGGGCGCGCCTTTCCCGGGGGGGGGGCCGCCCGGCCTGTGCGGCCGGGCGCCACCGGGGACTGCCGTCGTCCCGACGTTCAGCGGGCCCTGTTCCGTTTCGTCCAGCCGAGTGCGAAGAACACCACCGAGGCGGTGAACGCCGCCCCTCCGAGGATGCCGGCGTCATTCCGGGAGGAATCCCACTCCACGATGAAGGTGATCAGGGCCGCGAGGGCCAAGAGGCCGACGACGACCGCGGCGCTCACCTGTTTCACGGGGTGTTTCACGGGGCCCGCCTTTCCGATTCGTTGAGGTCCGCAGAGTCCGACAGGGGCGGGTTACCCGAAGGGGTTGCAGACGAAGCCGCCGGCCCCGATGGTGCCGACCCAGTAGATGTAGGTCCAGCCGTTCTGGTGCTGGCAGACCTGGATCCCGCCGGCGATGACGCCCAGCGCGGCGGCGACGGCTCCGGCGTACGGGCCGCCGCCCAGTGCCGCCACCAGCCCGGAGATGCCGGCGCCGGTCCAGAAACCGCCCTCGACCTTGTTGGTCAGCCACGAGTCCAGGCCGACCTCGACGCCGTACCAGTGCGTCTTGATGTATCCGTGCCGGCCGCGCCAGGTGGCGTTCGGGCTCGGGTGGCCGGTCCCGCCGGTCGACGGCCCGGCCTCGTCCGTGAGGGCGTCGGTCGGAACCGCCACGCCCTCCGGCGACATCGCGAGCTTCCCGCTCTTGATGTTGGCGTTCACGTCCGCCACGTACGACCGCAGCTGGGCGAGCTGCGCCGCGGGCACCTGCTTCAGCACCGAGGCCGGGGCGTCGATGGCGTACCCGGACGTGGAGAAGGTGACGTAGCCGTTGAGCACGTGCAGCGGGCTGGACGCCGGAGCGAGCTCGCCGCTGGGAAGACGGCTGCCCGTCGCCTGCCCGATCTGTGCCTTCGCGCCGACCTGCACCTGCTGCGGGCTCACCGGGGCGGCCGAGGCCACCGGGGAGACCGTCATCAGCAGGCCGGTGGCCGCGATCAGTGCGACTCCGCCGAGAGACGCACGCTTCACAACACTCTTCAATTCGACCCCCATGTGATGTCACGCCGGACACTGACCGGCGCGTCCCAATGGTCACACTAGCCACAGCAGTTGGGCGAGTCAGGGAATCGTCAATTCCGCATTGGCCGGTTCTCCGGTCCCGCCGCCGAGGATGGTCCGGCCGTCAAGAGCGACCGCACGTAGACGTTCGGCGGAGTCGGCGTGAGGTGGGCCGGGTGTCCCAGCGGTAGCCGTGCTTGCCCCGGTCGACCGGGCTGCGGCCGCACTTGTCGCCGTCCCGCTCTCATCGGTAGGGCCCGCAGCCGAGTCCCCAGGGGATACGACCTGAGCTTGCGTGTTATGGCTGCGTCAAGTTCGGGCGATCCGGCGTCAAGGTCATGTGAGCGCTAACAACTGTCGCGAGTGCGGCTGCCTACGTTGGTCGGCAGCCGTACCCGAACTCTGAGAGAGGTTTACCTGTGGCGACCATCGACGCCCTTGCCCCCAGCGGAACACAGCCGAGTGAGGACGACCTCACGGGCAAGGACATCATGCGCTTCCACTCCGCGAGGGGGAGCAACCTGATGACCCGCAACGACGCCTATCTCGCCTGGCGAAGCGCCCGTACGGACGCCGGCCTGTGGCCCTACTTCCGCCGCTACACCACCGACCTGCGGGCGCGAGCCACGGCTGTGTCCGCACGAGGACGCGTCACCGAAGGCGTCAACTTCGGTGGCCAGGACTACCTTTCGCTCAGCGTGCACCCCGACATCCACGAGGCCGCCCGCAAGGCCCTGGCCGACTACGGCCCGCTGACCGCCGGCTCACCCGCCCTCGGCGGCTCGACCCCCGTCCACCAGGACCTGGAACACGGACTCGGCCAGGCCCTGGAACGCGACCAGATCATCCTCTTCCCCACGGGCTGGGCCGCAGGGTACGGGATCATTCGCGCACTGATGCACCGCGGCGACCACGTCCTGCTCGACCACCTCGCCCACGACTCCCTGCGGCAGGGCGCCGGGGCGAGCGGCGCGAACGTCTCCTACCACAAACACCTCGACGCGACCGATGCCCGCCGCCGCCTCGCCGACATACGCGCCCACGACACCAAGGGCGCGATCCTCGTGGTGACGGAAGGAGTCTTCTCGATGGACTCCGACGCCCCGAAGCTCGCCGAACTGCTCGCCACCTGCCGCGAGTTCGACGCCCACCTGCTCGTGGACGTCGCCCACGACTTCGCCGCCATGGGCCCGGGCGGCACCGGCCAGCCCGGACTCCAGGGCGTCCTCTCCGAGGTGGACCTGCTCGTCGGCGCGTTCTCCAAGTCATTCGCCACCACCGGCGGCTTCATGGCCACCTCCTCCGCGTCGGCTGCCGCCTACACCCGGATGTTCGGCGGGCCACAGACCTTCTCCAGCGCCCTGACGCCCATTCAGGCCGCTATCGCCGCCGCCGCTCTCGCCATCGCCCGATCCCCCGAAGGCGACGAGCTCCGCGCCCGGGTCGCGAAGGTCGCCCAGGATCTCCGCTCGGGCATGACCGAACGCGGCCTGACCGTTCTCGGTGACGTCGTGTGCCCCGTGGTCCCCGTCCTCGCCGGATCGACCGCCGTGGGACGCATTGCGTCCGGCCTGCTGGAGGAACACGGCGTCATCGCCCACCTCGTCGAACAGCCCGCAGTGCCCTCCGATGCGGCCCGCTTCCGTCTTCAGGCCATGGCCGACCACACTGCGGAAGACATCCGCAAGGCCGTCGACGCCGTATCCACCTGTATCAACCAGGCAAACGAGGCAAACCAGGCACGCTAGCTGCCCGGTCCGTGGCAACCCCGGCCGGCTCGTCGAGGCGGGTCGGCCGGAGAGGCCGCTGCTCCCCGGGCAAGACGGACGCCGGCCTCCATGGGCGTGGCATGTCCTGTTCCAGACGTTGGAGGACGCCCTGACCTGTGCGGATACGGAACGGACGGGTGCGGAGCGACACGTTTGGGACAACCGGAGGTCTCGGCCGCATGACGTGGATGTAAGGGCCGCATCAAGGTTCCCGAATCACCCGTATGGACGGCGTCAGGAAACCGCTGCGCGGTGCCAACTGCTGGTTTGCTGCACCCGCCGGTTTTCAGCCGGTGTCGTGAGGCCGTCCCGGTCGCTCACGAGCACATCCTCTAGCCCTTCGGGTGGAGCCCATGTCCGACCTCATCTACGTCGGTGTCACGGTCGCCGTGTTCGCCGTCATCGCCCTGATCGCGCGGGGGGTGGAGAAGCTGTGAG
>NZ_JBEZGX010000146.1:0-3288 GCF_040650235.1 Kitasatospora sp. NPDC048722
GACGGCGGTGGCGTCCGGCGTCGCCGTGACCTGCCGGGCGAAGCGCCCGAGCAGCGGCTCCGGCTCCGGCGCGACCTCCACCGAACCGGCCCACGTGTCGAGCACCCGGGTGCCGTCCGACAACCGCAGCCGCCCGACGGGTAGTTCGGCCACCGTAGCGGCCTCGCCGAGCAGGCGCAGCAGCGCGGCGGCGAGTTCGTCGACCCGCTCCTGCGAGAGCAGGTCGGGCCGGTGCGCGAGGTCCAGCGCCAGCGTGGTGCCGAGCCCGACGGTGAGGCTCAGCGGGTAGTGGGTGCCCTCGTGGTTGCGGCCGTCGACGACGCCGAGACCGCCCGCCGAGCGGCGCAGGCCCTCGGTGTCCACCGGGTAGTTCTCGAACACGAGCAGGGTGTCGAAGAGTTCGCCGTGCCCGGCGGTGCGCAGCACGTCGCTGAGACCGAGGTACTGGTGGTCCATGAGGCCGGCCTGCTGGTCCTGGAGGCGCTCCAGCAGCGCGCCGAAGGTCTCGGCCGGGTCGAGCGCGACGCGCACCGGCAGGGTGTTGATGAACAGGCCGACCATCGACTCGACGCCCGGGACCTGCGGCGGACGGCCGGAGACCGTCCCGCCGAAGACCACGTCGTCCCGGCCGGTGAGCCGCCCGAGGACGATCGCCCAGGCCGCCTGCACGACGGTGTTGACGGTGACCCCGCGCTCCCGGGCGAAGCGGACCAGGGCCGCGGTCTGCGCCGGCGGCAGCTCCGCCCGGGTGGCCACCGGGACGACCGGCGCGCGGGACGGGTCGGGGGCGGCGAGCAGCGTCGGCTCCTCCAGCCCGCCGAGCACCTCCCGCCAGGCGGCCTCGGCGGTGGCGCGGTCCTGCGCGGCCACCCAGGTGAGGTAGTCGCGGTAGGGGGCGACGGGCGGCAGCGCGCGCTCGTCGGAGCCGCGCCGCAGCAGCCCGTACAGCTCGAAGAGTTCGCCGATGACCGTCGCCCGGGACCAGCCGTCGACCAGGATGTGGTGCACGGTGACGAGGAACTGGTGCCGGTCCGCGCCCTGGGAGACCAGGGTGAAGCGGATCAGCGGCGGGCGCGCGAGGTCGAAGCGGCGGGCGCGGTCCTCGGCCGCGACGGCCTCGGCGGCGTGCGCCCACGCGCCGGATGGTCGGCCGGTGAGGTCGACGACGGTGAAGTCCGGGGCGACCTCGAACGGGACGAGCTGGACCGGCTCGCCGTTCTTGCGGTACCGGAACGCGACCCGCAGGCCGGCGTGCCGGCGCAGCAGGGCGGCGCAGGCACCGCGCAGCGCGTCGGTGTCCAGCTCGCCCTCGATGTCCAGCGCGAGCTGCATCGTGTAGACGTCCGGGCCCTGGGTGTCGTACCGGGCGTGGAACAGCAGGCCCTGCTGGAGCGGAGAGAGCGGCAGGATGCTCTCGATGCGTGGCTTGGCCTTGGTCGTCGCCGCCGTGGTCGCTGCCTTGGTCATGTCGCTTCTCTCCAACTCAGAACTCGAAGTCTTCTTCGAACGCGTCGATCTCGTCCTGGTCGAGATCCAGCAGCGGTGCGGGCTGTGCAGCCGAGGGAGTCGGCGCGGCGGGGCGGGGCGCGAGGGCCTCGACCGGCCCGGCCGACGGGTCCGCGGCGTGGGCGACCAGCGCCCGTAGGGCCGAGAACCAAGCGGCGGCCAGGGCGGCGACCTCGTCCTCGGTGAACAGCTCGCCGGGCCAGCTCCAGGAGGCCACCAGGTGCGGGCCGTCGGGGCGGTCCTGGGCCAGCGAGTTGAGCTCCAGGGCGTGGCCGGCGGGCATCGCGGCGTCGCTGCCGCCGAGACCGCCGTCGCCGTCGTCCTCGCCGTCCCCGGCGCCGAAGCGGCCCAGGTAGTTGAAGCCGAGCTGCGGCTCCGGGAGGGCGGCGAGCACGCCCGCCGTCTCCGGGTTGAGGTGGCGCAGCAGCCCGTACCCGGCGCCGTTGTCGGGCAGGGCGGCGAGCTGTCCGGCCACCGCGGCCAGGGCCCGCCCGGCGGCGGGTCCGCCGGCCAGCAGCTCCGGCCAGTCGGCGGCGGCGACGCCGGGGTCGAGCCGCAGCGGGAACATGCTGGTGAACCAGCCGACCGTCCGCGAGACGTCGGCGTCCGGCAGCACCCCGGCGAGCAGCTCCTCGCGGCCGTGGCCCTCCAGGTCCAGCAGGACGCCGGCCGCGCGCTCCCGGCCGCGGCCGCGGTCCCAACCGGTGACGGCGAGCGCGAACGCGGTGAGGAGCACCTCGTTGACGCCGGTGCCGAGCACGCTGGGCACGGTGGACAGCAGCGGACCGGTGACGTCGGCGGGCAGCGTCACGGTGTACTGCCGGGCGCCGGCCGCGAGGTCGCGGGTGCGGTCGAGCGCCCTGGTGCCCAGCGGGGGCTCCTGGTACCCGGCCAGCATGGCGGTCCAGACCGGGAGTTCGGCGGTCCGCTCCGGGGTGAGGGCGGCGCGGGCGAGGCCGCGGGCCCAGGCGCGGAAGGAGGTCCACACCGGCTCCAGGGCGGGCTCCCGGCCGGCCGCGACGGCCTCGTACGCGGCCATCAGGTCCGGCATCAGGATCCGCCAGGAGACGCCGTCGACCACCAGGTGGTGCAGCACGAGCAGCAGCCGGCCGGGGGCCTGCGGGCCGGCGTCGAACCAGACCGCCTGGGCCATGACGCCGTCGTCCGGGCTGAGCCGGTCCTGGGCGGCGCGGCCCTCGGTGTCCAGCCGGGCGGCGGCCTCGGCCTCGGTGAGGCCGGCGACGTCGACCCGGTGGACCAGGCCTGCGGCCGGCAGCGCGCCCTTCGGCGGTACCTCCAGGGTCCAGCCCGACGGGCCGCGGACCAGGCGGGCGCGCAGCGCGTCGTGGTGGTCCAGGACGGCCTGGAGCACGGCGGCCAGCACGTCCGTGGTCAGCCCGGCGGGCACCGGCGCGAGCACCGACTGGTTGAACCCGTCGATGCGGCCGCCGAGTTCGCGCAGCCAGCGGATGATCGGGGTGGCCGGCAGCGCGCCGACCGCCGGGTCCGCGCCCTCCGGGTCGGGCGCGAGCGCGAGCTCGGCCGGGGACTCGGGCAGGGCGGCGGCCAGCGCCTCGACCGTCTTGTGCCGGAACACCTCGCGGGGCGTCAGCACGAGACCGGCCAGGCGGGCGCGGCCCACCAGCTGGACGGAGGTGATGCTGTCGCCGCCGAGGGCGAAGAAGCTGTCGTCGGCGCCGACGTCGGGCAGTCCGAGGACTTCGGCGAAGAGGGTGGCGAGGAGCTTCTCGCGTTCGGTGGCCGGGGCGCGGCCGGGTGTGC
>NZ_JBEZGX010000147.1:0-3243 GCF_040650235.1 Kitasatospora sp. NPDC048722
CGCCAGGTGTTCGCGCTCGGCGGCAACATCGAGGGAGCCCGGCGGGCCGGCATCAACGTGTCCTGGATCCGGATCAGCGTCTTCACCATCTGCTCGACGACGGCGTCATCGACGGCCTCACCCCCGAGCGCTTCGAGGACGTCTACCGCGCCAAGGCCACCTCGGCGCTCCTGCTCGACGAGCTGACCAGGGACCACGACCTCGCCGTCTTCGCCCTGTTCTCCTCCGCCTCCGCGGCCGTCGGCAACCCCGGCCAGGGCAACTACGCGGCGGCCAACGCCGTCCTCGACGCCCTCGCCGAACGCCGCCGCGCCGACGGACTCGCCGCCACCTCCCTCTCCTGGGGCGCCTGGGCCGGCGGCGGCATGGCCGCCGACGCCCGGGCCGGCGAGGCCGCCCGCCGCACCGGCATCCGGCCGCTCGACCCGGCCGTCGCGGTCGCCGCGCTGCGCCGCGCCGTCCTCGACACCGCGCCGACCACCCTGGTCGCCGACGTCGACCCGGAGCGCTTCGTCCGCGCCTTCACCGCCGTCCGCCCGAGCCGACTGCTCGCCGAACTCCCCGGCTACGCCGACCCGCAGGGCGGCGGCCCCGGTGAGGACAGTGCCAACGGCCGCGAGCTGCGCGCCGAACTGGCCGCGCTCGGCCCGGCCCGCCGCACCGCCGCCCTCCTGGGGCTGGTGCGCGGACGCGCGGCCGAGGTGCTCGGACTGCCCGGCATCGAGGCCGTCGGCCCCGAGAAGGCCTTCCGCGACCTCGGGTTCGACTCGCTCGGCGCGATCGAGCTGCGCAACCGGCTCGGTGCCGCGACCGGTCTCGACCTGTCCCCGACGCTGGTCTTCGACCACCCGAGCCCGACCGAGCTCGCCGCGCACCTGCTCGGCCTGCTGGCCGGGGACGGGGACGCCGTGGAGTCAGGAGACCCCGAGCGCGCCCGCCTGCGGGCGCTCGTCGAGTCAGTCCCGCTGGAGCGCCTGCGGCGCAGCGGGGTCCTGGACGCGCTGCTGAGGCTCGCCGACGGCGTGCCCGCCGAGGACGGCCCGGAAGCCGAGGACGCCCCGGAAGCCGACGCGATCGACGCGATGGACCTGGACGACCTGGTGCAGGCCGCCCTGCGCAACGACCCCGACCACGCCCAGGACTGACGGAGCAGCTCATGACCACGCCGACCACGCCCCACGACAAGGTAGTCGCCGCTCTCCGGTCCTCGATGAAGGAGACCGAACGGCTGCGCAAGCAGAACCGGCAGCTCCTGGCCGCGGCCGCCGAGCCCGTCGCCATCATCGGCATGGGCTGCCGCTACCCCGGCGGCGTCGCCTCGCCCGAGGACCTCTGGGACCTCGTGGCGGGCGGCACCGACGCCACCGGCGGCTACCCGGAGGACCGCGGCTGGGACCTCGGCGCGCTGGAGGACGCCGGTGTCGACGAGCGCGGCACCCGCGTCTCGCGGCGCGGCGGCTTCCTCGCCTCGGTCGCCGGGTTCGACGCCGACTTCTTCGGCATCTCGCCGCGCGAGGCCGTCTCCACCGACCCCCAGCAGCGCCTGCTGCTGGAGACCTCCTGGGAGGCGTTCGAGCGGGCTGGCCTCGACCCGACGGCCCTGCGCGGCAGCCGCACCGGTGTCTTCCTCGGCACCAACGGTCAGGACTACGCGTACCTGCTGGTGCGCTCCCTGGCCGATGCCACCGGCGACATCGGCACCGGTATCGCCGCCTCGGCCCTCTCCGGCCGGCTCTCCTACACCCTCGGGTTGGAGGGTCCGGCGGTGACGGTCGACACCGCCTGCTCGTCCTCGCTGGTCGCCCTGCACTGGGCGGTCCAGGCGCTGCGGGCCGGCGAGTGCACGCTCGCCGTCGCGGGCGGCGTCAACGTGATGGCGACGCCCGGCTCGCTGGTTGAGTTCTCCCGGCAGGGCGGGCTGGCCTCGGACGGGCGCTGCAAAGCGTTCGCCGACGGGGCCGACGGGACGGGCTGGGCCGAGGGCGTCGGCGTGCTGGTGCTGGAGCGGCTCTCGGACGCCCGCCGCAACGGGCACCGCGTCCTCGCGGTCGTCCGGGGCTCGGCGGTGAACCAGGACGGTGCGTCCAACGGCTTCACCGCGCCCAACGGCCCGTCGCAGCAGCGGGTGATCCGTCAGGCGCTCGCCAACGCGGGGCTGTCGGCCGGCGAGGTCGACGCCGTCGAGGGCCACGGGACGGGCACACCGCTCGGCGACCCGATCGAGGCCCAGGCGCTGCTCGCCACCTACGGGCAGGGTCGGGAGGACGGACGGCCGCTGTGGCTGGGTTCCGTCAAGTCCAACTTCGGCCACGCCCAGGCGGCGGCCGGGGTCGCGGGCGTGATCAAGATGGTGCAGGCGATGCGGGCGGGCGTGCTGCCGAAGACGCTGCACGCGGACACGCCGTCCTCGCGCGTGGACTGGTCGGCGGGCGCGGTGCGGCTGCTGACGGAGGCGCGGGAGTGGCCCGAGGCCGGGCACCCGCGTCGGGCCGGGGTCTCGTCGTTCGGGATCAGCGGGACGAACGCGCACGTGATCGTCGAGCAGGCGCCTGCCGTGGATCGGACGGAGTCGCCGGGCAGGGCGCCGGGTGTGGTGCCGTGGGTGGTGTCGGCGAAGTCGGGGGCCGCGTTGACTGCGCAGCTGGAGCGGCTTGCCGGGGTCGGCGGTTCGCCGGTGGACGTGGCCCTCGCGTTGGCGGGGCGGTCGCGGTTCGGGCACCGGGCGGTGCTGGTGGACGGGGTCGAGGTTGCGCGTGGGGTGGCGGGGGAGCGGTCGACGGCGTTCCTGTTCTCGGGGCAGGGGTCGCAGCGGCTGGGGATGGGGCGGGAGTTGTCTGCCCGGTTCCCGGTGTTCGCGGAGGCGTTCGACGCCGTTTGTGCTGCGATGGACGGGCCTTTGCGTGAGGTGGTGTGGGGTTCGGATGCGGAGCTGCTGAACCGGACGGAGTTCGCTCAGGCGGGGTTGTTCGCGGTCGAGGTGGCGTTGTTCCGGTTGCTCGAATCGTTGGGTGTGGAGCCGGAGTTCGTGGCCGGGCACTCGATCGGTGAGGTGGCTGCGGCGTATGTGGCCGGGGTGTTCTCGCTGGAGGACGCGTGCAGGCTGGTGGCGGCGCGGGGTCGTTTGATGCAGGCGCTGGCGGTGGGCGGCGCGATGCTGGCGGTGCAGGCGGCGGAGGAGGAAGTCCTGCCGCTGCTGGGCGAGTTCGTGTCGGTCGCCGCCGTCAACGGCCCGGCGTCCGTGGT
>NZ_JBEZGX010000148.1:0-3237 GCF_040650235.1 Kitasatospora sp. NPDC048722
ACCGCACTCGCCACCACCCACACCCACGGCCACACCCCCACCCCACCCACCACCACCCACACCCACCCCAACCTCCCCACCTACCCCTTCCAGCGCGAGCAGTTCTGGCTCCTGCCGGCCGCCCCGTCGGCCGGCCCCGAGGACCTCGGGCTCGGCGCCACCGACCACCCGCTGCTCGGCGCGACCGTCGCACTCGCCTCCGACGGCGGCCTGCTGTTCACCGGCCGGCTGTCGCTCGACACCCACCCCTGGCTCGCCGACCACGAGATCCTCGGCCGCCCGATCCTGCCCGGCACCGCGTTCGTCGACCTCGCCCTGGCGGCGGGCGAGCGTTGCGGCACCCCCCGACTGGACGAGCTGACCCTGGAGGCACCAGTCGTCCTGCCCGCCACCGTCCCGCTGGTGCTCCAGCTGACCGTTGGCGCGGCCGACCCGGACAGCGGAGCCCGCACGCTCGCCGTCCACTCGCGCCCCGGCGACGCCCACGACTGGACCCGGCACGCGGTGGGGCTGCTGACCCCGGCCGGGCGGCCGACCGCCGCCGCGCCGACGACCTGGCCGCCGGCCGGCGCCGACGCCCTCGACACCGTGACGCTGTACGGGCGCCTGGCCGAACTCGGCTACGCGTACGGACCGTCGTTCCGGGCCGTACGGGCGGCCTGGCGGCGCGGTGACGAGCTCTTCGCCGAACTCTCGCTGCCCGAGGACGTACGAGGCGACGCGGGCGGCTTTCCCCTGCACCCGGCCCTCCTGGACGCCGCGCTGCACCCGCTGGTGGCCGGCGAGGCGGAGGACGCCGACGGGCTGCCGCTGCCCTTCTCGTGGTCTGGCGTGGAACTGCACGCGGCAGGTGCCGCCGAGCTGCGGGTCGTCTGGTCCGGCCGGTCGCTCAGCGCCGCCGACCCGGCCGGGCAGCCGGTCCTGACCGTCGAGGATCTCGCCCTGCTCCCCGTCCGGCGCGAGCAGTTGGACGACCACGGCGGCCGGACGCGGGACCTCCACCGGATCGACTGGCGGCCCACGGCGAGCCCGGGCCCGTCGGGGCGGCCGTCGGTGACCCTCGTCAACGGGCCCCGCGAACTCCGGGACCTCGGCGCGCTCCGCGGGACCGCCGGGGACGACGGGACCGCCCCGGTGCCCGACGTGGTCGCGGCGACCGTGCCGAGCGGCCGGTCCGCCGTGGCCCACGTGCTGGACCTGGCGCACGCCTGGTTGGCCGACGACCGGTTCGCCGGCTCCCGGCTCCTCCTGCTCACCCGCGGTGCCGTCGCCGCCACCGCGACGGACGACGTCCCCGACCCCTGGTCCGCCGCGGCCTGGGGCCTCCTCCGCTCGGCCCAGACCGAACACCCCGACCGCTTCGCCGTCATCGACCTGGACGATGTCGCCGACCTGGAAGCCGCCGACCTGCCCGCCCTCGCGGCCGCCTCGACCCAGCCCCAACTAGCCCTGCGTGAAGGGACGTTGTTCGCTCCCCTCCTCACCCGCGCCGACGTCGCACCGGCCCACGCCGCATCCGCCGGGCTCGCCGAACGCACCGTACTGGTCACCGGCGGAACCGGGGCCCTGGGCCGCGTGCTCGTCCGTCACCTCGTGCGGCAGCACGGGGCACGGCACCTGCTGCTCCTCAGCCGCCGCGGCGAACGGGCGCCCGGCGCCCAGGACCTCGTCCGCGAACTGGCCGGATCCGGCGCGGAGGTGCGCTTCGCGGCCTGCGACGCGGCCGACCGCGACGCCCTGGCCGACGTCCTGGACACGATCCCGGCGGACCACCCGCTGGGCGCGGTCTTCCACCTCGCCGGAGCGCTCGACGACGGCGTGCTGACCGACCTCACCCCGCAGCGGCTGGACACCGCCCTACGTCCCAAGGCCGACGCCGCGTTCAACCTGCACGAGCTGACCACGACCGCGGACCTCTCCGCCTTCGTGCTCTTCTCCTCCGTCACCGGGGTCACCGGTACCGCGGGCCAGGCCAACTACGCCGCCGCCAACGCCTACCTGGACGCCCTCGCCGAGCACCGCCGCGCCCGCGGCCTGCCCGCCACCTCGCTCGCCTGGGGCCTGTGGGAGGAACAGGACGGGATGGCCGGCGCCCTCGGCACGGCCGGCCTGCTGCGCTGGGCACGCTCGGGACTCCCCGCACTCACCACCGAGCATGGCCTCGCGCTCCTGGACGCGGCCCTGCGCTCGCCCGCCGCGGCACTCGTCCCGGTCCGGCTCGACCTCGCCGCGCTGCGCGCCAGGTCTGCGGCCGGCCCGCTGCCGGCTCCGCTGCGCGGCCTGGTGCGGCCTCCGCGCCGGCGGGCCGGTGCCGGCGCCTCCGCCTCCACCGGCTCCACCGGCTCGTGGGCGGAGCGCACCGCCGCCCTGCCCGCGCCGGAACGGGCCGACGCCGTGGGCGAGTTGGTCCGAACGACGGTCGCCACCGTGCTGGGCCACGCCTCTCCGGCGACCATCGACGCCGACCGCGCCTTCAAGGACCTCGGCTTCGACTCCCTCACCGGCGTGGACCTGCGCAACCGGCTGGCCACCACCACCGGCCTGCGGCTGTCCACGACCCTGGTCTTCGACCACCCGACGCCGGCCGCGCTCGTCGCCCACGTGCTCTCGCTGCTGCCCGGCGGCCTCGCGGACCGCGCCGTCCCGGCCCCGCAGGCACGCACCGTGGTCGACGACGACCCGATCGCGATCGTCGGCATGGCCTGCCGCTACCCGGGCGGCGTCGCCTCCCCCGAGGACCTCTGGCGGCTCGTCGCCTCCGGCACCGACGCCATCGGCGACTTCCCCACCAACCGCGGCTGGGACCTCTCCGCGCTGTACGACCCCGACCCGGACCACCCCGGCACCTCCTACACCCACAAGGGCGGATTCCTTTACGGAGCCGACGAGTTCGACGCCGAGTTCTTCGGGATCAGCCCGCGCGAGGCGACCAGCATGGACCCGCAGCAGCGCCTGCTGCTGGAGACCGCGTGGGAGACCTTCGAGCAGGCCGGGATCGAACCGGGCACCGTCCGGGGCAGTCGGTCCGGGGTCTTCGTCGGCGTCATGTACAACGACTACGGCTCGCGACTGCCCAAGGCCCCGGCCGAGTTGGAGGGCTATCTGCTGACCGGCAACACCTCCAGCGTCGTGTCGGGCCGCCTCGCCTACACGTTCGGGTTGGAGGGCCCGGCGGTCACCGTCGACACCGCGTGCTCCTCCTCACTCGTCGCCCTGCACCTCGCCGCCCAAGCCCTG
>NZ_JBEZGX010000149.1:0-3149 GCF_040650235.1 Kitasatospora sp. NPDC048722
AACGCGTGCGAGACCTTCAGCCGCGTCGTCTTGCGGTCCGCGAAGCGCGCCTCGATCGCCTCGACGGCCTCCACCGTCCCCGAGACGACCACGGAGGTCGGGCCGTTGACGGCGGCGACCGACACGAACTCGCCCAGCAGCGGCAGGACTTCGTCCTCCGCCGCCTGCACCGCCAGCATCGCGCCGCCCACCGCCAGCGCCTGCATCAAACGACCCCGCGCCGCCACCAGCCTGCAGGCATCCTCCAGCGAGAACACCCCGGCCACATGCGCCGCAGCCACCTCACCGATCGAGTGCCCCGCGACGAACTCAGCCCGCACACCCAGCGATTCGACGAGCCGGTACAGCGCCACCTCGACCGCGAACAACCCCGCCTGGGCATAGGCGGTCCGGTTGATCAACTCCTCGTCCGAGCCCCACACCACATCGCGGACGGGAAGATCGAACTGCGCGCACACCGCGTCGAACGCCTCCGCGAACACCGGGAACCGGGCAGACAACTCCCGCCCCATCCCCAGCCGCTGCGACCCCTGCCCCGAGAACAGCACCGCGAGCCGCCGCTCCCCGGCCGTACCACGCGCAACCTCGACCCCGTCCACCAGCACCGCCCGGTGCCCGAACCGCGACCGCCCCGCCAACGCGAGGGCCACGTCCACCGGCGAACCGCCGACCCCGGCAAGCCGCTCCAGCTGCGCAGCCAACGCGGCCCCCGACTTCGCCGACACCACCCACGGCGCCACACCGGGCACGACCGACGGGTCGGCCGCCGGATCCTCCTCCACGGCCTCTTCGACGATCACGTGCGCGTTCGTGCCGCTGATCCCGAACGCGGACACGCCCGCGCGGTGCGGCCGGTCCACCTCCGGCCAGGCCCGGGCCTCGGTGAGCAGCTCGACGGCCCCCGCCGACCAGTCCACCTCGGCCGACGGCGCGTCGACGTGCAGCGTCTTCGGCAGCACGCCGTTCCGCAGGGCCATCACCGTCTTGATCACGCCGGCCGCGCCCGCGGCGGCCTGGGTGTGGCCGATGTTGGACTTCAACGAGCCGAGCAGGAGCGGCTGTTCGCGGTCCTGCCCATAGGTCGCGAGGAGCGCCTGGGCCTCGATCGGGTCGCCGAGCGGCGTACCCGTCCCGTGGCCCTCGACGGCGTCGACCTCGCCGGCCGACAGCCCCGCGGCGGCCAGCGCCTGGCGGATGACGCGCTGCTGCGACGGGCCGTTGGGCGCCGTCAGTCCGTTCGACGCACCGTCCTGGTTGACGGCAGAACCACGCAGGACGGCCAGCACCGGGTGCCCGTTGCGGCGGGCGTCCGAGAGGCGCTCCAGCACCAGGACGCCCGCGCCCTCCGCCCAGCCCGTCCCGTCCGCCGCGTCGGCGAACGCCTTGCAGCGCCCGTCCGGCGCCAGCCCACCCTGCCGGGAGAACCCGGAGAAGCTCATCGGCGTCGACAGCACGGTCACACCGCCCGCCAGGGCCAGCGTGCACTCGCCGGCCCGCAGCGCCTGCGACGCGAGGTGCATCGCCACCAGCGAGGAGGAGCACGCCGTGTCGACGGTGACCGCCGGACCCTCCAGGCCGAAGGTGTAGGACACCCGGCCGGACAGCACGCTCGCCGTCAGACCGGTGGTCGCGTGCCCCTCCATGTCCTCGTCCGAGTTCATCACCACGCCGACGTAGTCGACGCCCGCCGTGCCCACGAACACACCGGTGCGGGTGCCGCGCAGGCCCGCCGGGTCGAGGCCCGCCCGCTCGAACGCCTCCCAGGACGTCTCCAGCAGGAGCCGCTGCTGCGGGTCCATCGCGAGGGCCTCGCGCGGCGAGATGCCGAAGAAGGACGCGTCGAACTCGCCGGCCGCGACGAACCCGCCCTCGATCGAGGCGCTGCTGCCGCTGCCCTCGCCGAGCAGCGCGGCGATGTCCCAGCCGCGGTCGGCGGGGAACCCGGTGATGCCGTCCCGCCCGTCCGCGACCAGCCGCCAGAGCTCCTCGGGAGTGGTCACCCCGCCCGGCAGGCGGCACGCCATGCCGACGATGGCGATCGGCTCGTGCCGGCCCGACTCGGCCTCCAGCAGTCGTTGGCGTGTCTGGTGCAGGTCGGCCGTGACCCACTTGAGGTAGTCAACGAGCTTGCTGTCGTTCGACATGGGGGGTGGTGCCTTCCTGTGATGAGGCGGGGTCGGTCAGCGGTCGCTCAGACGGCCGAGCTCGTTGTCGATGAAGGCCAGGACCTCGTCCGCGCTCGCTGCTTCGAGCCGCTCCGCAATGGCGTCCTCGGCATTCTGCGCGTCCTGGTTTCGCAATTTCTCCAGCATTCGGCGCAGCCGGAGGGAAACCGCGTTGCGGGTCGCCTCGTCGGTGTCCGCGTCGGCCAGGGTCGCGTCCAGGCGGTCGAGTTGGCCGAACAGCGCGGCGCCGTCCGCCGCGTCCTGCTCGTCGAGGAGCACGCCGACCAGGTGTGCGCCGAGGGCGGCGGACGTCGGGTGGTCGAAGACCAGGGTCGCGGGCAGGCGCAGGCCGGTGACGGCGGTCAGGCGGTTGCGCAGCTCAAGTGCCGTGAGGGAGTCCACGCCGAGGTCGTGGAAGTCCCGGTCGGCCGCGACGGCCTGCGGCGAGGCGTGGCCGAGGACGGCGGCGGCCTCGGTGCGGACCAGGTCGACGACGTGGCGCAGCCGGTCGGCCTCGCGCAGCTCGTGGAGACTGGCGGCGAGCGCGGCCACGGATCCGGTGCGGCCGCCGGTGGACTCGGCCGTGCGGCGGGCGCCGCGGACGAGGCCGCGCAGCAGCGCGGGCACGGTGCCGGGCATCCGGGCCGGGCCGGTGGCGCGGCCGATGGGGACGAGGTAGGGCTCGTCGATCCCCGTGGCGGCGTCGAGCAGGGCGAGGCCCTGTTCCTCGGTGAGGGGCGGGACGCCGGTGGCGCGGATGCGGTGCAGATCGGCCTCGGAGAGCGTCCCCGTCATACCGGCCGTCGGCATCCAGGCGCCCCAGCCGAGGGACTGGGCGGGCAGGCCCTGGAGGCGGCGCCAGTGCGCGAGGGAGTCCAGGTAGACGTTGGCCGCCGCGTAGTTGCCCTGGCCGGCGCTGCCCATGACACCGGAGACGGAGGAGAACAGGACGAAGGCCTTGAGGTCCTGGTCCTTGGTCAGTTC
>NZ_JBEZGX010000150.1:0-3134 GCF_040650235.1 Kitasatospora sp. NPDC048722
CTGCCCGACGCGCTCGACCGGCGGGGCGGCGAGCGGCTGGCCGCGGTGCTGGCCGCCCGCGACGAGGACCAGGTGGCGATCCGCCCCTCCGGCGCCTACGCCCGCCGCATCGTGCGCGCCGAGGCCGCCGGCCGCCGGGAGGCCGGGCCGCTGCGCGGCACCGTCCTCATCACCGGCGGCACCGGCACCCTCGCCCCGCACCTGGCCCGCCGCCTCGCGGCCGAGGGCGCCGAGCGGATCGTCCTCACGAGCCGTCGCGGCGCCACCGCGCCGGGCGCCGCCGAACTGCTCGCCGAGCTCGCCGCCGCGGGCTGCTCGGCCGAGATGGCGGCCTGCGACCTCACCGACCGCGACGCCGTCGCGCGGATGCTCGCCGACCTCGCCGCCGCCGGCCACGAGGTGCGCACCGTCGTGCACACCGCCGCCGTCATCGAACTGCAGTCGGTCGAGGAGACCACCCACGAGGCCTTCGCCAAGGTCCTGCACGCCAAGACCGCCGGCGCCCGCCACCTCGACGAGCTCCTGCCCGACGACCAGCTCGACGCCTTCGTGCTGTACTCCTCCACCGCCGGCATGTGGGGCAGCGGCCGGCACGCCGCCTACGTCGCGGGCAACGCCTACCTCAACGCGCTCGCCGAGCACCGCCGCGCCCGCGGCGGCCGGGCCACCGCGATCTCCTGGGGCATCTGGGCCGACGACCTGAAGCTCGGCCGCGTCGACCCCGGCCAGATCCGGCGCAGCGGCCTGGTCTTCATGGACCCCTCGCTCGCCCTGGACGGGCTGCGCCAGGCCCTGGACGCCGACGAGCAGGTGCTCGCGATCGCCGACGTCGACTGGGAGCGCTACCACCCGGTCTTCACCTCCGGCCGCCCGACCGCCCTGTTCGAGGACGTGCCCGAGGTGCGCCGCCTCACCGAGGCCGCCGAACGACCGGCCGGGGACGGCGAGTTCGCCGCCCGGCTGCGCGCCATGCCGGCCGCCGAGCAGGAGCGCCGACTGCTGGACCTGGTCCGCGCCGAGGCGGCCACCACGCTCGGCCACGCCTCGCCCGACGTGCTGTCCGAGCAGCGCGCCTTCCGCGACGTCGGCTTCGACTCGCTGACCGCCGTCGACCTGCGCAACCGGCTGGCCGCCGCGACCGGGCTCACGCTGCCCAGCACCCTCGTGTTCGACCACCCCAACCCGCTCGCCCTGGTGCGCTTCCTGCGTGAGAGGATCGCCGGCGCCGCCGCCGGCGGGCCCGCTGTCGAGCCGGCGGGCGCGGCGCTGGACGAGCCGATCGCCATCATCGGCATGAGCTGCCGCTACCCCGGCGGGATCACCTCGCCCGAGGACCTGTGGCGGCTCGTCACCTCGGGCGGCGACGCCATCACCGAGTTCCCGGCGGACCGCGGCTGGGACACCGAGGGCCTGTACGATCCGGACCCGGACGCGCCCGGCCGCACCTACTCGGTGCGCGGCGGCTTCCTGGAGGGCGTCGCCGACTTCGACGCCGCGTTCTTCGGCATCTCCCCGCGCGAGGCCCTCGCCATGGACCCGCAGCAGCGCCTCCTCCTGGAGACGGCCTGGGAGGCCATGGAACGCGCCGGCCTCGACCCGTCCGCCCTGCGCGGCAGCCTCACCGGCACCTTCATCGGCGCCAGCTACCAGGACTACAGCCCCGGCGACTCCGCCCAGGACGGAGCCGAGGGCCACCTCGTCACCGGCACCATCCCGAGCGTCCTGTCCGGCCGGCTGTCCTACACCTTCGGCTTCGAGGGCCCGGCCGTCACGCTCGACACCGCGTGCTCGTCCTCGCTCGTCGCCCTGCACCTGGCGTGCCAGTCGCTGCGCAACGGCGAGAGCTCGCTCGCCCTCGCCGGCGGCGTCAGCGTGATGGCCACGCCCAACGCGTTCGTCGGCTTCAGCCGCCAGCGCGCGATGGCCGTCGACGGCCGCTGCAAGGCCTACGCCGAGGCCGCCGACGGCATGAGCCTCGCCGAGGGCGTCGGCCTCCTCCTGGTCGAGCGGCTCTCCGACGCCGAGCGGCTCGGCCACCCGGTGCTCGCCGTCCTGCGCGGCTCCGCCGTCAACCAGGACGGCGCCTCCAACGGCCTCACCGCGCCCAACGGGCCCGCGCAGCAGCGTGTGATCCGTGCCGCGCTCGCCAACGCCCGGCTCGCCCCGGGCGAGGTCGACGCCGTCGAGGGCCACGGCACAGGTACGAGGCTCGGCGACCCGATCGAGGCCCAGGCACTGCTCGCCACCTACGGCCAGGACCGCGAACTGCCGCTGCTGCTCGGCTCGGTGAAGTCCAACATCGGCCACACCCAGATGGCCTCCGGCGTGGCCGGCGTCATCAAGACCGTGCTGGCACTGCGCAGCGGCGTGCTCCCGGCCAGCCTGCACATCGACCGGCCGTCCACGCACGTCGACTGGACGGAGGGCGCCGTCGAGCTCCTCGCCGAGGAGCGCGACTGGCCCGAGACCGGGCGGCCCCGCCGTGCCGCCGTCTCCTCCTTCGGGCTGAGCGGCACCAATGCGCACGTGATCCTCGAACAGGCGCCTGCCGCGGCCGTGGCAGTCGCGCCCACGGACGGCGACACCGTGCCCTTCGCGCTGTCCGCCCGCACCGACGGGGCCCTGCGCGCCCAGGCCGGCCGACTGCTGACCGCGCTCGACGAGCGGCCCGGACTACCGCTCGCCGACCTGGCGTTCTCCCTCGCCACCACCCGCACCGCACTCGACCACCGTGCCGCCGTCACCACCGGCGACCGCGCCGAGCTCCGGCGCGCCCTCGCCGCCCTGCGCGACGGCCTGCCGGACGCCGCCCTCGTCACCGGCCGGGCGGCCGCGGGCGGCCTGGCCTTCCTCTTCACCGGCCAGGGCAGCCAGTACCCGGCCATGGGCCGGGAGTTGTACGACCGGTACCCGGTGTACGCGGAGGCGCTGGACGCCGTCCTCGCCCGCTTCGACCTCGGATACGAACGGCCCGTCCGGGACGTCCTGTTCGCGGCGGAGGGTTCGGCGGAGGCGGCGCTGCTGGACGACACGGGGTATGCGCAGCCGGCGCTGTTCGCGCTGGAGGTGGCGCTGTTCCGGCTGGTGGAGTCGTGGGGTCTGCGCCCGGACTTCGTGGTCGGGCACTCGATCGG
>NZ_JBEZGX010000151.1:0-3012 GCF_040650235.1 Kitasatospora sp. NPDC048722
CCCCCGGCGCCCGCCTGTACCGCAGCGGCGACCTCGCCCGCTGGACCGCCGACGGCGACCTCGAATACCTCGGCCGCGCGGACGACCAGGTCAAGATCCGCGGCTTCCGCATCGAACTCGGCGAGATCGAGGCCGCCCTGGGCCGCCACCCCGCCGTGCGCGGCGTCACCGTCGTCGCCCGCGAGGACACCCCCGGCGACCCCCGGCTCGTCGCCTACGCGGCCTGCGCCGACGGCCCCGACGGTACCGACCCCCGCGAGCTGCGCGACCTCGCCACCGCCCACCTCCCCGCGCACATGGTCCCGGCCGCGATCGTCACCCTGGACGCCCTCCCCCTGACCCGGAACGGCAAGATCGACCACGCCGCCCTGCCCGCACCGGAGTTCTCCGGCGACGCCGCCTCCTACGTGGCACCGCGCACCCCGGCCGAGGAGATCCTCGCCGAGATCTGGGCCGAGATCCTCCGGGTGGACAAGGTCGGCGCGGACGACGGCTTCTTCGACCTGGGCGGCGACTCCATCCGCGCCGTGCAGGTGGCCGCCCTCGCCCGGGGGCGCGGGCTCGGCCTCGCCGTCGCGCAGATCTACGAACACCGCACGCTCGCCGGCCTCGCCGCCGCCGCCGACACGGCGGGCGCCCGGACGGGCACCAAGCCCTTCGAGCTGCTCTCCCCCGCCGACCGGGCCCGGATCGGCGACGGCCCCGCGGCCGGCCTCGACGACGCCTACCCCATGACGGCGCTCCAGGTCGGGATGGTCTACCACATGGCCTCCGACCTCCGGATCCTCCCGTACGTCAACGCCGCGAGCTACCGGCTGCCGTACCGCTTCGACGAGGACGCCTTCCACCGGGCCGTGCGGTCCGTGGTCGCCCGGCACCCCGTGCTGCGGACCGGCTTCGACCTGGCGACCTTCGCCGAACCGATGCAGCTCGTGCACCACGAGGCCGAACTGCCGGTCGTCGTCAAGGACCTGCGGGCCCTCACCCCGGCGGAGCAGGAACGGGCCGTCGACGAGCTGATGGAGCGCGAGCGCCGCCGCCCGTTCGACCTGGAGCACCCGCCCATGCTGCGCCTGGCCGCGCAGGTGCTCACCGACGACAGCTTCCAGTGGACGATGGTGGAGCACCACGCGATCCTCGACGGCTGGAGCCTGTGGTCGACGATCACCGAGATCCTCCTCCAGTACACCCGGCTCCTGGACGGCGCCGACCTGGCCGAACTACCGGCCCCGGCCTCGGCCTACCGCGACTTCGTCGCCCTGGAGCAGCGCGCCTCGGCCTCGCCCGAGGCCCGGCGGTTCTGGTCGGAGACGCTCGCCGGGAGCACTCCGCCGCAGCTCCCGGCACGCGCCGGGCAGGTGCCCCCGCCCACCGGGCCGTCACTGCGCAACGACGGCGCGAGCGGTGTCGTGGACGGCTACGGCTGGCGCGACGCGCACGTCCCGGCGGGCCTGGCCCCGCGGGTCACGGCACTCGCCAAGCGCCTCGGCGTGCCGGAGAAGACCGTCCTGCTCACCGCGCACCTCCAGGTGATCGCCGCGCAGACGGGCCTCGACGACGTCTGCTGCGGGCTCACGCTCAACGGCCGGCTAGAGGAGAACGGCGGCACCGAGGCGCGCGGGCTGTTCCTCAACACCGTCCCGTTCCGGGTCCGCACCGCCGGCGGCAGCCGCGCCGACCTGGTCCGGCGGGTCTTCGACGCGGAGGCCCGGATCCTGCCGCACCGGCGGATGCCGCTGGCCCGGATCCGGCAGTTCACCGGCGGCCGCGACCTGTTCACGACCAACTTCACGTTCAACAACTTCCACGTCATGCGCGACACCATGGGTGGCGGCGAACACGCGGACCTGCTCAGCGGACTGGGCGAACTGACCGCCATCCGCCGCGTGGAGCCGGCCGACGTCCCGCTCACCGTCACGTTCTTCCGCAACCCGCTGACCGACGGCCTCCAGCTGTGCATCGACTACGACGCCAACCGGCTGGCCCCGGCCCAGATCGACGAGATCGCCGAACAGCACGTCAGGGCGCTGGAGTCGCTGGTCGACGACCCCGGGGGCGAGCTCGCCGCGCCCGCCGCGACGGCTGGGCCGACCACCGCTGCGCTGAGCGCGCCGACGGCTCCGGCGGGCGCTCTGGAGCGGTTCGCGGCGCAGGTGGCAGCCCGCGGCGACCACACAGCGGTCACGGACGGTACGGGAACCGAGCTGACGTACCGGCAACTCGACGAGCAGGCACGACGATTCGCCGCGCTGCTCGCCGAGGAAGGGGTGAGGCGCGGCGACCGCGTCGGGCTGTGCCTCACCCGCACGGTCGACCTGGCCGCCGCCGTCCTCGCCGTGTGGCGCCTCGGCGCCGCGTACGTCCCCGTCGACGCCGACTACCCGGCGGCCCGACTCGAATTCGTCCTCGGGAACGCGCGGGTCCCGCTCGTCCTGACGGACCCCGGCACCACCGGCCGGATCCCCGCGGGCACCTGGCGCACCCTCGTCACCACCCAGGCGACGGACGCCGTCCACACCGGCTCCGTCCACCCCGGACCGGCCGAACTGGCCTACGTCATCTACACCTCGGGCTCCACCGGCACACCGAAGGGCGTCGAGGTCACCCATGGGAACCTCGCCACGCTGCTCGCCGCCGGCGAGGAGACGGTCGGGCTGTCGGACTCCGACGTCTGGTCGCTGTTCCACTCCTTCGCCTTCGACGTCTCGGTCTGGGAGATGTGGGGAGCCCTCGCCTTCGGCGGACGGCTCGTCGTCGTCCCCCGCGACGTGACGCGCGACCCCGCGGCCTTCCTCGACCTCCTGGCCCGCGAACGCGTCACCGTGCTCTCCCAGACGCCGTCCGCGTTCCGCCAGCTCGTGACCGCCGAGGAACAACACCCATGCGACGAACTGGTCCTTCGCCTGGTCGTGTTCGCCGGCGAGGCGCTCGACCTGGCCTCGGTGCGCGCCTGGTGGCGCCGCCACGCGCCCGACCACCCGGCGCTGGTCAACATGTACGGCATCACCGAGA
>NZ_JBEZGX010000152.1:0-2957 GCF_040650235.1 Kitasatospora sp. NPDC048722
AGCGCCACCGCCACCACACACTCCGGCCCCACACCCCGCGCCACCAGCTCCCGCGCCAGCCGGTTCGCCCGCGCGTTCAGCTCACCGAAACCCAGCTCGTGATCCCCGTCGACCACCGCCGGTGCGGAGGGCTGCTCCGCCGCCCTCGCCTCGAACACCTGGTGGGCGAGCGGGCCGGAGTCCGCGGCGCGCACGGCTCCCGTCCCGTGGGCCAGGAGGGCGGCCAGCTCGGCGGGCTCCAGGAGCTCCAGCGCGCCCACCCGGGCGTCCGGGCTCGCCACCATCCCGGCCAGCAGCCGGACGAACCGGCGCGCGAGCGTCTCCGCCGTCGAGCGGTCGAACAGGTCGGTGGCGAACTCCAGCTCGCCGCCGATCCCACCCGGCCCACCGTCACCGGTCCGGCGCTCCCAGAGGCCGGCCGCGAGGTCGAACTTGGCGTTCGGCAGGTCGACCTGGACCTCCTCGACCTCCAGCCCCGGCAGTCCGGCCTCGGACCACGCGTTGTTCTGCAGCACGAGCGCGGTCTGGAAGAGCGGGTGCCGGGCCGCCGACCGGACCGGGTTGAGCACCTCGACCAGCCGCTCGAACGGCACGTCCTGGCTGCCCAGCGCCTCCAGGTCCGCCTCCCGCACCCGGCGTACCAGTTCCCGGACGCTCGGGTCGCCGGAGACGTCGGTGCGCAGCACCAGGGTGTTGGCGAAGAACCCGACCAGGTCGTCCAGCGCCTCGTCCGACCGGCCCGCGACCACCGTGCCGACGGGGACGTCCGCCCCGGCCCCTAGGCGGGACAACAGCAGCGCCCAGCCCGCCCGCAGCACCATGAACAGCGTCGCACCGCACTCCCGCGCCAGCGCCACCAGCCCGGCGTGCACGTCGGCGGGCACCTCGACGTCCACCGTGTCGCCCGCGAAGGTCGCGACGGCGGGCCTCGGACGGTCCGACGGCAGCGCCAGCTCCTCCGGCAGTCCGGCCAGCCGCTCGCGCCAGAACCGCACCTGGCGGTCCATCACATCGCGCTCGCCGAGCACCCGGTGCTGCCAGAGCGCGTAGTCGCCGTACTGGACGGGGAGCTCGGACCAGGCCGGAGCCGCGCCGCTCGCACGTCGGGTCGTGTACGCGGCGGTCAGATCGCGCAGCAGCGGGCCCATCGACCACCCGTCGCACGCGATGTGGTGCACCACCAGCAGGAACACGTGCTCGTCCGGTGCGAGGCGGAACACCGAGGCCCGCAGCGGCAGTTCGCGCGCCAGGTCGAACTCGTGCCCGGCCGCCGCGGCGAGCCGCCCGGGCAGGTCCGCCGGGGCGCAGCCGGCCGCTTCCCACGGGACGAGCGGTTCGCCCGTCACCGGCACGACCTGCTGCCACGGCACGCCGTCCACGACCGGGAACACCGTCCGCAGGCTCTCGTGCCGGCCCACCACGTCCTCCAGCGCCGCCCGCAGCGCCGTCACGTCCAGTGCCCCCTTCAGCCGCAGCGCGGTCGGCACCGTGTACGTCGAGGCGCTCCCGGCGCCCTCCCACTCATGCAGGAACCAGAGGCGCTGCTGGGCGTACGACAAGGGCGTCCGCTCGCCCCGCTCCACCGCGACCAGCGGCTCCTGCGGCTCAGCGGTCCGCGACTGCAGCAGCGCGGCGAGCCTGGCGGCCGTCGGCGCCTGGAAGAGATCGCGGACGCCCAGCTCCACACCGAGCGCCGCCCTGGCCCGGACGAGCAGGCGGATGGCCTGGAGGGAGTGCCCGCCCAGCGCGAAGAAGTCCTCGTCCACACCGACCCCGGGCACGCCGAGGATCTCCGCGAAGAGGCCGGCGAGGAGGTCCTCGCGGGCGTCGCGCGGGGCGTGCGCGACCTGCGCGACGAGCGCGGGCGCGGGCAGCGCACGGCGGTCCACCTTGCCGTTGCCGGTCAGCGGCAGCGCCTCCAGCACCACCACCGCCGACGGCACCGCGTACTCCGGCAGCAACGACGCCGCCTCGCTGCGCACGGCGGCGGCCTCGGGTGAGGCTCCCGCGGCCGGGACGACGTAGCCGACGAGCCTCCGGTCCCCCGGACGGTCTTCCCGAACCACCGCGACCGCGGCGACGACGTCCGCGCAGCGCTCCAGCGCCGCCGACACCTCGCCGAGCTCGATCCGGAAACCGCGCACCTTCACCTGGTCGTCCGCCCGGCCCACGAAAGCGAGTTGGCCGTCCGCCGTCCACCGCACCACATCACCCGTGCGGTACATCCGCTCCCCCGGAGCACCGAACGGATCCGGCAGGAACCGCGACGCCGTCAGCCCGGGGCGCCCCAAGTAGCCACGCGCCACCTGCGCCCCGGCGAGGTAGAGCTCACCCGTCACCCCCACCGGCACCGGACGCAGCCCCGCGTCCAGCACGTAGGCCCGCGTGTTCGTCGTCGCCCGGCCCAGCACCGGCGAACCGGCCGCCGACAGGGGCGTCATCACCGTGTCGACGGTGCACTCGGCCGGTCCGTACGCGTTGTGCGCGACCAGGCCGGGCGTCGCGCGCAGCCGCTCCCACAGCGGTGCCGGGAGCGCCTCACCGCCCAGGAGCAGGGTCCGTACGACGGGCTGCCCGTCGGCCGGATCCGGCTGGAGCAGCCCCTCCTCGGCGAGTTCCGTCGCGTAGGCGGGTGTGGTGTCCAGCAGGTCTACGCCCGCGCGGCGCAGCTCCGCCACGGCGGCGGCGCCGTCCCGACGGGTCTCCTCGTCCAGCACGTACAGCTCGTGCCCGAGGAACAGCGCGCTCAGCGACTGCCAGCTCGCGTCGAAGGAGGACGACGACGTGCTCGCGACGCGGGCCCGGGAGCGGCCCGTCGCTGCGAGGTGGTCGGCCAGCACCGAGCCGTCGAGGTGCCGGGCGAGGTTGGCGAGGCCGGCGTGCGGGACCTGGACGGCCTTGGGGGTACCGGTGGACCCGGAGGTGTAGATCAGGTAGGCGGCGTTCTGCGGGTGGAC
>NZ_JBEZGX010000153.1:0-2936 GCF_040650235.1 Kitasatospora sp. NPDC048722
TCCAGCAGCAGACGCTGCTGCGCGTCCGTCGCCAGCGCCTCGCGCGGGCTCATCCCGAAGAACTCGGGGTCGAACTCCCCCGCGTCGTGCAGGAACGCGCCCCGCCGGGTGTAGGACGTACCCGGGACGGACCGGTCCTCGCTGTGGAGCGAGTCGAGGTCCCAGCCGCGGTTCACCGGGAAGTCGGAGACCGCGTCCACGCCGTCGGCCACCAGGCGCCACAGGTCCTCCGGCGACTCGACGCCGCCGGGGTAACGGCACGCCATGCCGACGATGACCACCGGGTCGTCCGACGGCACCGGGAGCGCCGACGGGGTTTCCTCGGCCTCCTCGGCGCCGAACAGGCCCTCCAGGACGAAACCCGCCAGCGCGCTCGCCGTCGGGTAGTCGAACACCACCGTGGCCGGCAGCTGGAGACCGGTCGCCGACCGCAGTCGGTTGCGCAGCTCGACCGCCGTCAGCGAGTCGAAGCCGAGGTCCTGGAACGCCCGCGACGGGTCGACGACCGAACCGCTCTCGTGGCCCAGGACCACGGCGATCCGGTCGCGTACCAGCTCCAGGACGGCCGCCCGGCGCTCGGCCTCGCCCAGGCCCGACAGGCGCTGCGCCAGGCCCGCCGAAGCGGCCGAGCCCGCGACCACCGCGCGCCGGACCCGGCCGCGCACCAGTCCGCGCAGCAGGGCGGGCAGCGAGTCCTGGGCCCGCAGCACCGCGAGGTCCAGGCGGACGGGCAGGATCGCGGGCCCGCCCGCCGCGAGCGAGGCGTCGAACAGGGCGGTGCCCTCGGCGGGGGTGAGCTCCGGCATGCCCGAGCGGGCGATCCGGTGCAGGTCCACGTCGGCGAGGGTGCCGATCATGCCGCCGTCGCGGGTCCACGGGCCCCAGGCCTGCGAGACGGCCGGCAGGCCGAGCGAGCGGCGGTGCACCGCGAGCGCGTCGAGGTAGGCGTTGCCCGCCGCGTAGGCGGCCTGGCCGGGGCCGCCGAAGACGCCGGAGACGGAGGAGAACAGGACGAAGGCCGCCAGCGCGCGGTCCTTCGTGGCCTCGTGCAGGTTCCAGGCCGCGTCCGCCTTCGGGCGCAGGACGGTGCTGACGCGCTCGGCGGTCAGGGAGCCGATCACACCGTCGTCGAGCACACCCGCCGTGTGGACGACCGCGCGGATCTCGTGCCGGGCGAAGAGGTCCGCCACCGCCGCCGGATCGGCGACGTCACACGCCTCGACGGCGGCCTCCGCACCGGCCTCCGCGAGCTCGGCGAGCAGCTCGTCCGTACCCTCGGCGTCGGCGCCCCGGCGGCTGACCAGCAGCAGCTGCCGCACGCCGTGCTCGACGGCCAGGTGCCGGGCGACGACCCTGCCCAGGCCGCCCGTGCCACCGGTGATCAGGACCGTGCCCTCGCCGGCCCACACGACCGGCTCACCCGCGAACCCGGCGCGCACGAGCCGCGCCGCGAGGACCTCCCCGTCGCGGACGAGCAGTTGCGGCTCGTCCAATCCCAGGACAGCGGGCGGCAGTTCCTCCGAACCCGCCAGATCCACCAGACCGAAGCGGCCCGGCTCCTCCGACATCGCCGACCGCACCAGACCCCACAGCGCTGCGCCGGACAGGTCCTCGCCCGCCACCACACCACGCGTCACGAACACCAGGCGGGACTCGGCGAAGCGCTCCTCCGCCAGCCAGCCCTGCACCAACTCCAGCACCCGGGCCGCACGCGCGTGCACGTCGCCGTCCACCGGTCGGATCACCACCACCGGCGGCACACCCTCCGGCACCTCCACCAAGGACCCGACCTCCGCGAACTCCGGCGCGGAAGCGGCCTTCACCGGCACCCAGTCCACCCGGAACAGCCCGTCCCGGGCCGTTTCCGGCTCCCCGCCCGACACCGCGCGCAGGGCCAGCGACCCCACCGACGCCACCGGCAGGCCCTCGGCGTCGACGACGGCCACCGCGACGGACTCCTCGCCGGTCCGGGTGACGCGCACGCGCACCGAGGACGCGCCGGAGGCGTGCAGCGACACGTCCTCCCACGAGAACGGGACGACGCCGTGCGGCAGCCCGTTGACGGCCGTCACGTGCAGGGCGGCGTCGAGCAGCGCCGGGTGCAGGCCGTATCCGGTGCCCTGGGTGCCCTCCGGGAGGGCGACGTCGGCGAACACCTCGTCCCCGCGCCGCCAGGCCGCCCGCAGGCCCTGGAACACCGGCCCGTACGCGTAGCCGCCGTCGGCCATGCCCTCGTACAGCCCGGTCAGGTCGACCGCCTCGGCGCCGGCCGGCGGCCAGACGGACGTGTCGAACGCGGTGCGCGTCTCCCCGGCGGCCAGGACGCCGGTCGCGTGCTGGTCCCAGGTGCGGCCGTCGGCGCCCTCGGGCCGGGAGGCGATGGTGAAGGTGCGGCGGCCGGTCCCGTCGGCAGCGCCGACGCGCAGTTGCAGCTGGACGCCCTCGTGCTCGGGCAGGACGAGCGGTGCGGCCAGGGTCAGTTCCTCGACGCGGTCGCAGCCGGCCTCGTCCCCGGCGCGGACGGCCAGTTCGAGGAACGCGGTGCCGGGCAGCAGGACACGGCCGCGCACGACGTGGTCGGCGAGCCAGGGGTGGGACCGGCGGGAGAGCCGGGAGGTGAACAGCAGGCCTTCGTCGTCGGAGAGTTCGAGCGAGGCGGAGAGCAGCGGGTGGTCGGCGCTGTCGAGGCCGGCGGCGCCGAGGTCACCGGTCGCCTCGGCAGCGGTGACGGGCCAGTAGCGACGGTGCTGGAAGGCGTAGGTCGGCAGGTCGACCGGGCGGACACCGGTGCCGGCGAAGAGCGCGGCCCAGTCGACGTGCGCGCCGGTGACGTGCAGGCGTGCGAGGGCGGTCAGGACGGTCGTGTCCTCGGCCTGGTCCTTGCGGAGGGCGGAGGCGAGCACCGCGTCGTCGGAGAGCGAGGAGGCCGCGAGCGC
>NZ_JBEZGX010000154.1:0-2678 GCF_040650235.1 Kitasatospora sp. NPDC048722
CAGACTGCCAACGGCGAGAACACCCCACCCACAGAGTCGGCAGTCGGAAAATCATCCAGCCCCCGGAGCGGCCACCCCCGGAGCCGCCCCCGGCGAACCCCACCCACCCGAAAGCCCACCCCCACACCCACACCCCGCACCCCCACCCCCACCCCTACCCCCGCACAGCGGAACCCGCACAGCGCCCCTCCCACCCCGATCCCCCAGGTGGAAGGATGGTCCCGGACCCCCGCGACGGTGCGGCGGCCCGAAGAGCAGAGCCGAGGAGCGCAGTCATGCCGAAGCAGGCCCCGCAGAGCGACCCCCTGCAGGACGCCCCCGAGGTGTCCGCGCCGCAGCACGCGGCCGCCGGCCTGCCCGCCGTCGGCCACAGCCTCCGCATGGCCACCGAGCAGATGGGCGCCCGCCGCACCCTCGCCACGCTCCTCAAGGTGAACCAGCCGAACGGTTTCGACTGCCCCGGCTGCGCCTGGCCTGAGCCGGACAAGACCCACACCGCCGAGTTCTGCGAGAACGGCGCCAAGGCGGTCGCCGAGGAGGCGACCGAGCGCCGGATCCGGGCCGAGTTCTTCGCCGCGCACCCGGTCGCCGACCTGGCCGAGCGCTCCGGATACTGGCTCGGCCAGCAGGGCCGCCTCACCCAGCCGATGCTGCTGGACGAGGGCGCGACGCACTACACCCCGGTCTCCTGGGACGATGCCTTCGCGCTGATCGCCGAGGAGCTGCGGGCCCTGGAGTCCCCTGACGGCGCCGCGTTCTACACCTCGGGCCGCACCAGCAACGAGGCCGCCTTCGCCTACCAGCTGTTCGCCCGCCGCCTGGGCACCAACAACCTGCCGGACTGCTCCAACATGTGCCACGAGTCCTCGGGTTCGGCGCTCACCGAGACGCTCGGCGTCGGCAAGGGCAGCGTGAGTCTGAAGGACCTCTACCAGGCCGACCTGATCATCGTGGCCGGCCAGAACCCGGGCACCAACCACCCCCGGATGCTCTCCGCCCTGGAGCGCGCCAAGCGGGCCGGCGCGAAGATCGTCAGCGTCAACCCGCTGCCGGAGGCGGGCCTGGAGCGCTTCAAGAACCCGCAGAACGCCCGCGGTCTGGTCGGCCACGGCACCAAGCTGACCGACCTGTTCCTGCAGATCCGCCTCGGCGGCGACCTCGCGCTGTTCCGGGCGCTCAACCGGATCCTCCTGGAGCGGGACGGCGTCGACCGCGCCTTCGTCGCCGAGCACTGCCACGGCTTCGAGGAGTTCGAGGCCCAGGCCGGCGCGACCGACCGGGCCGAGGTACTGGCCGCGACCGGCCTGCCGTGGGAGCAGATCGAGGAGCTGGCCGGCCTCGTGCTGGCCTCGGAGAAGATCATCGTCTGCTGGGCGATGGGCCTCACGCAGCACAAGCACGCCGTCCCGACCATCCGCGAGGTGGTCAACTTCCTCCTGCTGCGCGGCAACGTCGGCCGCCCCGGCGCGGGCGTCTGCCCGGTGCGCGGACACAGCAACGTGCAGGGCGACCGGACGATGGGCATCTTCGAGCGGCCGAGCAAGGCGTTCCTGGACGCGCTCGGCAAGGAGTTCGCGTTCGAGCCGCCGCGCGAGCACGGCCTCGACTCGGTGGACACGATCCGCGCGATGCGCGACGGCAAGATCGGGGTCTTCTTCGCGATGGGCGGCAACTTCGTCGCGGCCACGCCGGACACCGAGGTCACCGAGGCCGCGATGCGGCGCTGCCGGCTGACGGTGCACGTCTCGACCAAGCTCAACCGCTCGCACGTGATCACCGGCGCCCGCGCGCTGATCCTGCCGACGCTGGGCCGCACCGACCGGGACGTCACCGCGCACGGCGCCCAGTTCGTCAGCGTCGAGGACTCGATGGGCCAGGTCCACGCCTCGCGCGGCGGCCTGCGTCCGCCGGCGCCCGGCCTGCTGTCCGAGACGGCCATCGTCTGCCGTCTCGCCCGGACCGTCCTCGGCCCCGAGGACACGGTGCCGTGGGAGGACTTCGCCGGCGACTACGACACCCTGCGGGCCCGGATCGCCCGGGTCGTGCCCGGCTTCGAGGACTACAACGAGAAGGTGCGCCGACCCGGCGGCTTCACCCTGCCGCACGGCCCGCGCGACTCCCGGACCTTCCCGACGGCCACCGGCAAGGCCAACTTCACCGTCAACCCGCTGACCGCCCCGGAGGTCCCGCCGGGTCGCCTGCTGCTTCAGACGCTGCGCTCGCACGACCAGTACAACACCACGATCTACGGCCTCGACGACCGCTACCGCGGCATCAAGGGCGGCCGCCGGGTGGTCCTGGTGAACCCGGCCGACGCCGCCGAACTCGGCCTGACCGAGGGCGCGTTCGTCGACCTGGTGGGCGAGTGGAAGGACGGCCTCGAGCGCCGCGCCCCGCACTTCAAGGTGGTCCACTACCCGGTGGCCCGCGGCGGGGCGGCGGCCTACTACCCCGAGACGAACGTGCTGGTCCCGCTCGACTCGACGGCCGACATCAGCAACACCCCCACGTCGAAGGCGGTCGTCATCCGCTTCGAGCCGGACAGCGGCGCCGCGGTCTGACCGTCCGGACGGCGAGGAGGCCGCCCCGCGTCGAGCGGCTGCGGCAAGACCACCCTGTTGCTGGCGATCGTGCGTGCAGAAGGTCGAGGCGGGCCGGATTCGGGTCCTCGGCGCCGC
>NZ_JBEZGX010000155.1:0-2655 GCF_040650235.1 Kitasatospora sp. NPDC048722
TGGTGGGGGCGGCCGTCGCGGTGAGGGGGAGCACTGCCAGTGCGGCGCACGCGGCGGTGGCGGCCGCCAAGGCGGCGGTGGTGCGAGGGGATGTCCGGGGCATGCCGAGCTCCTCGGGGGTGGGGGCCGGGGCCGCCGGCGCGGCCCCGGCCGGGGGAGGTCAGCTCGCGGTGCAGGTCAGGGACGGGGCGGTGTTGCCGCCCGAGTACGTCGCCTGGAAGCCGAAGCTGGTGGTGGCGTTCGGCGCCAGCGCGCCGTTGTAGGCCTGGCTGGCGGCCGTCACCGCGGTGCCACTCTGGGCGGCGGAGGCGTTCCAGCTGTTGGTCAGCTGCTGGTTGCCTCCCCAACTCCACTTGACAGTCCAGGACTTGGTCGCAGAGGTGCCCGTGTTGGTAACGCTCACACTGGCCGTGAAGCCGGTGCCCCAGTCATTGGCGACCGCATAGGTGGCGGAGCAGCCGCTGCCACCACCGCCCGACGTCGCCGTGGTGGCGGTCACCGCGGCGGAGGCGGGAGAGACGTTCCCGGCCGCGTCCTGCGCGGTGACGGTGTACTGGTAGGCGGTGGCGGGGGAGAGGCCGGTGTCGGTGTAGCCCGTGCCGGTCACGGTCGCGACCTTGGTGCCGTTCCGGTACACCGAGTAGCCCGTCACGCCGGCCGGATCCGTGGACGCCGTCCAGCCGAGCGACACGCTGCTGCTGGTGGTGCCGGTGACGGTCAGACCGCTCGGCGCGGTCGGGCCGGTGTTGCCGCCGGAGTTGCCGAACGCCGGGTAGGCGTTCTGCACCAGCTGACGGAACTGGGCGGGGAACCACTGTCCGGCCGGGATGTTGGCACCGGGGATGGAGTCGGTGGGGTAGGTGTTGCCGTTCCCGTCGGTCTGGGTGCCGTTCGGGTCGCAGTGCGGGTCGCCGTGGGGGTGGGAGGCGTCCGGGTAGTCGCCGTCCGACTCGCCCGGCGGCTTGACCCAGAGGAACGCGATGATCGGGTTGCCCGCGCCGTACGGCTGCGACTGCGGCCGTGCGCCGATACCGGCGCCGTTGATGTTGCACCAGTCGCCGCGGAAGGGCTTCTGGTCGACCTTGTTGGCCGCGACGTACGCCTCCACCGTGGTGGGGGCGGAGTTGAGCGCGGTGGGCCGGGCGGAGCCGCCCCAGCCGTTGCGCGAGGTGTCGACCAGCATGCCGATGCTGCTCGGGAACCCGTTGGACACCAGGGTGGAGTACATCGCGGTGTCGTAGTGGTACTCGTCGAACGCGGGGTTGTACTGGTAGAAGTTGGCCGACTTGAGCGGCTGCCCGCCGACCGTCAGGTCGGGGTCGGGCAGGAACGGCTCGGTGAGCGGGGTGGTGTTGGCGGTGTCGCTCACGAAGCCGTCGACGCTGGCGAACCCGGCGCCGGTGGCCTGGGCGATCTTGGCGTACTCCCGGCCCGCCGGGACCATGTTGGTGGACCAGCCGAGCCAGCCCGCGTGGCCGATGTCCAGGTAGTCGTACACGTTGGGGATCGCGTGCAGCTTGTTGAGCGCGTACTCGATGCCCGATTCGTAGTACGGGGTGGCGGTGGCACAGGCCGGCTTGGACTGGTTGGTCACGGCGTTGGGCAGGGAGTCCGGCTCGATGATGGCCGCGATCCGGACGCCGGCGTACTTCGGGTTGGCCAGGACGGCCGCGATCGGATCGATGTACTGCGTCTCGTACGTGGTCAACCCGGCCGCCGTGGCCGGGAGTTCGCCGTTGGAGGCGATGGCGGCGCAGTCCCGCCCCGGCAGGTCGTAGATGACGACCTGGAAGACGACCGGTGTGGCGCCCTGCTGCTGGGCGAGCGCGTGGTCCAGGTGGGCCTGGAGGCCGAGGTGGGTGGCGTCGCCGGCGATCGCGCCGATGTGGTCCATCCAGACGGCGGTGGGGTTGGCGGCGACCTGGGATTCGAGGGCGCCGAGGGTGCCGCCGTCGGCGGAGGCCTGGGCCTTGACCTCGGCTGCGAAGTCGGGGTTGAGGTAGCCGGTCGCACCGGCGAACGGGTTGGCGACGTGGACGGCGGCGGCGTACGCGGGGGTGGCGTGCGCGGAGGCGGCGGCTCCGATGCTCGGCAGCAGGCCGGTGGCGCCGAGCAGCGTGGCGGCCGCTGCCGTGCGCAGGCGACGCAGGACGGGATGGGGCACGTCCGGGTCCTTTCGAATGGGTGGGATCCTGACGGGATCGCTGAAATCGGGTGGGAACGCGCCCACTCGGGGCCACGGCGATCCTCTCCACATCAAGCCAGGGACCGAGAAACGCCGTCAATAGTCGCGGGAGCGCTCCCACAAGTCGCTGTAACTTACACGCCGTCGAGCCGGGCGACCCGGCGGCCCCGGGGCCCCGTTCCGCGCTGGTCGCCGCCTTGCTCCCGCCCCGGCAGGCCGGGCGGACGGCTCCGTCGAGCCCTGCGGGCGCTTCCCAAGCCGGGCACACCACCCCACCATGACGCCACACCTCCGTCCGCCGCGCATCTCCCTTCCGCGCGGCGGTACCCCACCCATCTGGAGGACGCGCATGCGAAGCAAACCCCTGCGTTCCAGGGGCAACCGGCTCACCGTCACCGCGACGGCCACCGCACTCGCCCTGATCGCCGCGGCGGGTGGCTCCCTCACCGTGCCCACCGCGGCGGCGGCCG
>NZ_JBEZGX010000156.1:0-2351 GCF_040650235.1 Kitasatospora sp. NPDC048722
GACGGCGGTGGCGTCCGGCGTCGCCGTGACCTGCCGGGCGAAGCGCCCGAGCAGCGGCTCCGGCTCCGGCGCGACCTCCACCGAACCGGCCCACGCGCCCAGGACCAGTGCCCCGTCCGCCGGCTCGCCCAGCCGCAGCCGTCCGACCGGCTCCTCCGCGAACGCGGCGGCCTCGCCGAGCAGGCGGACGAAGGTCGCGGCGAGCGCGTCCACCCGGGCCTGGTCGAGCAGGTCGGGCCGGTGTGCGAGGTCGAGGCCGAGGGAGCGGCCGAGGCTCACGGTGAGGCTCAGCGGGTAGTGCGTGGACTCGTGGTTGTCGCCGCCCACGATGCCGAGCCCGCCGGCGGCCGTGCGCAGTCCGTCGGCGTCGAGCGGGTAGTTCTCGAACACGACGAGGGTGTCGAAGAGTTCACCGAGCCCGGCGATCCGCTGGAGGTCGGCGAGCGGCAGGTACTGGTGGTCCATGAGGCCGGCCTGCTGGTCCTGGAGCCGGTCCAGCAGGGCGCCGAGGGTCTCGGCCGGGTCGAGCGCGACGCGCACCGGCAGGGTGTTGATGAACAGGCCGACCATCGACTCGACGCCCGGGACCTGCGGCGGACGGCCGGAGACCGTCCCGCCGAAGACCACGTCGTCCCGGCCGGTCAGGCGGCCCACCACCATCGCCCACGCGGCCTGGACCACGGTGTTGACGGTGACCCCGCGCTCCCGGGCGAAGCGGGCCAGCGCGGCCGTCCGCTCCTCGGGCAGCTCCAGCCGGGTGCGGACCGGCAGGACGGGGGCGCGGGACGGGTCGGGGGCGGCGAGCAGCGTCGGCTCCTCCAGCCCGCCGAGCACCTCCCGCCAGGCGGCCTCGGCGGCGGTGCGGTCCTGGTCGGCGATCCAGTCCAGGTAGTCGCGGTAGGGCGTCACCCGGGCGAGCCCTGCGGCGTCGCCGCGCGTGCCGTAGAGGGCGAACAGCTCGCCGAGGAAGACCGGCATGGACCAGCCGTCCAGCAGCAGGTGGTGGTGGCTGACGACGAGCCGGTGCCGGTCGGCAGCGGTGCTGATGAGGGTGAAGCGCATCAGCGGGGGCCGGTGGAGGTCGAAGCGCCGGCTGCGGTCCTCGGCGGTGAGCCGGTCGGCGGCCGCCGCGCGCCCGTCCTCGGGCAGGCCGGTGAGGTCGGCCTCCTCGAAGGGCAGCGGGACGTCCGCCGGGATCACCTGGAGCGGCGCGGCGGTGCCGTCCTGGCGGAAGGCGGCGCGCAGGTTCGGGTGCCGGGTGAGCAGGGTGCGCAGCGCCGAGCGCAGCGCGTCCCGGTCGACGGATCCCTCGATGTCGAGTGCGAGTTGGACGGTGTAGACGTCCTGGCCGTCGGTGTCGTAGGTGGCGTGGAAGTAGAGGCCCTGCTGGAGCGGGGAGAGCGGCAGCAACTCGGCGAGGGGGCCGTGGTCGGCCTCCAGGCGGTCGATCTGCTCCTGCGAGACCTCGACCAGCGGGCGGACGTCGGACGGGGTGAGGCCGCCGCCGGTGGTCGCCGCGAGGGCGCGCAGTGCGGCGAACCAGGCCTCGGCGAGCTCGCCGATCCGCTCCTCGGTGAACAGGCCGTCGGGCCAGGACCAGTCGGCGGTGAGCTGCGGGCCCTCGGGGGTGTCGAGGGTCGCGGCGTTGAGGTCGACGGCGTGGGCGAGCGGCATGGCCGGGTCACGGCCGTCGCCGAGTGCGACGTCGGTGCACAGCGCCCAGTCGGCGTCCGTCTCGCCCGCCGCGAAGCGGCCGAGGTAGTTGAAGCCGAGCTGCGGGCGGGGGGCGTCGTCGAGCGCGGCGCGCAGCAGGCCGTAGCCGATGCCGTTGTCCGGCAGGGCGTGCAGCTGCTCCTTGACGGCCTTCAGCGCGCGGCCGGGGTCGCCGGGAGCGCCGGGGTCGAGGCGGACGGGGAACATGCTGGTGAACCAGCCGGCCGTGCGGGTGGTGTCGGCGTGCTCGACGACGTTCTCGCGGCCGTGGCCCTCCAGCTCCACCAGCACCTGCGTGGCGTCGCCGTCGCGCCAGGCGTTCACGGCGAGCGCGAAGCCCGTGAGCAGGACGTCGTTGACGGTGGCGCGGTAGCGCGCGGCGGTGTCGGTGAGCAGGGCCGCGGTGACGTCCGACGGCAGGGTCAGCGACAGGTGCCGGACGGTGGCCGCCGTGTGCACGGCCGGGTCCAGCTCCGCGAGTGGCGCGTCCTTTCCCTCGAACTGGGCCTGCCAGAGCGGGAGTTCGGCGGAGCGGTCGAGCGCGGTGAGCTGCTGCGCCCAGCGGCGGAACGACGTCGGGACGGGCTCCAGCGCGGTGCCGTCGTAGGCGTGGGCGAGGTCCGGGAGGACGATGCGCC
>NZ_JBEZGX010000157.1:0-2167 GCF_040650235.1 Kitasatospora sp. NPDC048722
CCCAGCCGCGACAGCAGCAGCGCCCACCCCGCCCGCAGCACCATGAACAGCGTCGCACCGCACTCCCGCGCCAGCGCCACCAACCCGGCGTGCACCTCCGCCGGCACCGCCATGTCGACCACCCCGCCGGCGAAGCCCGGTTCGAGGGGCCGCGGCCGGTCGGTGGGCAGCGTGAGCTCCTCCGGCAACCCGGACAGGCGCGAGCGCCAGAAGTCGAGCTGACGGTTCGCCAAGGAGAGGGAATCATCCTCATCGCCCAGCACACCACGCTGCCACAGCGCGTAGTCCCCGTACTGCACCGGGAGTTCGGACCACGCCGGAGCGCCTCCGGTCGTGCTGCGGGTGGCGTAGGCGGCGGTGAGGTCACGCAGCAGCGGTCCCATCGACCAGCCGTCGCACGCGATGTGGTGCACCACGAGGAGCAGCACGTGCTCCTCCGGGGCGACCCTGAACAGCCAGGAACGGAGGGGGAGTTCATTCGCGAGGTCGAAGCCGTAGCCGGACGCCGCCGCCAGGCGCTCGTCGAGCTCCTCCCGGCCGCACGGCAACACCTCCCACGGGACGAGCGGTTCGCCGGTCACCGGCACGACCTGCTGCCACGGCACGCCGTCGACGACCGGGAACACCGTCCGCAGGCTCTCGTGCCGGCCCACCACGTCCTCCAGCGCCGCCCGCAGCGCCCCCTCGTCCAACGCGCCCCGCAGCCGCAACGCGGTCGGCACCGTGTACGTCGAGGCGCCGCTCGCCCGTTCCCACTCGCGCAGGAACCAGAGGCGCTGCTGGGCGTACGAGAGCGGGAGCCGCTCGGGGCGCTCGACCGGCCGCAGCGGCGGCCTCGGGGCGACCGCGCCGCGCTGGTCCAGCAGGGCGGTCAGCCCGGCCACGGTCGGCGCCTGGAACAGGTCGCGGATGCCCAGCTCCACGCCGAGCGCCGAACGGACCCGGCTGACCAGCCGCGTCGCCAGCAGCGAGTGCCCGCCCAGCGCGAAGAAGTCGTCCTCCACCCCGACCCGCGCACGGGCCAACACCTGCTCGAACAGCCCGCACAGCACCTCCTCCCGCGCATCCCGCGGCGCACGGGTGACGCGCACCTCGGCCTCGGGGGCGGGCAGCGCACGGCGGTCCACCTTGCCATTGCCCGTCAGCGGTAGCGCCTCCAGCACCACCACCGCCGACGGCACCGCGTACTCCGGCAGCGCCGACGCCGCCTCCCTGCGCACGGCGGCGGCATCCGGTACGGCTCCGCCGGCGGGGACGACGTACGCCACGAGCCGGCGATCCCCCGGGCGGTCCTCCCGGACCACGGCGACGGCGGCCGAGACCTCCGCGCAGCGCTCCAGCGCCGCCGACACCTCGCCCAGCTCGATCCGGAAACCGCGCACCTTCACCTGGTCGTCCGCCCGGCCCAGGAACACGAGCTGGCCGTCCACCGTCCACCGCACCAGGTCCCCGGTGCGGTACATCCGCTCACCCGGACCACCGAACGGGTCCGGCAGGAACCGCGACGCCGTCAGCCCGGGACGCCCGAGGTAGCCGCGCGCCACCTGCGCCCCGGAGACGTACAGCTCACCGATCACCCCGGCCGGCACCGGACGCAGCCCCGCGTCCAGCACGTAGGCCCGCGTGTTCGTCGTCGCCCGGCCCAGCACCGGCGACGGCGCGACGGCGAACCACGCCATCAGCGCGTCCACCGTGTTCTCCGTCGGGCCGTAGGTGTTCTGCCCCACCCACCCCGGCGTCGCCAGCACGCGCCGCCAGAGCGACTCCGACACCGCCTCGCCGCCGACGTTCAGCATGCGCGCGAAGCCGGACTCCCCCTCCAGGAGCCCCTGTTCGACCAGCTCCGCCGCATAGCCCGGGGTGGTGTCCAGGAACTCGACCCGAGCCCGTTCCAGGTACTCCACCAGCCGCGCGGCGTCGCGACGGGTCTCGTCGTCCAGCAGGTGCAGCTCGTGGCCGACGAACATGGCCAGCAGCGCCACCCAGCACGAGTCGAACGCGAGCGGGGCCGTCGTCACGACGCTCGCCCGTTCCCGGCCGGTGGCCGCGAGCAGTTCGGCGTAGGTCGTGACCTCGTAGTGGTGGCAGAGGTTGGCGAGGCTGCCGTGGTCGATCACGACGCCCTTGGGCCGGCCCGTCGAGCCCGAGGTGTAGATGACGTAGGCCG
>NZ_JBEZGX010000158.1:0-2133 GCF_040650235.1 Kitasatospora sp. NPDC048722
GCAGCACCATGAACAGCGTCGCACCGCACTCCCGCGCCAGCGCCACCAACCCGGCGTGCACGTCGGCGGGTATCGCGAGGTCCACGGTGTCACCCACGAAGGTCGCGACCGCGGGCCTCGGACGGTCCGACGGCAGCGCCAGCTCCTCCGGCAGTCCGGCCAGCCGCTCGCGCCAGAAGTCGAGTTGCCGATTAACCAGCGATCGGGAGTCGTCCTCCTCACCCAGCACGCCGCGCTGCCAGAGCGCGTAGTCGCCGTACTGGACGTCGAGTTCGGACCACGCCGGGGGCTCGCCCGTCCCGCTGCGAGCCGCGTACGCGGCGGTGAGGTCGCGCAGCAGCGGTTCCATCGACCACCCGTCGCACGCGATGTGGTGCATCACCAGCAGGAACACGTGCTCCTCGGGAGCGATCCGGAACAACCAGGCACGGAGGGGGAGTTCGCTCGCGAGGTCGAAGACGCCGTGCACGGCCCCGTCGATCAGGCCGGTGACCGCCTCCGCCGCGCACGCCACGGTCTCCCAGGGCACGAGCGGTTCGCCCGTCACCGGCACGACCTGCTGCCACGGCACGCCGTCCACGACCGGGAACACCGTCCGCAGGCTCTCGTGCCGGCCCACCACGTCCTCCAGCGCCGCCCGCAGCGCCCCCTCGTCCAGCGCGCCCCGCAGCCGGACGGTCAGCGGCATCGCGTACGTCGCCGTCCGGGCCTCGCTGTCCACGTTCCCGAGGAACCAGAGGCGCTGCTGGGCGTGCGAGAGCGGGAGCCGCTCGGGGCGTTCGAGCCTGCGCAGCGGCGGCCTCGGGGCGACCGCGCCGCGCTGGTCCAGCAGGGCGGTCAGCCCGGCCACGGTCGGCGCCTGGAAGTGGTCGCGGATGCCCAGCTCCACGCCGAGCGCCGCCCTCACCCGGGCGACGAGGCGCATGGCCAGCAGCGAGTGCCCGCCCAGCGCGAAGAAGTCGTCCTCCACCCCGACCCGCGCACGGCCCAACACCTGCTCGAACAGCCCGCACAGCACCTCCTCCCGCGCATCCCGCGGCGCACGGGTGACGCGCACCTCGGCCTCGGGCGCGGGCAGCGCACGGCGGTCCACCTTGCCGTTGCCGGTCAGCGGCAGCGCCTCCAGCACCACCACCGCCGACGGCACCGCGTACTCCGGCAGGAGCGCGCCGAGCTCGCGTCGCACCTCGGCGCCCGTGACGGCCGCGCCCTCGCGCGGCACCACGTAGCCGACGAGCCTCCGGTCCCCCGGACGGTCCTCCCGGACCACCGCGACCGCGGCGACGACGTCCGCGCAGCGCTCCAGCGCCGCCGACACCTCGCCCAGCTCGATCCGGAAACCGCGTACCTTCACCTGGTCGTCCGCCCGCCCGAGGAAGGCGAGCTGGCCGTCCGCCGTCCACCGCACCACATCACCCGTGCGGTACATCCGCTCCCCCGGACCACCGAACGGATCCGGCAGGAACCGCGACGCCGTCAGCCCGGGACGCCCCAAGTAGCCACGCGCCACCTGCGCCCCGGCGAGGTAGAGCTCACCCGTCACCCCCACCGGCACCGGACGCAGCCCCGCGTCCAGCACGTAGGCCCGCGTGTTCGTCGTCGCCCGGCCCAGCACCGGCCCGTCGGCGTCGGCGAACCACGCCGCCAGCGCGTCCACCGTGTTCTCCGTCGGGCCGTAGGTGTTCTGCCCCACCCACCCCGGCGCGTCCAGGACCCGGCGCCACAGCGACTCCGGAAGCGCCTCGCCGCCCACCACCAGGGTTCGGGGCGTGCGCGGGTCCGCCTCCAGCATGCCCTGCTCGACCAGTTCGGCGGCGTAGCCCGGCGTCGTCTCCAGCAGTTCGATGCCCTCCCGCCCGATGTACTCGGCCAGTCGGGCGGCGTCGCGGCGGCCGTCGTCGTCCGTCAGGTGCAGTTCGTGGCCGAGGAAGAGCCCGAGCACCGAGGTCCAGCTGGAGTCGAAGGCCAGTGGCGCGGTCGAGATCACGCGGATCCAGGTGACGCCCGAGCGGACCCGGTGGCCGGCGAAGGTCACCCGCTCGTAGTGGTGGCAGAGGTTGGCGAGGCTGCCGTGGTCGATCACGACGCCCTTGGGCCGGCCCGTCGAGCCCGAGGTGTAGATGACGTAGGCCG
>NZ_JBEZGX010000159.1:0-1963 GCF_040650235.1 Kitasatospora sp. NPDC048722
CGGCGGTGCTGAACAACATCAAGCGCGGCTGGAGCTCCAACTCCACCCCGGTCGCGGTCACCCGCAACCAGGACGCGGTCTACCGCGCCGTCGCCTGCGACACCGCCGACCGCGACGCGCTCGCCGCCCTGCTGGCCGCCGTGCCCGCCGAACACCCGCTCACCGCCGTCGTCCACGCGGCCGGCGTCCTCGACGACGGCGTGGTCGAAGGCCTGACGGCCGACCGGCTCGCCGCCGTGCTGCGCCCCAAGGCCGACACCGCCCGCCACCTGCACGAGCTCACCCGCGGCCTCGACCTCGCCGACCTCGTCCTGTTCTCCTCCGCCGCCGGCGTCTTCGGCTCGCCCGGCCAGGGAAACTACGCCGCCGCCAACGCCTGGCTCGACGCCCTCGCCCAGCACCGCCGCGTCGCCGGCCTGCCCACCACCGCCCTCGCCTGGGGCCTGTGGGCACAGGCCAGCACCATGACCGCCCACCTCGGCGCGGGCGACCGGGCCCGCGCCGAGCAGTCCGGTGCGCTGACCCTCAGCACCCCGGACGGCCTCGCCCTGTTCGACGCCGCCCTCGCCGACCACCGCGCCCTCCTCGTCCCCGTCCGGCTCGACACCGCCACCCTGCGCTCGCGCGGCGCGGCCGAACTCCCCGCCCTGCTGCGCTCCCTGGTCCGTACCCCGGCCCGCCGCACCGCGCAGGGCGCCCAGGCCGCCGACGGGCTGCGCGCCCGCCTGGCCGGGCTCACCGCGGCCGACCGCGCCGCGGCGCTGCTCGACCTGGTGATCGGCTGCACCGCGGCCGCCCTCGGCCACTCCTCGGCCGACCAGGTCCACGCCACGCGGTCGTTCCGCGACCTCGGCCTCGACTCCCTGACCGCCGTGGAACTGCGCAACCGCCTCAACACCGCGACCGGCCTGCGCCTGCCCGCGACCCTCGTGTTCGACCACCCCACCCCCGGGGCGCTCGCCGGGCACCTGGCCGACGGCCTCACCGGCACCACCGCGGCGGCCGGAACCGGCGCCGCGCCCCGGGTCGCCGACGAACCGATCGCGATCGTCGGGATGGCCTGCCGCTTCCCCGGCGGCGTCGCGACCCCCGACGACCTGTGGGCCCTGCTGTCCGCCGGCACCGACGCCGTGGCCCCCTTCCCGGCCGACCGCGGCTGGGACCTCGACCGCCTCTACGACGGCATCCCCGACCACCCCGACTCCTCCCGCACCCGCGAGGGCGGCTTCCTCGCCGACGCCGCCGGCTTCGACGCCGCCTTCTTCGGCGTCAGCCCCAACGAGGCACTCGCGATGGATCCGCAGCAGCGGCTCCTCCTGGAGACCTCGTGGGAGGCCCTCGAACGCGCCGGCATCGACCCCGGCACACTGCGCGGCAGCCACACCGGCGTGTTCGCCGGCCTGTCCTCCAGCGACTACCTCGACCGGGTCGCCCGCATCCCCGACGAGGCCGCGCCGTACGTCAGCACCGGCAACGCCGCGAGCGTGATCTCCGGCCGCGTCGCCTACACCCTCGGCCTGGAGGGCCCGGCCGTCACCGTCGACACCGCCTGCTCGTCGTCCCTCGTGGCGCTCCACCTCGCCGTCCGCGCGCTGCGCGGCGGCGAGTGCACGCTCGCCCTCGCGGGCGGCGTCACCGTGATGTCGACGCCGATGATCCCGGTCGACTTCGCCCGCCAGCGCGGCCTGGCCCTCGACGGGCGCTGCAAGCCCTTCGCCGACGCCGCCGACGGCACCGGCTTCTCCGAGGGCGTCGGCGTGCTGCTCGTCGAGCGGCTCTCGGACGCCCGTCGCAACGGGCACCCGGTGCTGGCCGTCGTGCGCGGCTCCGCCGTCAACCAGGACGGTGCCTCCAACGGGCTCAGCGCCCCCAACGGCCCGTCGCAGCAGCGGGTGATCCGGGCCGCCCTGGCCGACGCCGGCCTGGCGCCCGCCGAGGTGGACGCCGTCGAGGCGCACGGCAC
>NZ_JBEZGX010000160.1:0-1962 GCF_040650235.1 Kitasatospora sp. NPDC048722
GGCCGCCACCCTCACCACCACCGACCTCGCCCGACTCGCCCGCACCGGCATCACCCCCCTCACCACCACCGAAGCCCTCACCCACTTCGACACGGTCCTCGGCTCGAACCGGGCACTCGCCGTACCCGCGAGGTTCGACACGGCCGCGCTGCGGGCGCTCGGCGACCCGGGCAGGATGGCACCGGTCCTGCGCGGTCTGGTCCCGCTGCCGGTGCCGCTCGCCCCGGCGGGCCGCCCCGCGGCCTCGGCCCCGGCCGCCGGGGACCGCACCCCGCCCTGGGTGCGCACGCTCTCCGGGACCACCGAGGCCGACCGGCCGAGGACCGTCCGCGAGCTGGTGCGGGCGAGGGTCACCGAGGTCCTGGGCCGTCCGGCCAACCGCCCGGTGCCCACCGACCGCGGGCTGATGGACCTCGGCTTCGACTCCCTCACCGCCGTCGACCTGCGCAACCGGATCGGCGCGGACACCGGCCTCCGGCTGCCCACCACCGTGCTCTTCGACCACCCCACGGTCGACGCGCTCGCCGCCCACGTGCACGGGGAGCTGGCCGACCGGCTCCCGGGTGCCACGGCGGAACTACTCATCCGGATCGCCGAGTTGGAGGCCGCCGTCGACGGCACCGGCACGCCGCTCGACGAGGAGGCGCGCGAACGCGTCACCGCCCGCCTGTCCTCCGTCCTGGCCCGGCTCTCGCCCGACCCGCACGGCGCCGGCCCCGCCACCACGACCGCACAGGTCGAGCACGCCTCCGACGACGAGCTGTTCGAGCTCATCGACGGACAGCTCGGCCTCGACTGACCCGCACCCACATTCCGGCACGACATCCCGTACGACGCACGACGAGGAGAGTTGACGTCTCATGACGAGCGAGGCGACGAACGAGGCCAGGCTCCGCGACTATCTCAAGCGCGTGACGAACGACCTGCTGCAGACGAAGCAGCGCCTGACCGAGGTGGAGGCCGAGCGGCACGAGCCGATCGCGATCGTCGGCATGGCCTGCCGCTACCCGGGCGGGGTGCGCACCCCGGAACAGCTGTGGCGGCTCGTCGAGTCGGGCACGGACGCGATCTCCGCCTTCCCCGACAACCGGGGCTGGGACATCGCGGGGCTGTACGACCCGGACCCGGACCGGGTCGGCCGGACCTACACCCGTGAGGGCGGGTTCCTGCACGACGCCGACCGGTTCGACCCCGCGTTCTTCGGCATCAGCCCCCGAGAAGCCGTCAGCATGGACCCGCAACAGCGGCTGCTGCTGGAGACCGCGTGGGAGGCGTTCGAGCGGGCCGGCATCGACCCGACCTCGCTGCACGGCTCGCGCACCGGCGTCTACGCCGGCGTGATGTACGCGGACTACGGAGGCCGGATCAGGAAGGCGCCGGACGACCTGGAGGGCTACGTCGGCACCGGCAGCGCGGGGTCGGTCGCCTCCGGCCGGATCGCCTACACCTTCGGGCTGGAGGGGCCGGCGGTCACGATCGACACCGCGTGCTCGTCCTCGCTGGTCGCGCTGCACCTCGCGGTGCAGTCCCTGCGGCGCGGCGAGTGCGACCTGGCGCTCGCCGGCGGCGCGACCGTGCTCGCCACGCCCGGGCTGTTCGTGGAGTTCAGCCGGCAGCGCGGGCTGTCCGCCGACGGCCGGTGCAAGGCCTTCGCCGCAGCGGCCGACGGCACGGGCTGGGGCGAGGGCGCGGGCCTGCTGCTCGTCGAGCGCCTCTCCGACGCCCGCCGCAACGGCCACCACGTGCTCGCCGTGATCCGCGGCACCGCCGCCAACCAGGACGGCACGAGCGGTCAGCTCTCGGCGCCCAACGGGCCCTCGCAGCAGCGGGTGATCCGCGCCGCGCTCGCCGACGCCGGGCTCACGAGCGCCGACGTCGACGCGGTCGAGGCCCACGGCACCGGCACCCGCCTCGGCGACCCCATCGAGGCCCAGGCGCTCCTGGCCACCTACGGACAGGACC
>NZ_JBEZGX010000161.1:0-1925 GCF_040650235.1 Kitasatospora sp. NPDC048722
CACTACTCGAACATCAACGCCAACGGCTTCCGCGAGCTGCTCGAGGGCCAGAAGGTCGAGTTCGACGTCACGCAGGGCCAGAAGGGCCCGCAGGCCGAGAACATTCGTCCGCTGTAGTTTCTGCCACGGCACCCGCCTGGTAGCGAGGGGCCCGCACCGCGTACACGATGCCCGGTGCGGGCCCCTCGGCATTGCTCCACCCCGCACATCCCGGCCGCTTCCGGCCCCCTGGCTCCGCCACCGGCGGCCATCCCCACGCGAGACGCACAGCGCCGCGTCCGGATCGCCGCCCTGCCGTGACAGCCCACGGTTCGAGGTCCCCGCTCCCGCCTCCGCGGTGAGCGCCGACCGCAGGTGACGTGCCGCACGGTCCCACCGTCCACGCCCCACACTTTCGGCCCGTTCCCCCGCGACCTCCTGCCGGCGCCCCGCGCCGCGGAGCCGCCTCGCGACGTGCCGCCCAGGAAGGTCTCCCATGAACCGCTCCAGTCGCTCTTCGTACCAGAACGCCAACTCCCGCTCCACCCGGGGCTCCCGCTCCGATGGCGGCTCCTTCTACGGCAACCGGCCGGCCGGCAACCGCAGCTCCCGTCAAAACCACTCCCCACAAGGCGAGTTCGCGATGCCGGTGAGCACCACCCCGGCGCTGCCCGCCATCCAGTCGTTCGACGAACTGGACATGCCCAAGGCACTGCAGTCGGTACTGACCCGCCAGGGCGTCACTTCACCCTTCCCGATCCAGGCCGCGACACTGCCGAACTCACTGGCCGGACGTGACGTCCTCGGACGCGGACGGACCGGCTCCGGCAAGACCATCGCGTTCGGTCTCGCCGTGCTGGCCCGCATCACCGGCCGGCGCGCCGAACCGCGCCGCCCGCTGGCCCTGGTCCTGGTCCCCACCCGCGAGCTCGCCCAGCAGGTCACCGACGCCCTCACCCCCTACGCCCACGCGGTGCGCCTGCGGATGGCCGCCGTGGTCGGCGGAATGTCGATCGGCCGCCAGGCCCAGGCCCTCAACCGCGGCGCCGAGGTCGTCGTGGCCACCCCCGGCCGGCTCAAGGACCTGATCCAGCGCGGCGACTGCCGGCTGGACCGGGTGGGCATCACCGTCCTCGACGAGGCCGACCAGATGGCCGACATGGGATTCCTGCCACAGGTCACCGAACTCCTCGACCACGTCGCCGAAGGCGGCCAGACCATGCTGTTCTCCGCCACCCTGGACCGCAACGTCGACCACCTCGTACGGCACTTCCTCAAGGACCCGGTCACCCACTCCGTCGACCCCTCCGCCGGCGCCGTCAGCACCATGGAACACCACGTGCTGCACGTGCAGAACCACGACAAGAACGCCACGATCGCCCACATCGCCTCCCGCGACGGCGGGGTCATCATGTTCACCGACACCCGGGACCGCGCCGACGCGCTGGTGGAAGACCTGCTCGCCAACGGGGTCAAAGCCGCCGCCCTGCACGGAGGCAAGTCCCAGCCCCAGCGCACCCGCACCCTGGACCAGTTCCGCGACGGCCACGTCACCGCGCTGATCGCCACCAACGTCGCCGCCCGGGGCATCCACGTCGACGGCCTCGACCTCGTCGTCAACCTCGACCCGCCGAGCGACCACAAGGACTACCTCCACCGCGGCGGCCGCACCGCCCGGGCCGGCGAGTCCGGCACCGTCGTCACCCTCGTCCTGCCCAGCCAGCGCCGCCAGATGGCCCGCCTGATGACCGCCGCCGCCATCACCCCCGTCACCACCCGCGTCAGCGCCGGCGACGAGGACCTGGCCCGCATCACCGGCGCCCGCGTCCCCACCGGCGTACCCGTCGTCGTCGCCGACCCCGTCGTCGAACGCCCCCGCCGCAGCCCGTCCACGAACCGCGGCCGCCGCGGCCGCCCCACCCACGCCGCCGCCGCGGGTGTCCGGT
>NZ_JBEZGX010000163.1:0-1786 GCF_040650235.1 Kitasatospora sp. NPDC048722
CCGGCGAGGGCCGCTGGCCCTACGACGTCCAACCGCGCAACCGCCGCGGCGCCAACCGGCTCTGGCTCATCCGCGCCGAGATCGCCGCCTCGTGACGGGCCGCCGGGCCACCACCGGCGCGGACGCGGAGTAGCCGGCCGTGCGGATCGGGGTCGATCTGCTCCACATCGGCGAGCTGGACCGGCTGCTCGGCCGGCCCTGGTTCCGGGCCTTCGTCTACGACGCGGCCGAGCTGGCCACCGCCGAGGCGTTCGGCCCCGAGCGGGCGCGGGAGTTCCTGGCCGGGCGGTTCGCCGCCAAGGAGGCGGTGCTGAAGGCCCTCGGCACCGGCTTCACGGGCGGCATCCGGCCGCGGGACGTCGCAGTCCTGCGCTCGGACGGCGGCGCCCCGGTGGTCCGGCTGTCCGGCGCCGCCGCCATCTGGGCGGCCGGCCTCGGCGTGGCCGACGTCCAGGTGTCGATCACGCACAAGCACGACCTCGTCCTCGCCGCGGCCCTCGCCCACCCGGGGGCCTGAACGCCCCGGTTCCGTCGTCGAACTCCCGCCCACCGGACGGTACTTCCCCACCGCCGGCAGGCACCTCCCGCACCCCGCCCGGCCCACCCGCCGGGCGGCGACGGGAGCTCGACGGCGGGCCCGGGCCGACTCGCGGCGTCCGCGGTCAGCTCGCTCGGGCGGCTTCGGGCTCGACCGGTGCGGGGGTGCGCCCGGCCCGGCGGCGGAGCAGTTCGCCGGCGATGAAGGCCGTCACCCCGGCGACGATCGGCAAAGGCACCGCGTTCGCCGCCTCCCTGCCCAGCAGCATCGCCGTCAGCACCGTGCTCGTGACGGGCAGCCGGGTGACCGAGGCGTCGGTGTCGCCGGCGGGTTGCGCCGGACGGGGGACGCCGACGGAGGCCGATCAGTCCTGCCGGGACTCCCCCAGCGCGCTCTCGATGCCCTGGACCATCCGCCACAGCGGCGCCTTGCGACTGGCCACCAGGACGACGACGTCGTCCTGGTCGGCGTCGCCCGCGCCCTCGGCGGGGCGGTCGCTCCAGGTGTCGACAACGAAGGCCATCGCGGTGTCCACCTCGGCCACCCAGTCGCTCTCCCCGCCCGAGCGCAGCCAGGTCCGCAGGGCGTGGTTGTGCGCGGCGACGACGGCGGCGGCGATCACGTCGGCGCGCAGCGGCCCGTCCGGGCGGTCGGCGAACCGGCCGCGCAGGTAGGCAGCGAGGGTGTGCTCGTAGCGCCACACCACCGACAGCTCGTACGCGCGGAGGCCGGGCACCTTGCGGGTGAGCCGGTAGCGCTGGACGGAGAAGGACGGCTGTTCGGCGTACATCCGCAGGACGAGGCGGGCCGCGCCGCAGGCGTGCCGGACCGGGTCCTCCTCGCCGGTGCCGGAGTCCAGGAACTCCGTCATCTCGGCCAGACTGCGCTCGTGGTCGGGGAAGACCACGTCCTCCTTGGCCGGGAAGTAGCGGAAGAAGGAGCGCCTGCCGACCCCGGCGAGGGACACGATGTCGTCGACCGTGGTCTGTTCGAAGCCGCGGTCCAGGAAGAGCTCGAAGGCCGCGGCCACGAGCGCCTCGCGCATCGCCGGCTTCGAGGGCCCGTCGTTCATGGGCAGGTCCTGCTCTTCCTTCTCGCTCATTCCCGGGAACTTACACCGCGACAGGGCACCGGCCCCGAAGGGCCGGTGCCGTGCGCGTTACGGCAGGTTGCGGGCCATGACGATGCGCTGGACCTGGTTGGTGCCCTCGTAGATCTGCGTGATCTTCGCGTCGCGCATCATCCGCT
>NZ_JBEZGX010000164.1:0-1783 GCF_040650235.1 Kitasatospora sp. NPDC048722
GGAGAGCCCCCGGGGGCTCTCCGCCGTGTCACGCCGCCGGTCCGTAGGCGCCGAACCCCCGGCAGACCAGACCCTCGCGGAAGGTCAGGACCTCGGCGACGGCCTGGCCGCGCTCGTTGCGGTAGTTGATGACGAGGGTGTCGACGGAGGCCCGGACGTCCTCGACGGTGAAGTGCAGGTCGGGCAGGTGGTCGAGGCCCTTGGCCCAGTAGGCGCGCAGGGCGTCCTTGCCGCGCACCTCGCCGGACGGGTCGCCGATGATCTCCAGGATCCTGGGCGAGGCGAAGACGACGTCCTCGGTGTAGTGCGCGAGGATGCGCTCCAGGTCGTGCGAGTTCCAGGCGGCGGCCCAGTCCTGGGCGAAACGGGTGGCGAATTCGAGGTCCATGGTCCCGGACGGTACGACAACCGCGCTGCCGCCGCACGCAATTCCACGATCCGGTCACCACAGCACAGGGAGGCTCGACGGGCTGCGTGTCGTGCCGCCGAGCTGCCACGTGACGGCTGAACCGGGGTGGGCGAGGCGCAGGCCGGGGAGGGCGGTGGCGAGGCGTCGGAGGGCCTCGCACATCTCCAGGCGGACCCGCCAGGCGCCCAGGCAGTAGTGCGGGCCGGCGCTGAAGGCGAGGGTCGGGGCGGCGAGCGGGGCGGCGAGGTCGGCCTCGAGGCCCCCGTCCGGGAAGACGGCGCCGTCGCGGTTGGCGCTGTTGAGGCTGACGGCCACCACCGCGCCGGCCGGGATCGGCACCCCGCCGAGTTCGACCGCCTCGGCGGCGCGCCGGGTCGTGGCGTCGTCGTCGCCGAGCGGGATGTGGTGCAGGAGCCGCTCGGTGGCGCGTTCGGCGACGGCGGGGTCGGCGAGGCGGGGCCAGCAGGAGGGGCGGTCGCCGAGGAGGTAGACGAGGGCGTTGCCGAGGGTGCCGGTGACGCTCTCGTTGCCGCTGCCTGCCAGGCCACAGACCAGGTAGACGAGCCAGGTCTCGGGGATGCCGCCGTCCTCGTCGGCAGCGCGGACCAGGCCGCTGACCAGGTCACCGCCGGGTGCGCGGCGCCGCCTGGCGATCAACTCGGCCGCATAGGTGGTGAATTCATTCACCGTGGCGGCGTCCTGCTGGTCGTCCTCCGCCAGGAGGGCCTGCGACCAGCGGTGCAGCCGAGCCTCGTCGACACCGTCCAGGGCCATCAGCCGGCTGGTGACGGCGAAGGGCGCCGGCCGGGTGAAGGCGGCGACCAGGTCGGCGGGCGGTCCACCCGCCGCCAGGTCGTCCACGGCGCGTTGGACGGCCTCGGCGACCCACGGACGCCAGGACTCGACGGCGCGCGGGGTGAAGGCGCGCTGGACGGTGAGGCGCAGCCGGCGGTGGTCGGCGCCGTTCAGGTTGAAGATCGACGCCGGGTTGCCGGTCACCTCGGCGTTGCCACCGCCGCTACCGACGGCGTGCAGGCCGTCGCGGGTGAAGCGCGCGTCCGTCAGGACCTTGCGGACGTCGCGGTAGCGGGTGACCAGCCAGGCGGGGGTGCCGTCGGCGAGGGTGGTCGGCCGGGGTGGCAGGGCGGGGGCGAACGGGAGCCGGTGGAGCGGGGGGAGGGCGGGGCCGGCGGCAGCGGAAGTGATGGGGGGCCTCCAGGTCCGGGTTTTCCCCCAAATATCGCTGATGGGACCACGGATGCACGGCGACGGCGCGCCCGCTCCGCACCGGGCGGAGCATGGGGTAGGGGGTCGTGTATACCTGGCATCAGGACAAACGGTCTGTCCCGATTGGAGGTTGGCGTTGGCCGGAAG
>NZ_JBEZGX010000165.1:0-1738 GCF_040650235.1 Kitasatospora sp. NPDC048722
AACCGCCCCGGATTCTCCGCCTGCGCCGCCCGGACCAGACCCCACACCGGAGCCTGCGCCAGATCCACCGCCTCACCGTCACGAACAGCCACCGCCCCCCGCGTCACCACCACCAGACGCGACCCCGCGAACCGCTCCTCCGCCAGCCACGCCTGCACCGCGCGCAGCACGCCCCGCGTCACCTCGCGCACGGCCACCGGAACGTCGCCGTCCGGGGTGGGCACGGCCGAGCAGTCCAGGACGACGGTCGCAGGGGCCGGGCCCTCGGCGGGCAGGGCGTCCCAGACCGTCCACTCCGCGCCCGCGTCCTGGGAGGCCGGGAGTTCCGACCACTCGACCGCGTACAGCGGGTCGGCCGAGCCCAGGTGCTCCGCCGACACCGCCCGGCCCTTCACGGAGGCCACGGTCAGCACCGGGCCGCCCGCCGGATCGGCGAGGTCGAGCCGCAACCCGCCACCGTCGAGCCGGACGATCCGCACCCGCACCGCCGACGCTCCGACGGCGCGCAGTGCGGCGCCCGTCCACGCGAACGGGACCACGGTGTCGTCGCTCCCGGTGTCCACGATGGCGACGTGCATGGCCGCGTCGAGCAGCGCCGGGTGCACGCCGAAGCCGTCGGCCGCCACGCCCTCGGGGAGTTCGACGTCCGCGAACAGCTCGTCGCCGCGCCGCCAGGCCGCCCGCAGGCCCCGGAAGGCGTGGCCGTAGCCGAACCCGGCCTCCGCCATCCGCTCGTACGCGCCGTCCACCGGCAGCGGCTCGGCGCCGACCGGCGGCCAGACGTCGAAAGCCTCCACCTCGACCGCTCCACCGACCGCCAGCGAACCGGCCGCGTGCTGGACCCACCCGGCGTCCGGATCCCCGTCCAGACGGGAGTGGATCGTGAGCTCCCGGCGGCCGGTGGCGTCCGGCGTGCCCACGCGGAGCTGGAGCTGGAGCGCTCCGTGCTCGGGCAGGACCAGCGGTGCGGCCAGCGTCAGTTCCTCGACCTGGTCGCAGCCCACCTCGGCGGCTGCGCGCAGCGCGAGTTCGAGCAGGCCGGCGCCGGGGACCAGGACCGTGCCCCGGACAACGTGGTCGGCCAGCCACGGGAACACGGACGTCGACAGGCGTCCCGTGAGCACCAGCCCGTCCTCGCCGGCCAGGTCGACGGCGGCGCCGAGCATGGGGTGCGTGGTCGCGCCGAGGCCCGCGGAGCGGACGTCGCCACCACGGGCGGCGAGGGGCGCGGGCCAGAAGCGGCGGCGCTGGAAGGCGTAGGTCGGCAGGTCGACGGGCCGGGCGCCGGTGCCGGCGAACAGGGCGGCCCAGTCCACCGTGGCGCCGTGGACGTGGAGCCGGGCGAGGGCGTCGACGAGGGTGCGCTCCTCGGCCCGGTTGCGGCGGAGCGCCGGGATGGCTTCGGCCGCGCCGTCGGGCAGGGCGGTCGCGGTGAGGGCGGTGAGGACGGCGTCGGGGCCGAGTTCGAGGTAGCGGGTGACGCCGGCGGTGTGGAGGGTCCGGATGCCGTCGGCGAAGCGGACGGCCTCGCGGACGTGGCGCACCCAGTAGTCGGGCTCCTGGAGGCCTTCGGCCAGTCCGCCGGTCAGGTTGGAGATCACCGGGATCGACGGCTCGCTGTACGCCAGCCGGCTGAGGACCGCACGGAAGTCCTCCAGCATCGGGTCCATCAGCGGCGAGTGGAACGCGTGCGAGACGCGCAGCCGCGTCGTCTTGCGATCGGCGAAGTGCGCCCGGA
>NZ_JBEZGX010000166.1:0-1677 GCF_040650235.1 Kitasatospora sp. NPDC048722
TTACCGGGCGATGGACGACCGCTCGGCGCTGAAGGTCCGGATCGCGTTCTGACGGTCCCGGCCGGACCTGATAGGCGGTGGGCCGCCGGTGACGAGGACGGTGCCGGTCGGGTCCCAGTCCGCCGGATCGCTGACGGACCCGCCCGGTGTGGCGGCCAGGCGACGGCCGAGGACCCCGGTGGGCCGGACGGCCAGCTGGTCCTCCCCGTCCGGGTCGGCGAGCACGGCGGCCAGCAGGGCGGCGGCGCGCCGGTCGAGGCTCGCGGGAAGGTCGATCAACCCGCCCCAGCGCTGGGGGAGTTCGAGCGCGGCGACCCGGCCGAGGCCCCAGACGGCCGCCTGCGCCAGGCCGGTGACGCGGTCGCCGGGGGCGGCCGCGACGGCGTCCCGGGTGAGGCACCACAGGGGTGCGCCGATCCGGGCGTCGCCGAGGGCCTGCACCAGCGCGGCGGTGCGGACGAGCCCGGCGGGGACGCCGCCCTGTGCCGATCCGGCGAGTGCCGATTCACCGAGTGCCGACCCGTCGAGTGCCGACGCGTCGAGCGCCAGGAGGGACACCACCCCGGCGATCTCCCCAGCCGTGTCCGGCAGTTCGGCGAGCTGCTTGGTGAGCCCGGCGCGGTCGGCGTCGGCCTCGACGGTCAGCCGGACGGCGTCCGGGCCGAGCACGGCGAGGACGGCGTCCGTCCAGGCCGGGTCGCCCTCGCCGGCGGGCACGACGGCGAGCCAGGTGCCGGCCGGGGCCGCGGCACGCGGCCGGTCGAGCGGCTTCCAGACGATCCGCCGGCGGCGGGCGTCCACGGCGGCCTGCTCCTCGCGCCGGTCGTGCCAGTCGCGCAGGGCGGGGAGCACCCGGGCGAGGGCGTCGCCGTCGACGTCCAGGGTGCCGGCGAGCTCGCCGAAGGACGCGGTGCGCAGCGCCGTCCAGAACTCCCCGTCCGGGGACGAGGCCGGGGACGAGGCCGGGGACGCCGCCGAGGTGAACGACTGCTCGGGCCAGTAGCGCTGCCGCTGGAACGGGTAGGTGGGCAGGTCGACCCGGCGGGCGCCGGTGCCGGCGAAGACGGCGGACCAGTCCGGCGCGAACCCGTCGGTGTGCAGGCGGGCGACGGCGGCGAGCAGGGTCGTGCGCTCGTCCCGGCCGTGGCGCAGCGCGGTGGTGGTCACCACCGGGCGGGCCGGGTCGGCGTCCTCCGCGGTGTTGGCCTGGACGAGCGCGGACAGCACGCCGCCCGGGCCGAGTTCGAGGTGGCGGCGCACGCCGCGGGCGGTGAGGGCGGCGACGCCGTCGGCGAAGCGGACGGCCTCGCGGACGTGGCGCACCCAGTACTGCGCCCCGAACTGCGCCCCGCTGTCGCCGGTGACGACGTTGCCGGTCAGGTTGGACACGAGCGGGATGCGCGGGGCGGCGCAGGCGATGCCCCGGGCGGTCCGCTCGAAGTCGTCGAGCATGGCGTCCATGTGTACGGAGTGAAACGCATGGCTCACCCGCAAACGCCTAGTCCTGCGTCCGGCGGCGGTGAGTCCGGCGGCGATGCGTTCGACGGCGTCGGCGTCTCCGGAGAGGACGACGGCGCGCGGGCCGTTGACGGCGGCGACGGAGACGCCGTCCGTCAGCAGCGCCAGCACCTCCGCCTCCGTCGCCTCGACGGACACCATCGCTCCCCCACCGGGGAG
>NZ_JBEZGX010000167.1:0-1649 GCF_040650235.1 Kitasatospora sp. NPDC048722
TGCCGGATCACCCGCTGCTGCGACGGACCGTTGGGGGCCGTGAGGCCGTTCGACGCGCCGTCCTGGTTCACCGCGCTGCCGCGCAGGACCGCCAGGACGCGGTGCCCGTTGCGACGGGCGTCCGAGAGGCGTTCCAGCACCACCATGCCGACGCCTTCGCCCCAGCCCACGCCGTCCGCCGCGTCCGCGAACGAACGGCACCGGCCGTCGGCCGACAGGCCGCCCTGGCGCGAGAACTCCACGAACGTCCCTGGCGTCGACATCACGGTGACACCGCCAGCGAGCGCAAGCGAGCACTCGCCGCCGCGCAGCGCCTGCGCCGCCAGGTGCATCGCCACCAGCGACGACGAGCACGCCGTGTCCACCGTCACCGCCGGGCCCTCCAGGCCCAGCGTGTACGAGACGCGACCCGAGGCCACGCTGCCCGCGCTGCCGCTGCCCTGGTAGCCCTCGAACTCGCCACCGCCCAGCAGGCTCGCGTAGTCCGCGTACATCACGCCGGCGAAGACGCCGGTCCGGCTGCCGCGCAGCGACACCGGGTCGATGCCCGCCCGCTCGAACGCCTCCCACGAGGTCTCCAGCAGCAGACGCTGCTGCGCGTCCGTCGCCAGCGCCTCGCGCGGGCTCATCCCGAAGAACTCGGGGTCGAACTCCCCCGCGTCGTGCAGGAATCCACCCGAGCGCGTGGAGGACGTCCCGATGTGCTCCGGGTCCGGGTCGTAGAGGGTCTCGACGTCCCAGCCGCGGTTCGTCGGGAAGCCGGAGACCGCGTCCACCCCGTCGGCCACCAGGCGCCACAGATCCTCGGGAGACTCGACGCCGCCCGGGTAGCGGCAGGCCATGCCGACGATGACCACCGGGTCGTCCGACGGCGACGGCAGAACCTCGGGGAGGTGGACGTCGCTCTCGGTGCCGAACAGGCCCTCCAGCAGGAAGGCGGCCAGTGCGCTCGCCGTCGGGTAGTCGAACACTACGGTGGCCGGCAGCTGGAGACCGGTCACCGACTTGAGCCGGTTGCGCAGTTCGACCGCCGTCAGCGAGTCGAAGCCGAGATCCTGGAAGGCCCGCGCAGGGTCGACCGTCGCCCCGGCGTCGTGGCCGAGCACGAGCGCGATCTGGTCGCGCACCAGGTCCAGGACGGCCGCACGCCGCTCGTCGCCGCTCAGGCCGGACAGCCGCTGCGCCAACCCCGCCGACACGGCCGAGCCCGCGACCACCGCGCGCCGGACGCGGCTCCGCACCAAGCCGCGCAGCAGGGTGGGCACCTCGCCGTGCGCGGCCATCGCCGCCAGGTCGAGGCGGACCGGCAGCACGGCCGGGTGCCCGGTGGCGAGCGCCGCGTCGAAGAGCGCGACGCCGTGGTCCGGAGCGATGGCCGGCAGACCGAGCCGGGCGATGCGTTCGGCCCCGGCGTCGGTGAGCGTGCCGGTCATGCCCGCCACGTCCGACCACGGGCCCCAGGCGAGCGAGACGGCCGGCAGGCCGAGCGAGCGGCGGTGGACCGCCAGGGCGTCCAGGTAGGCGTTGCCCGCCGCGTAGGCGCCCTGGCCCGCACTGCCGAACGTACCGGCGACGGAGGAGAAGAGGACGAAGGTCTCGACGTTCGAGGCGGCCCGGTGCAGGTTCCACGCCGCGTCCGCCTTCGGACG
>NZ_JBEZGX010000168.1:0-1587 GCF_040650235.1 Kitasatospora sp. NPDC048722
TAAGTCCGTTTGAAATGCAAGATATAAAACTCATGTCAGGCTTGCAGGCACACGTGTACCCCCTTTATGACGAACTGAAAGACTTACGAGGTTTGAATGGGGTCAAAGACCACTTGTCTTATGTGAGAGCCAAGCGAGAAGACTACTCAAAGAAAAATATCACTAAGTATCTCAAAAAAGCAATCGAGCAATACCTACCTACGGTTAAAAGGCAGGACTTATGATGAGTGAAAAGTTAAAGACAATTAAAGTGGACTAATGTCAAATATTTAGACACAAAATGAGCTATATTTTCTTAAAATAATTTTCTTCTTTCTGATTTGGAGTTAAACCCTTGTTGGCGGAATGAGGATTATAATTGTTATAAAATTGTTCGATGTATTCAAAGCAAGAGAGTTGAACTTCTTAAATGGAGTGATAAGTTCTGCGATTAATTTCTCGTTGTTTAAGATACTTGAAAAAGACCTCAGTGACGGCATTATCATAAGGATATCCAGGCTTGGAGTAAGAAGCAAGCAATTGATGCTCATCTAATAACTTTCTAAAGGAAGCTGATTTAAATTGGCTTCCTTGATCCGAATGAAAGATAATTGGTTCCTTAGGCTTCCTCTTATTTATAGCTATCTCTAAGGTGTCACAGGCGAGTTTGGCATCAATTCGATCACTTACTTTCCACGCAATACATTTCCTTGAGTAGAGGTCAAGAATAGCACAGAGATAAACATGTCGTTTAGGTCCTATAGAGATATAAGTGAAATCTGTTGTCCAAACTTGATTTGGGGAGTTCGGGTTAAATTCTTGTTTAAGCAGATTATCAGAAGAAAATACAGGAGCTTTCTTTGATTTAAAACAAGGTTTGATGGTTGACATTTTAGGGAGTGTCATAGACTTGAGAAGTCTTAAGATACGGCCTTCAGAAATATTAACGCCATAATCACGCAGGAGAATGATTTTAAAAGCTCTCGTTCCAATTCTTTTCTTGGCTTTCATATAAATCTCAAGGAGTAATTTTCTCAAGCGTTGATTTTCTACTTCACGCTTCGAAGGCCTCTTGTTTATGAAAAGTTATAGTAGGTGGAACGATTGACATGTAAAACACGACAGAGCATAACTGTCGTGTGTTCAAATCGGAGTCTATAGATGGCTTTCAATCTTACTTGGAGTTTTGCATGAATATGGCACTCGCTTTTTTTAAGATCAGATTTTCTTCCTCTAGTTGGGCATTCCTTTTTTGTAATTCTTGAATCTGTTTAGCAGTCAACACCGTATTATCTTCAAGACGCACTTGAGAGTACTGCTTAATCCATTTTGCAAGTGCAGAAGAAGATACGCCATAATCTTTACAGAGTTCAGTTTGTGTTTTACCAGTTTGATAGAGATTAACAAGCGATTGTTTGAAATCCTCATCGTAACGTTTAAAACCTGACATAAAAGTCCTTTCATTTTTGTGTCTTAATAGACAGATTATAACACCCAATTTTCTGTCCACTTGGGGCGTCTTCGTCCTCGGCGGCGGCGTCTCCGACTCCGGCCGCCTGCTGCTCGACCCGGTCGCCAAGGCCTTCGAGCACTACCTGACCGGCGGCG
>NZ_JBEZGX010000169.1:0-1559 GCF_040650235.1 Kitasatospora sp. NPDC048722
CCCACCTTCGAGTGAACGGGCGATACGCGCCGGGCACACCCGCGTGTGACCGCCGGGTTTTTAGAAATCATGGCCGCAATGATTCGTAATAATGTACTTTTCCCACCACCGGATGGTCCCGTCAATGTAATATGAGCCCCAGCTGGAATCTGCCAATCAACATCATGTAAAATATGTTGATCAGCGATTTGATAATTAACTTTTTCTAAACTAATCAATGAATTCATATGCCCACCCCCGATTACTAATTTATAATCATTATAACCTGACTGTTAGGCCAATTTCAAACAATCCTCCTCAGTTATCCTGTGTCTTTCCACATGCTATAATGGAGGTTAACACAGTTCACAGAAAAACGAGGTCAAAATCAAACTTATGCCACAACCTAATCATTATTCGCACTAATCCCGATCGCACAATGATCGGCGCCGACAACAGCCGGATGAAAAAGTGCAAGCGACCGTTAACATCGGCCAGCGTTTTCCATTGACCATTCAGCGTTTAGGCATTAACGGTGAAGGTATTGGCGGTTCTGTTGCGAAGTTTGAAAATCAAACGCGCTCTCTCTGAACTCCAAATATCTTAGGCTGTTATTCCCATTAATACCTTGATTTCAGTAGACACCGAAAAGCCGAAGAGCGTTCCATTTCTTCGGTTCTTTTTATATATTCCTCGAATGATCTCCATGCCCTTAATCGTGGAAGAGGCTGTACGGAGACTTTGATAAAATTTATTTCGTCGTTTAATAGGTCGATGATCTTGTTCTATTAAATTGTTAAGATACTTCACAGTTCGGTGCTCTGTCTTAGGATATAAACCCACACTCTGTAACTTTCTAAAGGCGGATCCAAGAGAAAGTGCTTTATCGGTCACAATTGCTTTCGGCTCACCAAACTGTTTATGGAGTCGTTTTAAGAAAGCATAGGCTGCTTGCGTATCCCGTTTCTTTCGTAACCAGATATCTAAGGTTAAGCCGTCCGCATCAATTGCACGATAAAGATAATGCCAACGTCCCTTAATTTTGATATAGGTTTCGTCCATTTTCCATGAATAGAAGGATTGTCTATTTTTCTTCTTCCAAAGATAATAGAGGACTTTGCTGTACTCTTGCACCCAACGATAAATCGTAGTATGACAAACATTTATTCCACGATCATATAACAATTCCTGAACTTCACGATAGCTTAGATTGTAACGCAGGTAGTAACCAACAGCGACAATAATGACGTCTTTTTTGAATTGTTTGCCTTTAAAATGATTCATTACTCTGTCCTCTCTGTCTTTTTTCTCAATTTTACACTAAAATAGATTTTTTGGAAAACTTTGCAACAGAACCAAAGAAATAATAAATTCTAGGCCCTTAAAAGAAAAAATCAAATTTTTAACAAAGGTTATTATTATTAAGGCGAAAAACCATTAAGCCGTTAAATGAAAATGCAAAGGGTTCATATACAATTATGTTAATTACGACCCGAATTGCTAGTTGATTATTTAGACATGACTTGATACCCGATAGAATATCTTAAAGTCTCTGGTTCCAGTGATTTAGCTGATTTTAA
>NZ_JBEZGX010000170.1:0-1527 GCF_040650235.1 Kitasatospora sp. NPDC048722
TTCCGCTGCTGCGCCGTGACCGGCCAGAGGAGCACACCCTCGTCACGGCCCTGGCCCGCCTGCACGTCACCGGCGTCCCGGTCGACTGGGCCCGGCTGTTCGACGGCACCGGCGCCCGCCGCGTCGACCTGCCCACCTACCCCTTCCAGCACGAGCGCTACTGGCCTCGTCCCGCCCGCCGCATCGGCGACGTGACCGGCGCCGGCCTGTCGCCCGCCGAGCACCCGCTGCTGGGCGCGACCGTCGCGCTGGCGAACGCCGAGGGCACCCTGCTGACCGGCCGGCTGTCGCTGAAGGCACAGCCGTGGCTGGGCGACCACCGGGTGGGCGGCATGGCCGTGTTCCCGGCGACCGGGTTCCTGGAGCTGGCCGTCCGCGCCGGTGACCAGGTGGCCTGCGACCGGGTCGAGCGGCTGACGCTCGCCGAGCCGCTGGTGCTGCCCGAGGACGGCGCCGTCGTCGTCCAGATCCAGGTGGACGCCCCAGCGGCCTCCGGTGCCCGCCCGGTGCGGATCTTCTCCCGGCCGGACGCCGACGCCGACGGCGCGTGGACGCAGCACGCCTCGGGCGAGCTCGTCCGCGGCGAGCGCACGGTCGGCTTCGACGCCTCGGTCTGGCCGCCCAAGGGCGCGGTCGTCGCGGAGCTGACCGGGATCCAGGAGGAGGCGGACCTCGGCCCGGCCTTCGACGGGCTGCGGACGGTCTGGCGGCGCGGCGAGGAGACCTTCGTCGAGGCGGTCCTGCCGGGTGAGGCGGCCGACGAGGCCGCGGGGTTCGGTGTGCACCCTGCGCTGCTGGCGGCCGTGGTGCGGGCGGACGGCCGGGGGCTCGTGCCGGCGGCCTGGTCCGGGGTGTCGCTGCACGCCTCGGGCGCGTCCGTGGTGCGGGCGCGGATCGTGCGCACGGGCGAGGAGACGCTGGCGCTCGCCGTCGCGGACGCCGCCGGGGAGCCGGTGCTGTCCGCCGAGGCCGTGACGCTGGCCGAGCCGGCTGCCGTCGCGCAGGGAGCGGCCGCGGCGGGTTCGCTGCTGCGGCTGGAGTGGGTGCCCGCGCCGTCGCGTGCGGGCGAGCGCGTGACGGCGGTGACGCTGGGCGAGGACGTGCCGTCGCTCGCCGAGGTGGCCGGCGAGGTGCCGGGTGCCGTGGTGGTGCCGGTGGTGGGTGGTTCGACGCCCGGGGACGTGCACGGGGTGACGGCGTGGGTGCTGGGCCTGGTGCAGGAGTGGCTGGCCGAGCCGCGGTTCGTGGACGCGCGCCTGGTGTTCGTCACCCGGGGTGCGGTCGACGGGGTGTCGGATCTCGCCGGCGCTGCCGTGTGGGGCCTGGTGCGGGCGGCCGAGTCGGAGAACCCGGGTCGGTTCGTCCTCGTGGACACGGACGGCGAGCTCCCGCTGGACGCGGTGCTCGCCGTGGGCGAGCAGCAGGTGGTGGTGCGCGACGGTGTCGTCCGGGTGGGCCGGCTCGCCCGCGTGGCCCCCGGTGGGCCCTCCTCGGGTTGGGGTACGGGCACGGTCGTGATCACGGGTG
>NZ_JBEZGX010000171.1:0-1508 GCF_040650235.1 Kitasatospora sp. NPDC048722
ACGGGGTAGTAGGTGAGCGATGGGGTGACGCAGGAAGGTAGTCCAGCCCGGGCGGTGGTTGTCCCGGGGTAAGGGTGTAGGCCGTGGGGTAGGCAAATCCGCCTCACGTTAAGGCTGAGACCTGATGCCGAGCCGATTGTGGTGAAGTGGATGATCCTATGCTGTCGAGAAAAGCCTCTAGCGAGTTTCATGGCGGCCCGTACCCCAAACCGACTCAGGTGGTCAGGTAGAGAATACCGAGGCGTTCGGGTGAACTATGGTTAAGGAACTCGGCAAAATGCCCCCGTAACTTCGGGAGAAGGGGGGCCATTCCTGGTGATGGGTCTTGCACCTTGAGCTGGGGGTGGCCGCAGAGACCAGCGAGAAGCGACTGTTTACTAAAAACACAGGTCCGTGCGAAGCCGTAAGGCGATGTATACGGACTGACGCCTGCCCGGTGCTGGAACGTTAAGGGGACCGGTTAGCTTGGATTCGTCCGGGCGAAGCTGAGAACTTAAGCGCCAGTAAACGGCGGTGGTAACTATAACCATCCTAAGGTAGCGAAATTCCTTGTCGGGTAAGTTCCGACCTGCACGAATGGCGTAACGACTTCTCGACTGTCTCAACCATAGGCCCGGTGAAATTGCATTACGAGTAAAGATGCTCGTTTCGCGCAGCAGGACGGAAAGACCCCGGGACCTTTACTATAGCTTGATATTGGTGTTCGGTTCGGCTTGTGTAGGATAGGTGGGAGACTGTGAAGCAGCAACGCCAGTTGTTGTGGAGTCGCCGTTGAAATACCACTCTGGTCGTGCTGGATGTCTAACCTGGGTCCGTGATCCGGATCAGGGACAGTGTCTGGTGGGTAGTTTAACTGGGGCGGTTGCCTCCTAAAGGGTAACGGAGGCGCCCAAAGGTTCCCTCAGCCTGGTTGGCAATCAGGTGTTGAGTGTAAGTGCACAAGGGAGCTTGACTGTGAGACTGACGGGTCGAGCAGGTACGAAAGTAGGGACTAGTGATCCGGCGGTGGCTTGTGGAAGCGCCGTCGCTCAACGGATAAAAGGTACCCCGGGGATAACAGGCTGATCTTCCCCAAGAGTCCATATCGACGGGATGGTTTGGCACCTCGATGTCGGCTCGTCGCATCCTGGGGCTGGAGTAGGTCCCAAGGGTTGGGCTGTTCGCCCATTAAAGCGGTACGCGAGCTGGGTTTAGAACGTCGTGAGACAGTTCGGTCCCTATCCGCTGTGCGCGTAGGAGTGTTGAGAAGGGCTGTCCCTAGTACGAGAGGACCGGGACGGACGAACCTCTGGTGTGCCAGTTGTTCTGCCAAGGGCATGGCTGGTTGGCTACGTTCGGGAGGGATAACCGCTGAAAGCATCTAAGCGGGAAGCCTGCTTCGAGATGAGCACTCCCACCTCCTTGAGAGGGTAAGGCTCCCAGTAGACGACTGGGTTGATAGGCCGGATATGGAAGCCCTGTAAGGGGTGGAGTTGACCGGTACTAATAGGCCGAGGGCTTGTCCTCAG
>NZ_JBEZGX010000172.1:0-1421 GCF_040650235.1 Kitasatospora sp. NPDC048722
CGCCTTGTTGAGGAGGACGACGTTGACGCCCTCCTGGCCGAGGAAGCCGAGCGAACGGCCTTCGGTGTACTGGTCGACCAGCTTGGCGACCGTCTCCACCGGGAGGTTGCGCTCCTTGGCCACCCGGTTGACCTGCTCCTTGGCGTAGGCCACCGAGATGTGCGGGTCGAGGCCGGAACCGGAGGCGGTCAGCGCGTCCGCCGGGACGCTCGCCGGGTCGACGCCGTCGAACTCGGCGACGGCGGCGCGGCGGTCGTTGACGGCCTTCAGCAGGTCGTCGCTGTTCGGGCCCTGGTTGGAGGCGCCCGAGTTGTCGCCGGCGTAGTTGTTGGCGGAGGGGCGGGGCTGGAACCACTTCGGGTCCGGCACCGGCTCCTCCTTCGGGTCGTCGGGGTTCTTCTTCGGCAGGTCGTAGTTCTGGCCGAGCAGGCTGGAACCGACCTGGTTGCCGTCGGACTTCACGATCGAGCCGTTGGCCTTGTCGCTGAAGGCGACCTGCGAGATGCCGGTGACCAGCAGCGGGTACGCGATCCCGAGGATCACCGTCAGGACCAGCAGCATCCGCAGTGCGGTGAAGTGGGTGCGGACGGTCGTCGGCAGGGGCTTGGACATGATGCTTCTTTCCTTTCCCTGCGTCAGCTGAGGCCGGGGATGAACTGGACGACGAGGTCGATCAGCTTGATCCCGACGAACGGCACGATCAGTCCGCCGATGCCGTAGATCCCGATGTTGCGGCTCAGCAGGGAGCTCGCGTCGGAAGGACGGTAACGGACGCCGCGCAGGGCGAGCGGGATGAGGCCGATGATGACCAGGGCGTTGAAGATGATCGCCGAGGTGATCGCGGACTGCGGGCTGTGCAGGCCCATGATGTTGAGGTGCCGCAGGCCCGGGTACACCCCGGCGAACATCGCGGGGATGATCGCGAAGTACTTGGCCACGTCGTTCGAGATCGAGAACGTGGTCAGCGCGCCGCGGGTGATGAGCAGCTGCTTGCCGATCTCGACGATCTCGATCAGCTTGGTCGGGTTGGAGTCGAGGTCGACCATGTTGCCGGCCTCCTTGGCCGCCATGGTCCCGGTGTTCATCGCGACGCCGACGTCGGCCTGGGCGAGCGCGGGGGCGTCGTTGGTGCCGTCGCCGGTCATCGCGACCAGCTTGCCGCCCTCCTGCTCCTTCTTGATCAGGGCCATCTTGTCCTCGGGCGTGGCCTCGGCGAGGAAGTCGTCCACGCCGGCCTCCTCCGCGATCGCCTTGGCGGTCAGCGGGTTGTCGCCCGTGATCATGATGGTCTTGATGCCCATCCGGCGGAGCTCGTCGAAGCGCTCGCGCATGCCCTCCTTGACCACGTCCTTGAGGTGGATGACCCCGAGGACCTTGGCCGGAGCGTCGGCGATCTTCGTGGCGACGACCAGCGGGGTGCC
>NZ_JBEZGX010000173.1:0-1383 GCF_040650235.1 Kitasatospora sp. NPDC048722
CGAACGGGAATGGACCCCCAACGGCCACCCCCGCCGCGCCGCCGTCTCCTCCTTCGGCATCAGCGGCACCAACGCCCACGTCATCCTCGAACAGGCGCCCGCCCTGGCGGAGGACCCGCCCACCGAACCGGTGGCACCCACGCCGACCGGGCCGGCGCTGTGGCCGCTCTCCGCACACAGCCGGAAGGCCCTGCGCGCCCAGGCCGAACGGCTCCGGTCACATGCAGTCGAGCACCCCGAGCTCGACTTCTCGGCCGTCGCACGGGAGTTGGCCACCGGACGGTCCTCCTTGGCACACCGTGCGGCGGTGGTGGCGGCCGACCGCGACGAAGCCCTCGCGGCACTCGACGCCCTCGCCAACGACCAGGACCACCCCGCCCTCCACCGCGGCGAAACCACCACCCCCGCCCGCCTCGCCTTCCTCTTCACCGGACAAGGCAGCCAGCACCCCGGCATGGGCCGCGAACTCCACACCACCCACCCCGAGTTCGCCACCGCCTTCGACACCGCCTGCGCCGCCCTCGACCCCCACCTCGACCACCCCCTACGCGACATCGTCTTCGCCCACGAAGACACCCCCGAAGCCGCACTCCTCCACCAGACCCGCTACACCCAACCCGCCCTCTTCGCCCTCCAAACCGCCCTCCACCACCTCCTCGAACACTGGGGCATCACCCCCCACTACCTCGCCGGCCACTCCATCGGCGAAATCGCCGCCGCCCACGCCGCCGGCATCCTCACCCTCGAAGACGCCGCCACCCTCGTCACCACCCGCGGCCGACTCATGCAAGCACTACCCACCCACGGCGCCATGATCGCCATCCAAGCCACCGAAGACGAAATCCTCCCCCTCCTCAACGAACGCGTCTCCATCGCCGCCATCAACAGCACCACCTCACTCGTCATCGCCGGCGACGAACCCGACGTCCAGCACATCGCCCAAACCCTCGCCACCCGAGGCCGACGCACCAAACGCCTCACCACCAGCCACGCCTTCCACTCCCCCCACATGGACCCCGTCCTCGACGAATTCCACCGCACCGCCACCCAACTCACCTACCACACACCCCACACACCCCTCATCACCAACAACGGCGACCCCACCACCCCCGAATACTGGACCCACCACATCCGCCGAACCGTCCGCTACCACGACACCGTCCACACCCTCCACACCCACGGCACCACCCACCACCTCGAACTCGGCCCCCACCCCACCCTCACCCCCCACACCCCCAACACCACCCCCCTGCTCCACCACAACCACCCCGAAACCCACACCCTCCTCACCGCACTCGCCACCACCCACACCCACGGCCACACCCCCACCCCACCCACCACCACCCACACCCACCCCAACCTCCCCACCTACCCCTTCCAGCG
>NZ_JBEZGX010000174.1:0-1353 GCF_040650235.1 Kitasatospora sp. NPDC048722
CGTCCTCGATCAGTAGTACTCGTGGCATGTCTGCCAGTATCGGCGCTGGTCAGGCGTGCTCCGGACCATGGCGCCGGGCGGGCGGCCAGTTGTTGTCGTGTGAGATTTTGGTCGGGTCTTCCCATTTTACCAAGGATTCTTTTTCTTTTTTCAAAGTTGCTAACAATTGTTGCGCTTCTTTGGCGTCGTCTTTTTCAAGTAAGGCGATGGCTTCATCATAATGATAACTTGCAGCAAGCTGTTTTGCTTGATCAAGCTGTTTCGTCGTTTGTTTATCTTCAACAGGTTTTGAGCTGCTGCTTGAGTGTTGAGTTGTTTGACTAGTGTTTTCTAATTTATTGTTTGTTACTGCTTGTGTAACAAAAAAGATACTTACACCTAGAATAATAACAGTGCATACAGAAGTGACAGCCAATATGATTTTGTGTGTATGTTTCATTTTATCGTCCCCTACTACTTTTTGATTTCAAAAACCCCCGTAAGCTTTTCTTAACCTTTTGAAAAACTTCCCATAACCATTGTAACGAATATAGGGTTCTGTTGCAAAGTTTTAAATCTACTATCAAATAAGGTAGAATAATAGAAAAAGATAGCAGGAGGAATGACGATGAATCATTTTAAAGAAAAGCAATTTCAGCAGGATGTGATTATTGTAGCCGTGGGCTACTATCTTCGTTATAACCTTAGCTATCGTGAAGTTCAAGAAATCTTATATGATCGTGGCATTAACGTTTCTCATACGACGATTTATCGTTGGGTGCAAGAATATGGCAAACTACTCTATCAAATTTGGAAAAAGAAAAATAAAAAATCCTTTTATTCATGGAAAATGGATGAAACGTACATCAAAATCAAAGGTCGTTGGCATTATCTCTATCGTGCAATTGATGCGGATGGATTGACTTTAGACATCTGGCTACGCAAGAAACGGGATACTCAAGCTGCTTATGCGTTCTTGAAACGACTACATAAACAGTTTGGTCAACCAAGAGTAATTGTCAAGGATAAAGCGCCCTCTATTGGTTCTGCATTTAGAAAGTTACAGAGTAACGGTTTATATACTAAGACAGAGCATCGAACCGTGAAGTATCTCAATAACCTCATTGAGCAAGACCATCGACCAATCAAACGACGCAATAAATTTTATCGAAGTCTACGAACTGCCTCAACCATGATTAAGGGCATGGAAACAATTCGAGGAATATACAAAAAGAACCGAAGAAATGGAACGCTCTTCGGATTTTCGGTATCTACTGAGATTAAAGTTTTGATGGGTATACCAGCATAGTCAAAGTATCAGAATTGGACTTTTGTACTCAGTATTGAAACTTTGCAACAGAACCAAATTTTTTT
>NZ_JBEZGX010000175.1:0-1349 GCF_040650235.1 Kitasatospora sp. NPDC048722
CCACCGGCGGGACGGTCGTCGCGACGGAAACCGCCGCCCTGACGGTCGTCACGGTCACGGTTGAAACCACCCGACGGGCGGTCGTCACGACGGAAACCGCCACCGGAGGGACGGTCGTCGCGGCGGAAACCGCCGCCCTGACGGTCGTCACGGTCACGGTTGAAACCACCCGACGGGCGGTCGTCACGACGGAAACCGCCACCGGAGGGGCGGTCGTCGCGACGCGGACGCTCGTCACGGTCATCACGACGGAAACCACCCGACGGGCGGTCGTCACGACGGAAGCCACCACCGGAGGGACGGTCGTCGCGGCGGAAACCGCCGCCCTGACGGTCGTCACGGTCACGGTTGAAACCACCCGACGGGCGGTCGTCGCGGCGGTAGCCGCCACCGGAGGGGCGGTCGTCGCGACGCGGACGCTCGTCACGGTCATCACGACGGAAACCACCCGACGGGCGATCGTCACGACGGAAGCCACCACCGGCCGGACGGTCATCGCGACGGAAACCGCCGCCCTGACGGTCATCACGGTCACGGTTGAAACCACCCGACGGGCGGTCGTCACGACGGAAACCGCCACCGGAGGGACGGTCGTCGCGACGGAAACCGCCGCCCTGACGGTCGTCACGGTCACGGTTGAAACCACCCGACGGGCGGTCATCGCGGCGGTAGCCGCCACCGGCCGGACGGTCATCGCGGTCGCGGCCGTAGCCACCACCCGACGGGCGGTCGTCACGACGGAAGCCACCACCGGCGGGACGGTCGTCACGACGGAAACCGCCGCCGGAGGGGCGGTCGTCGCGGCGGTAGCCGCCGCCCTGGCGGTCGTCCCGGTCACGGCCGTAGCCGCCACCGGAGGGACGGTCGTCACGACGCGGACGCTCGTCACGGTCGTCGCGGCGGTAGCCGCCCGGGCGCTCGTCGCGGCGAGAGCCGCCACGGTCGTTGGACCAGCTCCCGCGGGACCGGGGCTCGTAGCCTCGGCCGTCGTCCGATCGACGCTCGGGACGGTCCTGGGGCTGGTTCGACATCGTGGTGACTCCTTCTCCTGCTTCAGCTCTGCCGCGGGCCGGGCCGAACATCTCGCCCTCACGCGGCTGGGTGCCGACCTGCTGGCCGCACGCCTTCTCCATTGTCCGGCATCCGGGAACACTCCGCGTCCGGGCGGAAGCCCCGGCCTTGCCGGCCGTGCACGTTCGCAAAACACAAAAAGGCCGCGGCCCCAGCGAAATCGCTGGGGCCGCGGCCTTGAATAATTGTTCGGCGGCGTCCTACTCTCCCACAGGGTCCCCCCTGCAGTACCATCGGCGCTGTGAGGCTTAGCTTCCGGGTTCGGAATGTAACCGGGC
>NZ_JBEZGX010000176.1:0-1331 GCF_040650235.1 Kitasatospora sp. NPDC048722
GGATGCTCTTATGGATGTCAAGCAGCGATGGTGAGCTGCTCGGTGGTGGTGCTCGGTGTGCTGGGCGTGGTCAGGACTCGGTAGATCTCTCGGGCGATGAACCGCTTGAGGCAGCGGATGATCTCCTTCTTCGAGAGGCCTTCGGTGGTCCTGCGCTGCATGTAGTTCTTGGTGCGTTCGTCCCAGCGCAGTCGGCACAGGACGATGCGGTAGAGGGCGGCGTTGGCCGCCCGGTCACCGCCCCGGTTAAGGCGGTGGCGGTGGGTGCGGCCGGAGGACGCCGGAAGCGGGGCGGCGCCGCAGAGCATGGCGAACGCCGCCTCGGAGCGCAGGCGTTCGGGGTTGTCCCCGGCGGTGACCAGCAGTTGGCCGGCGACGTCCGCGCCGACCCCGTTCAGTGCGAGCAGGTCCGGGGCGATCTCGGCGACCAGCGGGGCGATGAGGGCGTCCAGGTCGTCGATCTCCTCGCTGAGCCTCTGGTGGCGGCGGGCCAGGGTCCGCAGGGCGAGCTCGGTGGCGACGGTCGGGTCGCCGGCCCGCTCAGGGGCCGGGCCGGTGGAGGCGCAGGTGGCTATGAGCTGTCGGTCGCCCAGGTCCCGCAGCGCCGCTCGGAGTTCCTCGGGTGCGGTGACGATCAGGGTCTTCATCTGGCGCGTCACGTCGGCGCGTTGACGCACCGCGCTGCGGCGGGCCACCCGCAGGCTTCGCAGGGCCTCGACGCGGCCGTCGCGCCGCTTGGGTGTGCCGGTGCGGCGGGCGGACAGGGCGGCCCTGGCGGCGGCTTCGGCATCGACGGGGTCGGACTTGCCCTGCCATCGGCGGGCCTTGCGGTCCGGGCGGTCGATCTCCACCACCGTCACGTCCTGCTCGCGCAGGTGGCGGGCCAGGCCCGCCCCGTAGGCGCCGGTGCCCTCCACGCCGACCAGGACCAGGGTGCCGAACGAGCGCAGCCACGCCAGGAGTAGGGCGTATCCCTCGGCGTTGGCTTCGAACTGCTCGGATCCCAGCGGGCGTCCGGCCGAGTCGATGACGGCGGCGGTGTGGGTGTCCTTGTGGGTATCGACGCCGCCGGTGATCTCGCGGTCCTGGTGTGCGATGGTGGACATCGCCGTCCTCTCCATTGATCCGGGTGGGGCGGCAGCCGCCGGTCCGGCGGGCGGACAGGACAGTGAAGGGGCCTCTGGCCAGGCTCTTATGAAGTCACGCAAGCCGGGCCGGCGGATGCTCACGAGCGGCTCCCGGACGAGGCCGACAGATCCGGTTGAGGACCCGAGGTCAGTCAGAGGTTGAGTCAGACCTGCCCGGGAACCGCTCATGAACATCCTCACTGT
>NZ_JBEZGX010000177.1:0-1314 GCF_040650235.1 Kitasatospora sp. NPDC048722
CTTGAGTTCTAGGGATCGTTGCAACACCCCACTTCAAGGGGTGCGATGTTCGAGATCCGGAAGAACCGGACGGTGGCTCAAGGGTCGAGGACCCTGGTCCGTGAGCGGGAGGAATACTTCCGGCTCATGGACCAGGGCCTGAGCAGTCGGGAAGCGTGCGAACGCGTCGGGATCAATCTGCGCACGGGCAAGCGCTGGCGCAACGGCCGCAACGCCTCAGGCAAGGACAAGGCCAGGCCACCGATCCTGGAGCCGTTGCCGACTGCCGGCCCGTCCCGGTACCTGCGTGAGGCGGATCGGGTCCACATCGCCGACCGGCTGCGGGAGAAGGCGTCCATCCGGACGATCGCCGCTGAGCTAGGCCGCAGCCCCTCCACGATCAGCCGCGAGATACGCCGCAACGGCACTGCCCTGCCGGGGGACGGGCACCGTCTGGCCTACCGCCCGCATGCCGCCCAGGCCCGCGCCGACACCCGCCGCCCCCGGCCCAAGCCGCGCAAGATCGGCCAGAACCCGGAGCTTCGGGGCTTCATCCAGCACCATCTGGACAGGAAGTGGAGCCCGGAGCAGATCTGCCAGGCTCTGCGGGACACCTTTCCCGAGCGGCCGGAGATGCACGTGGTCCACGAGACGGTCTACCAGGCCCTCTACGTCCAAGGACGGGGAGAACTGCGCCGCGAGCTGGCCGGCGCCCTGCGCAGTGGCCGCGCGCGCCGCAAGCCGCACCGCCAGGCCAACTGCCGCCAGCCCAGGTTCGCCACCCCGATGGTCATGATCAGCGAGCGCCCGGCGGAGGTCGAGGACCGCGCGGTTCCCGGACACTGGGAAGGCGACCTGATCCTCGGCAAGGACAACGCCTCCGCCATCGGCACCCTGGTCGAACGCCACACCCGCTACGTCATGCTCCTGCACCTGCCGAACGGCCGCACCGCCGAGCACGTGCGCGACGCCCTCGTCGAGACCGTCCAGACCCTGCCCGCCCACCTGGTCCGCTCGCTGACCTGGGACCAGGGTTCCGAGATGGCAGCCCACGGCTCATTCACGGTGGCCACCGGCGTCCCGGTCTACTTCTGCGACCCCGCCAGCCCATGGCAACGCGGATCGAACGAGAACACGAACGGCCTGCTGCGGCAGTACTTCCCCAAGGGCACCGACCTGTCCGTCCACACCCCGGAGGACCTGGTCCACGTCGCCGCCGAGCTCAACGGTCGCCCACGCAAAACGCTCGGCTGGGAAACCCCAGCCGAGCGTCTGCATAAACTCATCGCGGCCTAGACAACCGACCACGTGTTGCAACGACCCCTAGAAACCGCC
>NZ_JBEZGX010000178.1:0-1314 GCF_040650235.1 Kitasatospora sp. NPDC048722
CAAATTGTAAAATGAAGTTAGCCACCTTGAGTCAAGCAAAAAACATCTGAATCTCTTATACTAGAAGTTCGACCAAATAGTATAAAAAGGAAATTCAGATGCAAGACTATTCTATCACAAGCCAGAGCAAAGGGAAACACCTGACCAATCAAGACCGTTTAAACATTGAACGTTGGCACAATAAAGAAGGACTGAGCAACCGTGAGATTGCGCGCTTATTGAATAAAGCTCATGGGACGATTGACAGAGAGATGAAGCGAGGGGAAATCCAGCTCAAGCGGAAGGTAAAATACTCTGCTAAAAAGGCTCAAGAAAATTATGAAGGATTGAGGGCTCACAGTGTTCGTCCGAGTAAACTCACGACTGAGATTGATTGTTATGTGAGTACACGTCTTAAAGAAGACAAGGACTCTTTGGAAGTCATTCATCAGGCTCTAAAAGGAGTTTCTCTGAGCAGCCTCTACAATTGGGTCAACTGGGGCTGGTTAGAAGCCAAGCGTCATCATCTTTTCTATCCGCAGTATAAGGCGGCAAAGAAAATCAAACCTCGTGCGCCAAAGCATCCTTTTGGTAAGTCTATTGAAGAACGGCCTGAGTTCATTAACAATCGCTTAGAAGTGGGGCATTACGAGATTGACACGGTCATTCTTACGAGAGCTAAGAACAAGGTGCTTTTGACGCTCACAGAGCGAAAATACCGCACGGAGATCATTCGCTTGATTGATGGGAAAACAGCACAGGCGGTCAATGATGAGCTGGTGGAACTTCAAAAAAGTTATGACTTCAAATCCATTACCCCTGACAATGGCCATGAATTTGCAAGGCTCTCTGAGGTCGTAAGCTGTCCAGTTTACTATGCACACGCCTACGCGAGCTTTGAGCGAGGGACGAATGAAAACCATAACCGAATGATTCGTAGGCATCTGCCAAAAGGCACAACAAAGACGACCCCTGAAGAAGTCGCCGCTATCGAGTATTGGATGAACCATTATCCAAGAAAAATGTTCAACTATAAGAGTTCATATGAGATGAGCTTGGCTGGCTAACTTGGACTTGCAATTTGCGTTTATCTTCAAAAGTTCTATTTACTGAACTTGTTGATGAATCAGAATTAGAAAAATATAATGGTATTAGAAGTATCTTAGATAACCTTTCTGTTTTCGGTGCACCGATGCTTGGAACCTTGGTGTATGGAGTGTTCGGTTTCTCAAGTGTTATTTTAATTTTAGCTATACTTTATGTTTTGGCAGCTGTGGTCATTGCGCATGAGGGGGCGGCGGAGGTTACCGGCCAGTAGTTTGGCTGATCATCGTC
>NZ_JBEZGX010000179.1:0-1302 GCF_040650235.1 Kitasatospora sp. NPDC048722
GCTGGAGGTCGGGCGAGGCGGCCGGGTCGGAGAGCTGGACCTCCAGCAGGGTCCGGTTGATCGCCAGCGGCGTGCCCGATTTTTCTTATCAAGGCGCCAAAGGAACATTAGCTTTAACAGGCTATAATGGTGTATTAGGTTACCGTACATCAAAATCAGAATATGGTGATAACGAAAAAACAAACAAAGAAATCGAAGCAGCCAAAAAAGTTGCTGATCAATTAAAGAAAGATGGTTGGAGTTTTGCTTCTCATACTTGGGGACACTTGAATATGACACAAGCTTCTTTAGCCGATATCCAACAAGATAATGAACGTTGGCAAAATGAAGTTGCACCTATTTTAGGCAAAACAAATATTTTGATCTACCCATTTGGCGCTGACATCAGCGATTGGCAACCTTATTCTGAAGCAAATCAAAAATTTGCTTACTTGAAACAACAAGGATTTGATATCTTCTGCAATGTCGATGCCTCAACTCCTGCATGGGGACAACTAGGAACTGACTACTACCGTAACGCCAGAATCAATATTGACGGTATCCGTTTCGAAGCTGACCTAAAAGGAGAAAATCCAATACTTGATCAATTTATCAACGTCAAAGAAGTGTATGACCAAAAAGATCGAGGATAGAGGTTGTGAAAGAAGCGTCCAGCTCCGCCGACAATAAGTAGGAATTAACTATCTAGGAACGCATACCATGCGTAAAACAGGCGCTTATAAGGTCTATACCCAGTCAAACTATAATATTGGTTTAGTGATGCATTTATTAAACCATTCAAGTGAAGCTATGACCTTAACGTATCTTGGATTAGATCAAGCTAGTCGAGAAACGATGTTAGACCAAATTGATTATGGGTAATGAATGTTTAGAACTTAGTAGTCGTCCAAAAACGACTACTTTTTTTGTTGAATCGTCCTTGGACGATTCGATGCTTTTGACTTGTAAGAACAGGATTGAATGAAGCCATACTGTTCGCATATTTTTAGTGGATGAACAAACAAAATACGAGAGATTTTTTGTTCGTTCATCCAAAAAGAGGGACGATTTCGGAAGAAGAAAATCGTCTCTTTTTTTTCTTCTTTTTGTATGACAAAAAGAAAGATCTTTTGCTCATTTTATTTTTATAAAATGGGTAGGTGGCGTTTGCGTAAAGCAAATCGACACAATCCAAAGGGGATAAAAGGGGAAAGTGAAACTTCCCCCTTTTCAAGCCACATTGTAATACAAGAACGAAGTGTTTTGTATTACAATGTGATAGCTTACAGCAGTATTTATGGGTTTATATTTGCTATTTTGTTG
>NZ_JBEZGX010000180.1:0-1272 GCF_040650235.1 Kitasatospora sp. NPDC048722
TGACAGGCACGCGGGTAGCGGACGAGCCGTTGCCGGAGACCACCGGGGCACCGGCCGAGCCGGCGCCGTCGGCCGTGGCGGTGGGGGTGGCGGTGGGCGCACCGGAGGGCTTGCCGTGGGCCGTGAGGGCGGGCGTGGAGGTGCTGGTCGCGGCGGTGGCCGCTCCCCCCGCGGTCGCGATGACTGCGGCGGTGGCGGCGATGAGCATGGTCGGGCGGATGCGCATGAATCCGTGTCCTTTCCTGCGGGCGTCCGGTTGATGCCCGCGCCCCTGTACGCCGCCCGGCGCCCGGCAGGTCGCACCCCGCACACGTGATCCAGGTCATAGGCCGTGGGTGCAACCCCGGGACGGTGCTCGTGCGTACAGGGCGGGAGGCTCCGCCCAGGACGCACGGCTCCACCGCCGTGGCCGAGGAGTGCTTCCTCGCGAGCCGCCCGTGCCGCGAGCTGACGGACAGCCCCAGAAGAGAGGCCCTTGATGACGCCACAGGAGTTCGACGCGTTCTACGCGGCGTCCTTCTCCCGCCTGACCGGGCAGCTCTACGCGATGACCGGCAACTGGTCCGAAGCACAGGACGTGGTCCAGGAGGCCTTCATCCGCGCGTGGGACCGACGGCGCACCTTCGACCCGGACAACGCCCCGGAGGCATGGATCCGGACCACGGCCCGGCGGCTGGCCGTCTCCCACTGGCGGCGTCTGGCCCGGGGCCTGCACTTGGCCGGACGTCACCAGCGCCGAGAACCACCCACCGTCGAGCCGCCCACGGAGGAGCACCTGATGCTGGTCACCGCGCTCCGCGACCTGCCCGAGTCCCAGCGAAGCGCCCTGGTCCTGCACCACATGTGCGACCTCTCCGTCCAGCAGGTCGCGGTCGAGACCGGCGCCAGCGTCAGCACCGTCAAGAGCCGCCTCGCCCGCGGCCGGGCCGCGCTCGCGGCCAGACTCGCCGACCAGATCCCGAGCAGCGACGAAAGAGAACTCCGTGTCTGACCCCATCCACGACACCCTCGGCGACCGGCTGCGGCTGCTCGGCACGCAGATGCCCGCACCGACCCTGCCCGCTGCGGAGATCCGCCGACGCGCCGACCAGCGCCGCCACCGTCGGCACGTCCTGGGGTCGACCGCGGCCTGCACCGCAGCAGCCCTGTGCCTGGCCCTCCCGTTCGCGCTGCACTCACCGGGACCACAGCAAGGATCCGTGCTGAACTCACCGGAACCACAACAAGGAGCGGCCACCACGGACACCCCGTCCGTGTCGGCTTCCCCCCACC
>NZ_JBEZGX010000181.1:0-1265 GCF_040650235.1 Kitasatospora sp. NPDC048722
CGTCACTGCGGATCAAAGCCTGCTTACCAACTAAACGGCTAGATCCATTTGCAGAAGTGATAAGAATATCCCCATTTTTCACTTTGTCAATTTTAACTGCCTCTTTATTTACAAAGACATCGTCCGATTTAATTAAAAAAGTATCTTCTGCAATATTGGAAGAACGAAGAACCCTAATACCATATTTTTGGACATCGGATGGCTTATATGTTAAGCCCCGTCTTACTTCAGCTAAATTTGAGAACTTACGCTCTTCCCAATCATCCGTAAAACCTTCAAACCTTAATTGTGGACTCTTTTTACTCATCATGCCCACCTCTCAAAAGAAGACGCATCGAATCAATTAAGGCTTGATTCTCTTCACTTTCTGAAAAATCGTCAATCAACGATAAGAGCACTTGCTCTTGTTGAACTAATTCTTCATTGACCTTAAGGAGATTGGTATTTACTGCAACCAAATCAACCGGTTCCTCTTCCTCAAAGGTATCGACATAACGAGGGATATTTAAGTTAAAGTCATTTTCTTGGATCTCATCAAAACTTGCAACATGAGCATATCTTTCAATATCTTCTCGTTTTTTGTAGATAGAAACAATTTTATCAATATGTTCATCCAACAGGACATTTTTATTTTTTTGTTTTTCAAAATCTTGAGAAGCATCGATAAATAAGACATCACGATGAGAGCGGTTTTTCTTCAAAATAATAACCGTTGTCGGAATACTCGTTCCAAAAAAAATATTGGCCGGCAAGCCAATGACCGCATCAATGGCTCCCATTTCTAAAAGGGCTTGACGAATGGTTCCTTCTGCGGCTCCTCTAAAGAGCACGCCATGCGGAAGGACAATTCCCATTGTTCCCGATTCTTTCAAATGGTAAAAACCGTGAAGGAGAAAGGCAAAGTCAGCTTTAGATTTAGGCGCTAATTTTCCAAAACGCTCAAAACGAGGGTCAGAGAGAAACTGATCTGCCGCTGACCATTTTGCAGAATAAGGTGGATTCATGACTACGGAATCAAACTGATAAGGCTCTTCTGAGGGCCAATCGGCATCTAAAGTATCTCCGTTATTCAGGTTCATGCGTTCTTTATCCACCCCATGAAGAATTAAGTTCATACGTGCCAAGTTAAAGGTCGTTGTATTTAACTCTTGTCCATGATAGTGCACTTGATTTGGATTGATGAGATAGCGACGAATATTAAGCATCAAAGAACCTGACGGCCCATTCCGCCGGCGCCGAGCCGACGCAACAGCCGGTAGGCGCCC
>NZ_JBEZGX010000182.1:0-1256 GCF_040650235.1 Kitasatospora sp. NPDC048722
ACTTTAAGATATTCTATCGGGTATCAAGTCATGGCTAAATAATCAACTAGCAATTCGGGTATATATATAGAAATAGGTATATAATAAAATACATTGATAGGGAATGAAAACTAAACTATTGATAATAGTTAACCCGAATTGCTAGTTAATTTCATTGGAAAATAAATAAGTCGTGCTATCCTAATCTTAAAGCACTAAGCATTAGAAAGCTCACGACTTATATGACTTATAATAGCACACTTCCAAAAGTTTTTGTTTATTTACTGACAACCATTGAGACGCTTTATCAAACGAGGGTTTCCCTTGAGGTTCAAAACCGAAAAAACGTCCATCTCGCAACATCAGATTGCTTAGTTATCGCTTGTTACCTCTGGGGCGTACTGCATTTTAGTGAAACGCTTAAAGCTAAGCACCAATTGGCTCAAAGTTTATTTCCTAATTTCCTAGAATATTCTCGCTTTGTCCGCCGTTGTAATGCCCTCTTACCGAGTATCCAAGTCATTCGCCAAGCACTCGTCTTTAAAGAGGTTGAAGGAATTAGTGTATCCATTATTGACAGCTTCCCCCTTCCTTTGTGTCAGCCTATTCGTAATTTCAGAAGCAAAGTTCTTGGAGATTATGCCAATGTTGGCTACAATTCTACAAAGGGACAGTACTTCTATGGATGTAAATGTCATGCTTTAGTCAGTGAATCAGGCTATGTCATAGACTACACAATTACTCCTGCTTCAATGGCTGATAGTTCAATGACCGAGGAAGTGTTGAGTCAATTTGGGACACCAACAGTCCTTGGAGATATGGGATATCTAGGTCAGTCACTGCATGAAAGGCTGGAATTAGAAGGAATTGATCTAATTACACCTGTCAGGAAGAACATGAAGCAAAAGAAAATCCTTTTCCCTAATTTTTCAAAACGTAGAAAAGTGATTGAGCGAGTTTTTTCTTTTTTGACAAATCTAGGAGCTGAGCGTTGTAAAAGTCATTCGCCTCAAGGTTTTCAATTGAAATTAGAGATGATACTTTTAGCGTATTCTTTACTGTTAAAATCAGCTAAATCACTGGAACCAGAGACTTTAAGATATTCTATCGGGTATCAAGTCATGGCTAAATAATCAACTAGCAATTCGGGTTTATAAGTAGTTATTAAGAATAAAAGTTACTGACGGAGTATTTGTCAGTAACTTTTTGTATTATTAAGATTGATTAAAGGTAAATTCTTTGAAATAGATAAGAAAATTAAGTATAATTTAATTATG
>NZ_JBEZGX010000183.1:0-1233 GCF_040650235.1 Kitasatospora sp. NPDC048722
AAATTTATATGGTGTTCTTTTTGTTTAGTTTTTTAATGTGGTCATAAAAAGGCGGAGCCTATTATAAGTTTAATTATTTAATTTCAGAAAGGTATATATAAATCATGGCGCAACAAATTGTCCTACCCATCAAAGACTCCAACGTCTTAAAGATGGTACAAGATACACTTCTCGATAGCTTCTGTACTTCTTGGCATTTTAGAAAGGAAATCTTCTCATGAAAATTCTTGTTACCGGATTTGATCCCTTTGGCGACGATAAAATTAATCCTGCGATTGAAGCCGTGAAACGTTTGCCGGATGAAATTGCTGGGGCACAAATCGTTAAATTGGAAATTCCGACAAAGTTTAATGTTTCAGCCGATGTCGTTAAAGATGCTATTGCCAAAGAAAAGCCTGACTATGTGTTGAGCATTGGTCAGGCTGGTGGCCGGTTTGAACTCACGCCGGAGCGAGTTGCGATTAACTTGGATGACGGTCGGATTCAAGATAATGCCGGGTATCAGCCACTTAATCACACGATTCATGGCGATGGCGAGAATGCCTACTTTACCCAGTTACCAATTAAGGCCATGGCCAAAGCCATTCGGGAAGCTGGTGTTCCGTCAGCAGTCTCCAACACAGCAGGCACTTACGTCTGCAACCACATTTTTTATCAGGTACAGTATATGCGGGATAAGATGTTTCCCGATATTAAGGCCGGCTTCATGCATATTCCATTTTTGCCGGAACAGGTTGTCACTCGTCCGGAAACACCAGCGTTGTCATTGGATGATGATGTTTTAGGCATCACTGCCGCTATCAAGGCCATCGTGTCCCGTGACGGCAAAGGCGATATCGAAACGATTGAAGGCAAGGATCACTAAAAGCCTGTTTAGTGTTTTTGGACTATTATCAAATAAATAGACATAAAAAAGAAAAGCGTTCTAATCGTTTTTCATTTTTTATCAGATGTTCAGAAAATGGTCATTTTCTGAACACTCTTCTTTTCTTATTAAGATTATTAAAATCATTTGCATTTATTGTTCATTAACCCGTAATTTATTCTATGTTAATTTATATAAGTGCTTTCAAGTTATGGTACAATACTATCAATGGAGGAATGCTATGAAAAATTTATTAATAGTTTTTGAAGGACTTGACGGTTCAGGAAAAACAACTCAAATTGATATGTTACATCAATGGTTTGAAAATAAAAAACTTAAAGTTTTTACAACAAAACAACCAACAGATT
>NZ_JBEZGX010000184.1:0-1232 GCF_040650235.1 Kitasatospora sp. NPDC048722
GTGGTAGTAGCCGTCGGACTTCTTCGGCAGGCGGCTCTCGCGGTTCTCGAAGACGATGCCGTCGCGGTTGTACGGGTAGGGGCCGCCCTTGTCGAATCCAGCCGGGCGAGGGCCCGACGCCGACTGGATGAGCAGCGAACGGGTGAGTAACGCGTGGGGAATCTGCCTTTGAGCGGGGGACAACATTTGGAAACGAATGCTAATACCGCATAAAAACTTTAAACACAAGTTTTAAGTTTGAAAGATGCAATTGCATCACTCAAAGATGATCCCGCGTTGTATTAGCTAGTTGGTGAGGTAAAGGCTCACCAAGGCGATGATACATAGCCGACCTGAGAGGGTGATCGGCCACATTGGGACTGAGACACGGCCCAAACTCCTACGGGAGGCAGCAGTAGGGAATCTTCGGCAATGGACGAAAGTCTGACCGAGCAACGCCGCGTGAGTGAAGAAGGTTTTCGGATCGTAAAACTCTGTTGGTAGAGAAGAACGTTGGTGAGAGTGGAAAGCTCATCAAGTGACGGTAACTACCCAGAAAGGGACGGCTAACTACGTGCCAGCAGCCGCGGTAATACGTAGGTCCCGAGCGTTGTCCGGATTTATTGGGCGTAAAGCGAGCGCAGGTGGTTTATTAAGTCTGGTGTAAAAGGCAGTGGCTCAACCATTGTATGCATTGGAAACTGGTAGACTTGAGTGCAGGAGAGGAGAGTGGAATTCCATGTGTAGCGGTGAAATGCGTAGATATATGGAGGAACACCGGTGGCGAAAGCGGCTCTCTGGCCTGTAACTGACACTGAGGCTCGAAAGCGTGGGGAGCAAACAGGATTAGATACCCTGGTAGTCCACGCCGTAAACGATGAGTGCTAGATGTAGGGAGCTATAAGTTCTCTGTATCGCAGCTAACGCAATAAGCACTCCGCCTGGGGAGTACGACCGCAAGGTTGAAACTCAAAGGAATTGACGGGGGCCCGCACAAGCGGTGGAGCATGTGGTTTAATTCGAAGCAACGCGAAGAACCTTACCAGGTCTTGACATACTCGTGCTATTCCTAGAGATAGGAAGTTCCTTCGGGACACGGGATACAGGTGGTGCATGGTTGTCGTCAGCTCGTGTCGTGAGATGTTGGGTTAAGTCCCGCAACGAGCGCGACGGCCCGGGTCAGGTCCTCGTCCGCGACGCCCGAGGACCCGTGCAGCACGAGCGGCACCGCGACGGCCTCGCGCAGCCGCGCG
>NZ_JBEZGX010000185.1:0-1231 GCF_040650235.1 Kitasatospora sp. NPDC048722
TTTGAATCGTTGGAGAATCAAAGCCTGTCAATAAACGATCGACAACAATGACAAAATCTAGCCACTGACCATCCGATTGATATTGCTTTTCCTTACGGGCCAACCGTTTATTAATATTTTGATTGTAGAGTTTCTCATCTTGATAAGGAGAAGCATCAAACTGTTTCGCATACTCTTTCATGATCTCTACTAATTCATCGTCTTGTTCATTTTTTTCTAATTGATCCGGATTGGTTGAGAAGGTAATAGCTACTCTTGGGAAATCTTTATCAATCAGTTGATGACGTTCATCAAATTGTCGCCCATTCAAGAGTGTCCCATTATCTTTCATTTCCTTTAAAATCCGGTAAATATGTTTGGCTTGGGCAATCGAGTGAGTGGTAAGAATGGCTGACATCGTAGGAAAACCATTCTGTACCTTGAACTTTTTGACCACACTTCTCCGATTAAAGATTTTTTGTAACATGGTACGAATATGTTCATCTGTTTCATAAAGTTCCGTAGGCAACAATTTTTCTTGTTGTAAGACATCGTCTGGTAACTTTCCTTTATTGAGTTGGGTGACAATTACCTCTTGATCCTCTTCTGAAATCAGTGAATGATACTCGACTTGAAAGCCTAAAACAGCGCCATCATCCATAGCGTTTTTGGTTGTATAGGAGTGAAGGAGTGGCCCGTATTGCTGGCTCGTCGTTCTGGCAAAGGTTCCATTTTCTTGCTTTTTATTTTGTTCAAAAATAGGCGTCCCCGTTAATCCAAACCAGGTTGAATTGGGTAATATTTTCTTAATTCGCTTCATTTCCTCATCACTAACCGCACGATGAGCCTCATCAACAATAAAAACAATATGTTCTTGCCGTAGCTTCTCAAATTGATTCGAGCCTTTTTCTTCACTCTCTTGTTGGGCACTTCGCATAGCCGCAGAGAGTTTTTGAATCGTGGTCACTAAAATCGTATTATTATTTTTTGATGAAAGGAGGTTTCGAGCCAACTGTTTTTGATTTTTGATCCCAACAATCAAAGTATTGGCTACCGAATTTCCGGTCGTTTGTCCGGTATGATATTCCGAGGCAAACTTCGTAAACTCATCCTGCGTTTGAGCATCTAAGTCTGTTCTATCAACAACCATGACCGTACGATCGACACCGATCGCATTTTGTGCTAATAATTTCGTTGCGACAAAACTGGTAATGGTCTTTCCTGAACCTGTCGCATGCCAAATAAATCCTCC
>NZ_JBEZGX010000186.1:0-1211 GCF_040650235.1 Kitasatospora sp. NPDC048722
GCCGGGAGCGGGCGGCATACTCCCGGCTCATGCAGCAGGGCTACAGCAACACCGAGGCGTGCCGGATCGTGGGCATCGATCAGCGGACCGGCCGCAAGTGGCGCAACGGTCGCAGCGCCGAGGGCCGGCAGAAGGCGGCACCACCGATCCGCTCGGTGGTGCCGCCTTCCGACACATCCAGGTACCTGCGCGAGGACGAGCGGATCCATATCGCCGACCGGCTGCGGGAGAAGGCCACCGTCCGCCAGATCGCCGCCGAGTTGGGCCGCAGTCCGTCTACGGTCAGCCGGGAGATCCGCCGCAACCGCACCGACGGCACCCGGGGCCAGTGGCACTACCGGCCGCACGCGGCCCAGGCCCGCGCCGACGCTCGCCGTCCACGTCCCAAACCCCGCAAGATCAGCAGCAATCCACAGCTGCGGGACGCCGTCCAGGCGATGCTGCACGAGCGGTGGAGCCCTGAGCAGATATGCCACGCTCTGCGGGCACAGTTCCCCGACCGGCCGGAGATGCACGTGGTCCACGAAACCGTCTACCAGGCGCTCTACATCCAGGGCCGCGGCGAGCTGAGGCGCGAGCTGGCCGGCGCCCTGCGCTCCGGCCGGGCCCGCCGCAGGCCCCAGCGTCAGGCCAACTGTCGCCAGCCCCGTTTCACCGACCCGATGGTCATGATCAGTGAACGCCCGGCCGAGGCCGAGGACCGGGCGATTCCCGGGCACTGGGAAGGCGACCTGATCATCGGCAAGGACGGCGCCTCCGCGATCGGCACCCTGGTCGAGCGCGCCACCCGCTACGTGATGCTCCTGCACCTGCCGAACGGCCGCACCGCCGAGCAGGTCCGCGACGCCCTCGTGGAAACCGTCCAGACCCTGCCCGCCCACCTGAAGCGATCGCTGACCTGGGACCAGGGATCCGAGATGGCCGCCCACAAGAGCTTCACCGTCGCCACCAACGTCCCGGTCTACTTCTGCGACCCGGCGAGTCCCTGGCAACGCGGCTCGAACGAGAACACCAACGGCCTGCTGCGGCAGTACTTCCCCAAGGGCACCGACCTGTCCGTCCACACGCCCGAGGACCTGGTCACCGTCGCCGACCAGCTCAACCGCCGCCCACGCAAAACGCTCGGCTGGGAAACCCCAGCCGAGCGCCTGCATAAACTCATCGCGGCCTAACCAACCGACCACGTGTTGCGACGACCGCTAGAAACCGCC
>NZ_JBEZGX010000187.1:0-1211 GCF_040650235.1 Kitasatospora sp. NPDC048722
CCGGTCGCATGAGCAGCCTCGAAACAATTGTTTCCACGCCCAACGGATACGTGACCGACGCGCTCAACAGGATTCAGAGCCTCGAAACACGCGTCACGGCGCTAGAGAAACACCGATCCGTCGCGTTCAGTCCACGATCACCGCGATCCGCTGACAAAGTCGGTGCTCGTCAAGATCTGCACCCACTGCGCTGGGAACTGGTCCGGCGCTTCCTCGGTGACGCTCTGCACGCAGAGCCATAGGGTACACAATGGCCGTGCTGGTTCGTCGCTTGCGTGCGGCAAGGTCACGACCATGGTGTAGAGGTCGCCAATCATGCCAAGCTTGGGCAGGGGGATGGGACTGCCATCCGCCATGAAGGTCACAGCTTCCGGTGTCACCTGGTTCATGTCTGCGACGCCGCTGTGAACTGCCGGCTCCAGCCGAATCTGTCCGGCAGCGTGAGAGTAGAACCAACCGCCACGCCCATACTGGGACCTGCCCTGCACAGCGGTTCCTAGGTTAGAACTTCCGTCGAGGGCCACGGACTTGGGGTTGTCGCTGCCGATGGAAAGACTGTTGGTGCTACCGATCACGCCAAACTCCAGGCCAATGCCTTGGACTCCCGTCGATCTGCCGACTCCTGAAACCCCAAGTCCCCCGTTGCCGAGTGCTGTTCCGAATACACCCGTCTGAGTGTCACCGTCTCCCCGCACGCCCGGATTGCCGATTCCGGTTACCCCCGGAGATTTGCCACCCATGCCGAGAACGCCCGAAGGGTTGTTAACCTCTGTGGCCCTGGCGCGGTCTTGATCTCGCGTCCAGCCAGCAACTCCAACAGTCCCCTGTCCCGCGACGCCGGTTGCGTTGTTATTGGCCGCAGTAACGATTCCGTCTACGTCCTGAGCTGGGGCGGCCTGGCCGACACCAGGTACCACGACGAAGATCTCTTGACCGAACCATGTGTCGTCCTCTTCTCCCCCGCGGAGGAGAGTGGTTGCCGAGGTGTGGGTAATGTCGCCAGCTACCACATCATTCATGGCTGCGCCTCCTTTTGTATCAGAAATCATCTAAACCCACAGTAAGCAATAAGTGCCGCGTCGCGATCGGTACTGGGTCATTCGGAGGATCTGGCCACTGCTCGCAGCCCTTCCCCATGACCAAGTACGCCCGGCGGCCAGACCTTGCATGTGCGGATAGCTTCGGCACTGGGCAGAGACCGCTCCTTATCA
>NZ_JBEZGX010000188.1:0-1202 GCF_040650235.1 Kitasatospora sp. NPDC048722
TCTATTAAGACACAAAAATGAAAGGTGGAAAGGTTATAATAAACTAGACACAAAGTTAAGAGAAATCGTGGAAAGGTTTATTATGGCAAGAAGAAAATTCGATAAACAATTTAAAAATTCTGCAGTAAAACTCATTCTTGAAGAGGGTTACTCTGTTAAAGAAGTCAGCCAAGAGCTTGAGGTTCATGCCAATAGTCTTTATCGCTGGGTTCAAGAAGTTGAAGAATATGGAGAAAGTGCTTTTCCAGGCAATGGGACAGCCCTAGCTAATGCCCAACATAAGATTAAATTGTTAGAGAAAGAAAATCGTTATCTTCAGGAGGAACTTGAACTTCTAAAAAAGTTCCGGGTCTTCTTGAAGCGAAGCAAGTAAAACGTTTTGAATTTCTCTTGAAACATCATGGGAAGATAAAAATTAAGCATGCAGTAAAAGTTCTTAAGGTTTCTCGCTCAGGTTTCTATGAATACATGCATCGTCGTCCTTCAAAACAACAAGTGGAGAGAGAAATTCTCTCAGAGAAGATAAAAGCTGTCTTTCATGAGCATAAGGGACGCTATGGTGCGGTTAGAATTACCAAGGTACTTCATAATACTGGTATTATGACCAACACGAAACGTGTTGGGAAACTGATGCACTTGATGGGACTTTATGCCAAGGGAAGCCGTTATAAATATAAACATTACAACAGAAAAGGAGCTTCGCTTTCAAGACCCAATTTAATTAATCAGATCTTTAAAGCAACAGCTCCTAATAAAGTATGGCTGGGAGACATGACCTATATCCCTACCAAAGAAGGCACCTTATACTTAGCCGTGAATATCGACGTTTTTTCACGTAAGATTGTAGGCTGGTCAATGTCTTCACGGATGCAAGATAAACTGGTGAGGGATTGCTTCTTACAAGCTTGTGGGAAAGAACATCCTCAGCCTGGCTTGATTGTCCATACTGATCAAGGGAGTCAATATACAAGCTCTCGTTATCAATCTACTCTTCGTCAAGTCGGTGCTCAATCTAGCATGAGTCGTAAAGGAAATCCCTATGACAATGCAATGATGGAGTCTTTTTATAAGACGCTAAAGAGGGAGCTTATTAATGATGCTCATTTTGAGACAAGAGCTGAGGCTACTCAAGAAATATTTAAATACATTGAGACCTATTACAATACAAAAAGGATGCATTCAGGTCTTGATTACAAGTCTCC
>NZ_JBEZGX010000189.1:0-1183 GCF_040650235.1 Kitasatospora sp. NPDC048722
GGTCGGGCTCCCGCCAGCCCAGACACGCTTGAGTCAATAAAGTATACTCTATTGAACTATTTTTAGTTAGTGGTATAATAGGTATTGTAGGTGTTCAATAGACTTGTTCAAAAAAAGAGGTGGAAAATTGTTAGAAAATGAATATTTCGTGTTCACTGGAACACTCACCACAATGACGAGAAAACAGGCGCAAGCTATTATTTCAGGGCTAGAAGGTCATAATCAAAGTAGTGTCACGAAAAAAACCACACGGCTGGTGACAGGCTATTTCCCCATTGATTTAATCAAAGGCTATTCCCCTTCTCAAAAACTGACAGAAGCAGAACAAGCAATTGAATCCGGACAGCCTTTAATTATCATGAGCGAAAAAGAGTTTGTGGACTTTTTAGCACAATTTTTCCAATTACTCGCAAAAGGGCTATAAACAATCATAAAAGAAAGAGAGAAACTATAATGAAAAAAATAATCGCATTTAGTAGTATTGTTCTTCTAGCTATTTTTGGACTTGTAGCATGTGGTACGAACTCCCAAAAATTATCGAAAGAGAATATTGACCGTATTCATTTTACCATTACAAATGGGAGTAACTATCAATTTCAAGAAACGGATATGAATATCAAGGAAAAAGAAATGGTTTCATCAATTGTCGATTATCTTGATGAGTTGGATTTATCCAAAAAAAATGAGGTCAAAGATACTGGCGGTTTAGTCGGTGCTGATACGTATACACTAGATTTGAACCGTGGAACAAAATTTGTCAGAAGATACATGATTTATGGCGATTACATCACCATTGGTAAGGATAAAAAACAGCAAGTGATTTATAAAGTGAAACACGATAAACTATCTGATTTACTTAAAACGTTGGACGATTTGGCAGAAGCCAATAATGATAAAGAGGGGGAGTAGAAAATGGCAAAAATAGGTTATGCTCGTGTTTCAAGCAAAGAACAGAACCTAGACCGCCAATTAGACGCCTTACAAGACGTTTCTAAGGTGTTTTCAGATAAGGCAAGCGGACAATCTACTGAACGTCCTCAATTACAAGCCATGCTGACTTATTTACATGAGAGGGCGGCTGGTGACCGGCTCGTACAGCATGATCCCGGCGCCGTAGACGTCCACGGCGGAGGTCTGGGCGCGGCCCTCGGCGGACTCCGGGGCGACGTAGGCGGGCGTGCCG
>NZ_JBEZGX010000190.1:0-1120 GCF_040650235.1 Kitasatospora sp. NPDC048722
CGGCCGCGATTCGGCTCGGTCCCGGCCGCCCGCCTGGCGGAGCAGGCCAGGAGCGCCCCCGGCACGCTGGCGCGGGTGACCGCCGAGGGCGGCAGTCTGACCGGCCGCGCCGAGGAGTACCACGAGGTCGTGCGGCGCACCGAGCCGATCCGTACGGCGATGACGGCCGCCGGGCGCTGCTTCGAGCACGGCCGCCGGGACGTCCCGCGGGTCGCGCTCACCTTCGACGACGGTCCCGACCCGGTGCACACCCGGCGGGTGCTGGAGATCCTGGACCGCTACGGGGTGCGGGCGACGTTCTTCTGCGTCGGCCACCACGTCACGGCCCTGCCCGACGAGGTCCGGCGGATCGCCGCGGCCGGCCACGAGGTCGGCAACCACTCCTGGTCCCACCCGTACCTGCCGGACCTGACGCCGGACCAGCTGCGCGAGCAGCTCGACCGCACCACGGAGGCGGTGGCCCGGGTCACCGGCACGGCCCCCACCCGGTTCCGCCCGCCCTACGGCGCGCTGAGCCCCGAAGGCCTCGCCGCCCTCGACGAGCACCCGACCGCCCTCACGCTGTGGGACGTCGACTCCCGCGACTGGTCCAGACCCGGGCCGGAGCGCATCGCCGCCACCGTCCTCGGGTCCGCCGGACCGGGCTCGGTGGTGCTGATGCACGAGGGCGCCGGCGACCGCGGCCAGACCGTCCAGGCCCTCCCGTCGATCGTCGAGGGCCTGCTCGACCGCGGCCTGGAACCGGTCACCGTCGGGGAGCTCGACCCGCCGCCCGTCACCCGACCCTGAACACCACGACCGACAGCTGGAGCAACGACACGCCATGACAGATCAGTTGGCAGACCACACCGCGGCGGCGCCCTCGAAGGCCCCGTCGGCAGGGGAGCAGGTGTCCGGGGAGCCGGCGATCTGGTCCCGCAACTTCCGCTACTACTTCACCGCCCGCAGCGCGGGCCTGCTCAGCTGGGCGATGCTGCCGGTCGCGGTGTCGGCCGGTCTGCTCAGCGGCGGCTACGGCCTGGACACCGCCGGCTACTCGATGGCCTTCCTGGTGGGCCCGTTCGCCGGCCTGGTGCTCTTCGGCGGCGTCCTCGCCGACCGCTTCACCGCCCGCCGCATG
>NZ_JBEZGX010000191.1:0-1115 GCF_040650235.1 Kitasatospora sp. NPDC048722
AGTTGGTCAGCTCCTGGACGTTCTGCAGCTCCATGAAGCCGAACGGGTTCGTCGAGCCGTACCGGATCGGCAGGCCGAGGCGGGCCAGGCGCTGTCCAAGAACATCACAGTTTACTACGAACCAAAGAAAACACTGGCAGCACCAACTGTGACGCCAAGTACCACTGAACCAGCCCAAACGGTGACTCTGACGGCAAACGCTTCCGCAACGGGCGAAACGGTTCAGTATAGTGCTGATGGTGGCAAGACATATCAGGATGTTCCGGCAGCCGGTGTCACGATCACGGCAAATGGCACCTTCAAGTTTAAGTCGACTGATTTATACGGTAATGAATCACCAGCCGTCGACTATGTTGTCACCAATATCAAGGCCGATGATCCTGCACAATTGCAGGCAGCTAAGCAGGCACTGACTAATCTGATTGCTTCCGCCAAAACGCTAAGTGCCAGCGGTAAGTATGATGATGCCACAACGACTGCTTTAGCAGCGGCAACGCAGAAGGCACAAACGGCGCTTGATCAGACGAACGCCTCAGTTGATTCACTTACTGGTGCCAATCGAGACCTGCAAACTGCGATCAATCAATTAGCTGCCAAGTTACCTGCAGATAAGAAGACTTCGCTGCTTAACCAGTTGCAATCTGTGAAGGCTGCGCTGGGAACGGACTTGGGCAATCAAACTGATCCAATCACTGGCAAAACATTTACTGCAGCGTTAGACGACCTAGTGGCACAAGCTCAAGCAGGTACGCAAACGGACGACCAGCTTCAAGCGACTCTTGCCAAGGTACTTGATGCAGTATTAGCAAAACTTGCGGAGGGTATTAAAGCGGCAACACCGGCTGAGATTGGCAATGCTAAAGATGCTGCAACTGGCAAAACTTGGTATGCCGACATTGCTGACACATTGACGTCTGGTCAAGCCAGTGCTGATGCGTCTGACAAGCTTGCACATTTACAAGCTTTGCAAAGTCTGAAAACGAAGGTGGCAGCTGCCGTTGAAGCGGCCAAGACAGTTGGTAAAGGCGACGATACAACCGGTACTAGCGACAAAGGCGGCGCTCAAGGTACCCCGGCGCCCGCTCCAGGCGACATAGGTAAGGACAAAGGCGATG
>NZ_JBEZGX010000192.1:0-1109 GCF_040650235.1 Kitasatospora sp. NPDC048722
CGTCCAGCGGCCCGTGGGCTATGACCCGGCCGGCGTTGACGACGGCGACCCAGTCGCAGAGCTGCTCGACGAGCTCCATGACGTGGCTGTGCTTTCATGTTTTCTTGTACCATAATATTTTCCTTTTATAATGTTATTTACGATTTATAAATTGATCAATGATTCCTGATTTTTTTAAAAATAGACCAATATAAATTCCTAATCCAATTAAAAATAAAACCAGAATCATTTTCCAAAATCCAATAGTGAAGATACACACAGCAATGAGTGCACCTACGATTCCCCCTATAATTGGGTATCGATTTTTTTCGAAATAATCCATTGATCCCTCCTACATAACACGTTGTCGTTTAGGGTTATCGTCTTTACTTAATGTATTGACTTTTACTTTAAGTTTAACCGTATGTTCCAATCCAAAGAAACTTTTTAACCCTTCAATGATTTCCTGTTCCAGAACTTGAGCTTTTTGGGCCACTTCAACTCGAGGAACAATCTCACCCTTTACATCAATTTTTATCTTATTTTTAAAAAGTGAAACAGCGATTTTTGAGTTTTTAAGGTAATCATTTTCTTTTACTTTTTCACCTACAAATCCTTCAATGGCCGACTTCTTCAAAGTTAAATCTCCATTATTTGAAGTGAGTTGTACATCCATATAGGTTCGAGGATAAAAAAGGATTACAATCAAGGCGATAATTAATATGACTATTAAAACGATGTTCCCCCAAAACAAATAGTCTGTCATATATTTACCTATGAAGGGAATGTTACTAGAGGTCGTTGTCATCCAATCATATTCCATGAAATTGTAATAATCCCAAGTCATTGGTAGAACAAGCGTAAGTAAAAGGAGATCAAGGATAATGAGTATTATTTTCTTTCCAGTTGCCAAAACTCCTCCTTTCTAGATCCTAAGATCTACTAATTCATTTTAGATAGGAAGAAAGATACAACAGCAACCACAATCACTGCACCAACAATGGATGGTATTAACGCCATGCCAGCAAGCGAAGGTCCCCAAGTTCCAAGTAAGGCTTGACCCGGCCCGGACGGCCCTCCTCGGTGATCGGCTCGCCGCTCTCGGGGTCGAGCAGCTCGATCACCTTGTC
>NZ_JBEZGX010000193.1:0-1098 GCF_040650235.1 Kitasatospora sp. NPDC048722
GGCGTGGAGTGCGGTGTCCTCGGGGGTGGTGTCGGTGTCGAGGTGGACGACCACCGGTTCCGGGGCGTCGGTACCACCCGAACCCTCACCGGACGGTCGTAGCTCCGTCCAGCCCACCTCGTAGAGCGGGTCCGTTCCGGTCGGCGGGGCGGCGGTGATCGCACCGGCCGGCAGCGGACGCAGGTCGAGGGCGTCGACGGCGGCGACGAGCCCGCCCGCGGGATCGGTCAGCACCAGCGACACCGTCTCGCCGGTCAGGGGCTCCAGCCGGACGCGCAGCGCGGTCGCGCCGGTGGCGTGCAGCCGGACCCCGCTCCAGGAGAACGGGAGCCGGACGCCGTCCAGGCCCTCGCGCACCGGCAGGAGGTGCAGCGCGGCGTCCAGGAGGGCCGGGTGCAGGGCGAACTCCTCCGTTCCGCCGACCGGTTCGTCGGGGACGCCGACCTCGGCGTACAGGGTGTCGGCGAGCTGCCAGGCGGCGCGCAGGTTGCGGAACGCGGGGCCGTAGCCGTAGCCGAGCCCGGCGAGCCGGTCGTACACCTCGTCCACGTCGGTCCGCACGGCCCCGGCGGGCGGCCAGGTCGTGTCCGGTACGGGAGTGTGGCCGCTCTCCGCGGAGAGGACGCCGGAGGCATGCCGGGTCCAGTCGGCGTCCTCGCCGAACCTGGCGTGCACCGCGAACGGGCGTCGGCCGTCGTCCGCCGGGGCACCAACGGAGAGCTGGAGCGACGCGGCGCCGGTGGCGGGCAGGGCGAGCGGGGCCTCCAGCGTGAGCTCGTCCACGACCGGGCTCTGCGCGTGCTCCCCGGCCCGCAGGGCCAGGTCGACGAAGAGGCTGCCCGGCACCAGGGGCACACCTTCGATGCCGTGGTCGGCGAGCCAGGGGTGGGTGTCGAGCGACAGCCGGCCGGTGAACAGCAGGCCGCCGTCCTCAGCGAGTTCGACCGGTGCGTCGAGCACCGCCGCACCCGTCGTCGCCGGATCCTCCAACCAGTAGCGGCGTCGCTGGAAGGGGTAGGTGGGGAGGTTGGGGTGGGTGTGGGTGGTGGTGGGTGGGGTGGGGGTGTGGCCGTGGGTGTGGGTGGTGGCGAGTGCGGT
>NZ_JBEZGX010000194.1:0-1078 GCF_040650235.1 Kitasatospora sp. NPDC048722
GCGGAGGCCGAGGTCATGACGGCTTCGGTGCGCAGGGGGTTGATCTCGGAGACGGCGCCGACGAGCGTGGTCTTGCCGACACCGAAGCCGCCCGCGACGACGATCTTCGCGGAGGTGGTGGCGCGGGTGGGGGCGGCCGCGTTAGAGCTTGCGAAGTCCACTGAGGACCCTTTCGAGCAGCGTGACGTCGGGCTGGTTTCCGGATTCGCCTCCGGAAGCGGGCTGGTGGATGGCGACGAGGCCGGCCTCGGCCAGGTCGGCCACGAGGATGCGCGCGACTCCCAGCGGGAGGGAGAGCAGCGCCGACACCTCGGCGACGGACTTGACCTCCGTGCACAGGGTGCAGATCCGCTGGTGCTCGGGGAGCAGGGTGGCCAGGCGCTGCGGGTCCACGTCGGCGGAGACGAGGGCCTCCAGCGCGAGTTCGTAGCGGGGCCGGGTGCGGCCGCCGGTCATCGCGAACGGCCGGATCAGCGGGCCGGAGTCGGGTTCGTCCTCGAACTCCTCGACGTGCCCGGGGTCCTGGGCCGGGTGGTGGCCGGGCGCGTGGCCGGGTCCGGCCGGCGGGACCGGGTAGCCGGGCGGCGGCACGTCGAAGGAGGGCTGCGGCTGCTGGGCGTACTGGCCGGGCTGGGCGTACTGGCCGGGCCGGCCGTACTGCTCCTGCTGCTGACCGTACGGCTGCTGGCCGTACTCCTGGCCGAACTGCGGCCGGCCGTACGGCTGACCGTGGCCGACGCCGGGTGCTCCGAAGGCGTCATGGCCTGTGCCAGGGTACGGAACGCCACCGTACTGGCCGCTGCGGTCGTCGGGCGGTGTCACGGTTCCTCTCCTCACAGGGTGCGGCGGTTGCGGTGCGAGCTACGGAACGAGTCCGGAGCCGGTGGTGCGAAGGCCGTACAACGTCCGAACCCGAGCCCGCCGAAGCGGGCCCGGGAGGGACGCGGAGGTGCTTCGAATACCTGGACGGTATCCGACGAACCGTCAGTGCAGGAGACTGCCCTGGAGTTCTGCGCGGAGTGCGGGGGTGAGGACGGCGCCTGCGCGGTCGACGAGCAGGGCCATCTCGTAGCCGACG
>NZ_JBEZGX010000195.1:0-1066 GCF_040650235.1 Kitasatospora sp. NPDC048722
GTTGTATCTTCCAAATTCTTCAAAAAACCTTTACCGGACGTAAGCAACGCATATTCTGGAACGTTATTTGTCATCAAGACAGAGAACTCGGAATTTGTGGACACATACAAAACCTTGTCATTAAGTGACATCGCAGTATCGTAGTTTGACGGACGGTGAATTAAATCTCGTCCATAATACAACCTTTTTCTGGACAGAGGATAGAAATATTTTTATAAGTTTATTAAATAACGAAGGAGCAACTTTAGCTACAAATCTTGCTATTTGTAAATCTACATTTTTTTATTGAAAAATAGATAGTTTATAGTTACAGTTGCAACTGCTTTAGCCGCGATTAAAATACTTTTCTCATTCATTTTAAATAAAGGGCTATGATGGGGATAATTTCCGCCGTCTTCAGGCTGTGCACCAATGTAAAAGAAAGTACTTGGTACAACTTGCCCATAATATGAAAAATCTTCAGAAGGATTTTGTGGTCCTAAATCGACTATATTATTGACTTCTGAAATATTCTGATCTTTTAAGCTGTCAACTACAAAGTGAGTGAGATTTTCTGAATTAAAGAGTACAGGATAGTTATCGTCATAATCTACAATCACTTCAACCCCAAAGGTTACTCCAACGCCTTTAGCAATTTGTTTCACTTGGTCTCGGATGACTTTTCTAGTTGTTTCTTTCATCATCCGAACATCCCCTTTTAACACTACTTTATCTTGTATAGCATTAAAACTTCCTGCTCCATCAAATGATCCAATAGTTACAGTACCCATGTCAAATGGATCTATTCTTCTTGAAATTACTGTTTGGAGTTCAGTTACAAAGTAACTAGCGGCTACTATTGCATCATTACTTAATTGTGGCATAGAAGCGTGACCTCCGTTTCCTTTGATTGTAATGGTGAAATTAGAACGTCCCGTTTGAGTTTCTTTATTATGATAGGCAATGACCCCTGTTTTAATTGTAGTCATCACATGAGGGTCCCACGGCGGCTCGACGAACGGCAGGACCTCGGACCAGTCCGTGTTGCCAGGCACGGGCGGCGACCTCGACGCGGTTGCGGGCGCCG
>NZ_JBEZGX010000196.1:0-1039 GCF_040650235.1 Kitasatospora sp. NPDC048722
GCGGCCGAGGTGAACGCGTACAGCACCTCGGAGAAGCCGTGGGCACCCGAGTTGAGCATCCCGGCCCGCTCGCCCGGCAGCGCCATCGCCACACCCGTGCCGACCAGCACGATCGTCGGGGTGGTGAGGATGTACAGCGAGGCGAACTTCATCTCGCGGCCGCCGAGCTTCTTGCCCAGGTACTCGGGGGTGCGCCCGACCATCAGGCCGGCCACGAAGACCGCGACGATGGCCAGCACCAGCATGCCGTACAGGCCGGAGCCGGTACCGCCGGGCGCGATCTCGCCCAGCATCATGTTGAAGATCGCCAGACCGCCGCCGAACGGCGTGAACGAGTCGTGGAAGGAGTTGACCGCACCGGTCGACGTCAGCGTCGTCGAGGCGGCGAACAGCGAGCTGGCCGCGATGCCGAAGCGCTGCTCCTTGCCCTCCATCGCCGCACCGGCCGCCTGCAGGGCCGTGCCGTGGTGCTGCGACTCCGCGAACGTCATGAGCGCGGCCGAGGCGACCCAGAAGATGCCCATCACGGCGACGATCGCGTAGCCCTGGCGGTTGTCGCCGACCATCCGGCCGAAGGTGCGCGGCAGGGCGAAGGCGATCACCAGGAGCAGGAAGATCTCCACCAGGTTCGAGAAGCCGGTCGGGTTCTCGAACGGGTGCGCCGAGTTGGCGTTGAAGAAGCCGCCGCCGTTGGTGCCGAGGAGCTTGATGACCTCCTGCGAGGCCACCGGGCCGCCCGGGATCTTCTGGACCTCGCCGGACAGGGTGTGCACGTCGGTGAAGCCGTGGAAGTTCTGGATCACGCCGCTGGCGGCCAGGACCAGGGCGAAGACGATCGACAGCGGCAGCAGCAGCCGCAGCGAGATCCGGGTGAGGTCCACCCAGAAGTTGCCGACGCGGTCGGTGCGGTTGCGCGTGAAGCCCCGGATCAGCGCGGCCACGACGGCGATGCCGACGGCCGCGGAGACGAAGTTCTGCACCGCCAGGCCCATCATCTGCACCAGGTGGCCCATCGCGGACTCACCGCTGTAGGACTGCC
>NZ_JBEZGX010000197.1:0-1039 GCF_040650235.1 Kitasatospora sp. NPDC048722
GGCAGTCCTACAGCGGTGAGTCCGCGATGGGCCACCTGGTGCAGATGATGGGCCTGGCGGTGCAGAACTTCGTCTCCGCGGCCGTCGGCATCGCCATCGTGGCGGCGCTGATCCGGGGCTTCACGCGCAACCGCACCGACCGGGTCGGCAACTTCTGGGTGGACCTCACCCGGATCTCGCTGCGGCTGCTGCTGCCGCTGTCGATCGTCTTCGCCCTGGTCCTGGTGGCCAACGGCGTGATCCAGAACTTCCACGGCTTCCACGAGGTGGCCGGCCTCGCCGGTGACGCCCAGAAGATCCCGGGCGGGCCGGTGGCCTCGCAGGAGGTCATCAAGGAGCTGGGCACCAACGGTGGCGGTTTCTTCAACGCGAACTCGGCGCACCCGTTCGAGAACCCGACCGGTTTCACGAACTGGCTGGAGATCTTCCTGCTGCTGGTGATCTCCTTCGCGCTGCCGCGGACCTTCGGCCGGATGGTGGGGGACAACCGCCAGGGCTACGCGATCGTCTCGGTGATGGCGATCTTCTGGGTCGCCTCGGCCGCGCTCATGACGTTCGCGGAGTCGCAGCACCACGGTGCCGCGCTGCAGGCGGCGGGTGCGGCGATGGAGGGCAAGGAGCAGCGCTTCGGCATCGCGGCGAGCTCGTTGTTCGCGACGTCGACGACGCTGACGTCGACGGGTGCGGTGGACTCGTTCCACGACTCGTACACGCCGTTCGGCGGCGGTCTGGCGATCTTCAACATGATGCTGGGCGAGATCGCGCCCGGCGGTACCGGCTCCGGTCTGTACGGCATGCTGATCCTGGCGATCGTGGCGGTGTTCGTGGCCGGTCTGATGGTCGGGCGTACCCCGGAGTACCTGGGCAAGAAGCTCGGTGGCCGGGAGATGAAGTTCGCTTCCCTGTACATCCTCACCACCCCGACCATCGTGCTGGTCGGCACCGGTGTGGCGATGGCGCTGCCGGGCGAGCGGGCCGGGATGCTCAACTCGGGTGCCCACGGCTTCTCCGAGGTGCTGTACGCGTTCACCTCGGCCGC
>NZ_JBEZGX010000198.1:0-1017 GCF_040650235.1 Kitasatospora sp. NPDC048722
CTAGTACTCCAGTATGACTTCGTGATCTATCCGGTTGAAGGACTGTCGAGTCGTCGTCGGTAGTGGCTGCGACGGGCGGTGACCTGGTGGTGTCCGCGCCAGTTTGACCAGTACAGCAACCTCCGGTTTTGTGGTGATCTTTCCCAATCGGCGGCCCCGGCCTATCCTCCTGCTTGCAGGAACATGGGGGAGGAGAGCACATGACGACGAGTGGGCCGGCCGGGGCGAGCGAGTTGGTGGAGGAACTGCCGCAGGCGCGTGGAATGGCCGAAGCTGAGGACTTTGGCGCTTACGTCACTGGGCACAAGATGCCGCCCAAGAAGGCACCTTGGTGGGTGGGGCTGCCGTTGCTCCTTGTGCCCATGGTCGGCGGGTTCGCGCTTGTCCTGCGCGAGCCTGCGCCCGGGAGCGGGGCCGGCGGGCGGGTGGTAGGTGCCGTACTGCTGCTTGTCGCCGTGGCGCTGGGAGCCGCCCTGTTCCTCCAGGAGAAACGACACAGACGCGCCATGGCCAACGCGCCCACCGTCTACGGGTACGAGCGGGGCATGGTCATCGTGTCAACACAGGGCTGCGATGCCCACCCCTGGCACGCGGTACTCCCTTTCGAGTACGCGATGACCCGCTCCATCGGCAGCTCAGGACGTAACGTCTCCATTTCCCTGCTCGATCTGCGCACCCTTGATGGCGAGAAACTCCTTACCTTGAATGGGCGTGGAGGCCATGTCGACTGCCTTGCCGACCTGATCGCCGCATACGAAGTCCCGCGTGCCCGTGCCCGCCTGGAGCGGGGCGAGTCGGTGACCTACGGCAGCTTCACCCTCACTGCGGACTCGGTCACCGTGGACGGCCGGAGATGCTCATGGCAGGACGCGCGGTCGATGGCGGTAGCCCACGAGACACCGCACCTACGCGCCCTTCACGTTCTCATCGAGGAGCGGGTCATGCACGGCCACACCCCGTCGTAGTGGAGCCGATAAGACGGGTGTGACGGAGTGCCGAAGAGCCGGCTCAGCTGCC
>NZ_JBEZGX010000199.1:0-1014 GCF_040650235.1 Kitasatospora sp. NPDC048722
CGAGGCCCCGATCTTCGAGCTGGTCGACTACGGCGTCGTCGGCGACCTGTTCGCCGTCCTGCCGCAGCTCACCGCCGAGGTGAAGGCCCGCAAGGCCTGATCCGCCCCGCACGAGCGCGGAGGGCGTGGCACCGGGTACCCGGTGCCACGCCCTCCGGCGTTCCCGGGCCCCTGTCCGGGGCCCGACCGGACCGTCCGCGCCTTCTCGGCTGTCCGGCTGTCCGGCTGTCCGGCTGTCCGGCTATTCGGCGAAGGCCGCGAGGTGCTGCGTGAAACCGCCCTGGTTCGGCGGCAGCGGGCGCGGCTCGGTGCACACCACCGGCTGCGGCTCCTCCACCGGCAGCAGCCGCAGCTCCGGGTTCTCGGCCGCGCCGGGCGCCGGCAGCAGGCGGACCTTGGTGCCCACCGGCACGGTGCTGCGCAGCCCGTCGACGATGCACCAGACGTCGAAGCCCTCGGCCATCCGGATCAGCGACTTCTGCCGCGCCAGCGGCGTCCTGGCCTGCTCGACCTCGCAGCGCCGCACGACGCCGGTGCCCTCGCTGGGCTCCAGCCGCAGGTCGGTGGAGCCGCAGGTGGGGCAGAGCAGCCGCTGGAAGGTGGGGTTGCTGCACCACGCGCAGCGCTGGAAGTACAGCGTGGTGTTCTCGCAGTCGGCGTCGATGGCTGAGTGGACCACGGTGTCATCTCCCTGCGCTCGGACGGCTTGCTGGGCGTGCCGGGGCTGCCTGGTCGCCACGGCGGCCAGATCGCGTACTGGTCGCGCGGGAGTTCGGCAGGAGTTCGGCAGAAAAAGGATAGGGAACTCAGTGCCGCTATGTGAAGGCACTGAGTTCCCTTTTTGCTGCGCGCGTGCATAATGAAGGGTACTGAGTACCGTCAGTGCCGTCCCGAAACAGGAGCGCCGATCATGAGCCAGGACTTCGATCTCTTCCGTATCTCCGAGGAGCACGGGATGCTCCGTGAGGCGGTGCGCGGGCTGGCCGAGGCGAAGATCGCTCCGTTCGCGGCGGA
>NZ_JBEZGX010000200.1:0-1006 GCF_040650235.1 Kitasatospora sp. NPDC048722
TGATAACAGATTGCAACTAATTTATGGTATTGCGGACGAAATACGTTCTGGTGTCAAAGAATCCCTCGAAGAACTACGCCACGAAGGTATTTCTCGTATGATTATGCTGACTGGAGACAACGAGACAACAGCTAAAGCAGTCGCCGCCCAACTCGGCATCGATGAAGTACGTGCCAATCTCATGCCTGAAGAAAAAGCTGAAGTTGTCAAATCACTCAAAAACTCTGGTAAAAAAATTGCTTTTATCGGTGATGGTGTCAACGATTCTCCTAGTTTGGCACTTGCTAATATAGGTATCGCAATGGGTTCTGGTACTGATACTGCGATTGAAACGTCCGATATCGTGCTAATGAAGTCTAGTTTTGATGAACTTGTCCACGCATATGGTTTAAGTAAACGCACGGTTGCCAACATGACACAAAATATTGTGATTGCGATTGTAGTTGTGCTCTTTTTACTGGCTAGTCTAATCCTTGGAGGTACAGGCTTAGTACCTAGTTTCGTCAACATGGGAACAGGTATGTTCGTCCACGAAGCTAGTATCCTCATCGTCATTGTCAATGGCATGCGACTGATTAGGTATCGAGAGAAATAGAAGAATGGAAACAAACCAAAATTTACGCGGTTTGTTTTCTTTTTTTTTGAGAGGAATTAATTTTTTGGTATCAATAAATTTTATAATAACTTTATAAAAAAAAATTTGATAAAATCATCGAGACATTTTCGATGGCTTCTAGAATCTTTACAATTAAAGTTTTCCTTGCTAATAGGGACGTTCAATACGAGATTGAATTTGAGGTCGTGAAGTAGACTATCGCAGGCAATGTAGCAAGTTAGGGATTTGAACTTATTTAAAAGCTTTGATAGCTATCTCAATATAACTTTTTTATAAAAATAGATAGTGAGTTCCAAATGACAATTATTTAAAAAAGGGAAACTCGCACATTTACTAGATAGGAGGATTATCAGGTAAGAAGGTATATGTCGTTTTCAGAGCACTTCAAAC
>NZ_JBEZGX010000201.1:0-1002 GCF_040650235.1 Kitasatospora sp. NPDC048722
GTGATCGCGGTCAACCGCCCGGTCACCGTCGAGCTGGCCGAGCAGATCGCCCCGATCTTCACCGAGGTCGTCGTGGCCCCCGGCTACGAAGAGGGTCTAACCATACAAACTTTAGCACTCAATGTCAGACTAAGCTGTCAACTCCTTGATGTTCCTGAATCAAGTTATTATGAACGGATTAACCGACATCCATCTAAAACTCAATTAAGGAGACAATACCTGTCACTCAAAATTTCTCAACTCTTCAATACTAACCGAGAAATCTATGGTGCTCCTAAAATTCATCATCTTCTACTTAAACAAGGGGAAAAAGTCGGGTTAAAACTGGTACAGAAGCTAATGAAGCAACTTCAACTCAAGTCTGTAGTCATTAAGAAATTTAAGCCTGGATACTCACTAAGTGATCACATCAATCGAAAAAATCTCATACAGACTGAACCTACAAAGAAAAATAAGGTTTGGTCAACCGACATTACTTATATTCCTACTCAACAAGGATGGGCTTATCTCTCAACCATTATGGATCGTTATACTAAAAAAGTCATTGCTTGGGATTTGGGCAAGCGAATGACTGTAGAATTAGTGCAAAGAACTTTAAATAAGGCCATTAAATCACAAGACTATCCAGAAGCTGTTATTCTTCATTCTGACCAAGGAAGCCAGTATACGAGTCTAGAGTATGAAGAGTTACTTAAGTATTATGGGATGACTCACTCTTTCAGTCGAAGGGGATACCCTTATCATAATGCCAGTCTTGAATCTTGGCATGGACATTTAAAAAGAGAGTGGGTGTATCAATTTAAATATAAGAACTTTGAAGAAGCCTATCAGAGTATTTTCTGGTACATCGAAGCCTTTTATAATTCAAAACGAATCCATCAAAGTTTAGGGTATCTTACACCTAATCAATTTGAAAAGGTAAGTGCTTAAAATAAATAGATTAAAATTCTACGTTTGTTACTCTAAAAACTTGACTTAACGTCAAATGCCATAAAAGATAAT